>DATANP010000385.1:0-2261 GCA_036266195.1 Thermoanaerobaculia bacterium | reverse complement strand
TGATCGCCTGGGCCCGGTCGGAGACATGAAGCTTTGTCATGATGTTGGAAATTGTGGTTCCGCACGGTATGGCGACTTCCGCACGGTATGGCGACTTCCGTCGGGTCCACCGGATGGGGCTGATCGCCTGCTCGTACCGAGCCGCAGAGTGGCGGCACAAGGAGATCGAGCTTACGGCAGGCGAGTTGCTCCAATACCTCGACACGAAGAGTGAGCGCCGCAGGAAGCGCTGATCGTCCCCGCCGACGCCGGGCTTGCCCGACCCCTTCCGTGGGCGGCGACATCGATGCCATGATGGGTCGTGGACACCTACCGAGCGCAGACCAACGCCTACGCCGCGCTGGGCTCACGTCAGTATCGCAATGAGTCCGAGCGCATCCCGCCCCACGTGATCGTACTTTTCGGGGCGACCGGCGACCTCGCGCGTCGGAAGCTGCTGCCTGGCTTCGCGCACCTGGCAGCGTCGCAACTCGCCCCGCCGATCAGGATTGTCGGGTCATCTCTGGAGGAGATGAGCGACGAGGACTTCCGGGCGTTCGCCAAGGCCGCGGCGGCGGAGTACGGCCACCTCAAGACCGTCGCCTTCGAACGCCGGATCCGCGAGCAACTCGAGTCGGAGGAGTGGGAGGAGTTCGCCGCGAACCTGCGCTACGTGCCGAGGTCGGCGGGCCCGGAGACGCTGGCGGCCGCGGTCGCCGAGGCGGAGGACCAGCTCGGCGAGGGCTGCCTGCGGCTGCACTACCTCAGCGTGCCGCCCGCCGCCGCGCTCGATGTGATCAACATGCTGCGGGAGGCGAAGCTCGTCGAGCACTCCCGGGTGGTCATGGAGAAGCCGTTCGGGACCGACCTGGAGAGCGCGGTCGAGCTCAACGCGCAGATGCACCAAACGTTCGACGAATCGCAGATCTTCCGCATCGACCACTTCCTCGGCAAGGAGGCGGCGCAGAACATCCTCGCCCTGCGTTTCGCCAACGGGCTATTCGAGCCGATCTGGAACCGGAACTTCATCGACCACGTCCAGATCGACATCCCCGAGAGCCTCGGGCTGGAGGGCAGGGCCAACTTCTACGAAAATACCGGCGCCTACAAGGACATGGTCGTCACCCACCTGTTCCAAGTGATGGCGTTCGTGGCTATGGAGCCACCGACCGCGCTCGAACCGACCTCGATCAGCGAGGAGAAGAACAAGGTCTTCCGGTCCCTGCTGCCCGTCCTACCCTCGTACGTGGTGCGCGGTCAGTACGGGGGCTACCGCCAGGAGGAAGGGGTCGCGCGCGACTCCGACACCGAGACGTTCATCGCCGTGCACTGCGAGCTCGACAACTGGCGCTGGGCCGGGGTCCCGTTCTACCTCCGCACCGGAAAGCGAATGGCGGAGGGCATGCGGATCATCTCGATCGCGTTCAAGGAGGCGCCACGTTCGATGTTCCCGGCGGACTCCGGGGTCGGATCGGCTGGTCCGGACCACCTGACGTTCGACCTCGCCGACGAGTCCAAGGTCTCGCTGTCCTACTACGGCAAGCGGCCCGGCCCCGGGATGAAGCTCGACAAGCTGAGCATGCAGTTCTCAACGGGGGAGACCGACTACGCCGGCGACGTCCTGGAGGCGTACGAGCGGTTGATCCTCGACGCGATGCGCGGCGACCACACGCTATTCACCACGGCGGACGGCATCGAGAGCCTCTGGGAGAGATCGATCCCGCTGCTGGATGCCCCGCCGCCGGTCAAGCCGTACGCGCCCGGGAGCTGGGGCCCGAACGCGATCCACCAACTGATCGCCCCGCACGCCTGGCGGCTGCCATCCGAGCGGATGTGGCGCGAGGAGAATCCGAGCGAGCCAAGCTGATAGCGGGGCTGCCGCGCCCTGTCATCCCCGCGAGACGAGGCGGGTGAGGAAGGGCGCGACGAGGTCGAGCGCCGCGGCCATGAGCGCGGGCGGCTGCGAGTTGAGCGTGTCCTGGCGCCTTGACCCTGGCTCTTCATGGGCCGGTCGGCGTGTCCGCGCCTGGAGGACCGAAGCTGCCTCTTGACCTGTTGGGCTCGAATACTCGATCGTCGTGGTGATCTGCGTCTCTTCGTTACACCGTGGGCTGTCAGGCGGCGATGTGGTACTCGTGCATGAGTCCGCCGAGGACGTGTCTTCGGCGGATCCGGTGCTCAGCGAGGTTGATCTCCGGTGGCCGGGCGTGAGCTTGAGCCGGTGCGAGCTGGCCGAGGGCACGGTGCGGCCGGTTCTCTGGGGGTGCAAAACGGGCGTAGGC
>DATANP010000384.1:0-3538 GCA_036266195.1 Thermoanaerobaculia bacterium | reverse complement strand
TCGTGTCCCAGATGCCGGGGAAGTAGTCGGCCGTCGAAACGACCTTCGAATCCTTGAGATATTCATCGAGCGGCTCGATTGCGCCGATCGCGGACAGCTCGGGAATCCAGGTGTTGCCGACCTGCCCGATGTCCGGCGAGGAGTTGCCCACGAACGCGGTCAGGATCTTCTCGTGCGCGGCGGTCCAGGGGATCTGCTGGGTGTCCACATTCGCCGGCAGGATCTTCGGCGCCTCTTCTCCTTCGCGGCCCAGACCCCAGAACTGAAGCGGCCGGTCCCGCTCGTCCGCGCAGCCGGCCAGGAAGACGAGAAGGACCAGCCAGCGCTTCACTCCAGCCAGCCCCCACTGAATCCGGCGCGGCGCAGGCCGCGGACGATGTGCGGGTTGCGGCGCATCGTCTTCCAGACCAGCTCGCTGCGATGGTTTTCGATCATCACCACGATCGGCCCTTGATCGATCCCGAGATAGTCGCCGTCGAACCAGCCCACCCCCGGCACGACATGTCCGTGCCTCGTTTTGGTGGGCATGTTGAGAGTCGGGTTGAACGAATCGAGAAAGCCGTACTTCGACACCAGGTGCGCGCCCCAGCGGCGCTGCATCTCCTCGATGGCGGGGATCACGATCTCGGGCGCAAACGCGATCGACGAAGCCGCGGCCGTGGGCGCGATCGTCCCGTCGTCGCGGATCTCACCCGCGGCGGCGCCGCGCGCGGCATAGGTCATGAAGTGAACGTTCCGGCCGTCGATCGTCAAATCCCCGTCGAGCGGCCCGTCGCAGGCGGTCAGACCCCAGACGTTCTCGCCATAGCCCTTGAAGCGGCCCGGGTTGTCGATCGCATAGGCCCGCTGCGAAAGCGTGGCACGGCGGGCATTGTCGAAGTAATCGATCCCGCGGCTCTTCATGTAGGCATCCTGGATGCCGCGGAAGTCGAGCCACGAGTGTGAATACTGATGGCCGAAGAGCGGCGCGAAATTCACGTGCTCCTGGCCTTGGAAGGTGTTCCACTTGTACGTGCTCGTAAAACCCTCCCAGGCCGCCGGATCGATCGGATGCGTGGGCGAGCCGAGGGCGAGCACGTAAAGAATCATCGCCTCGTTGTAGCCGCGCCAGTCATAAGTATGAAAACCGTTCTCCGGAGTCCAACCCATCGAGACCAGCGGCGGACGCGGCTGGATCCAGGTCCAGTCGATGCGGCGGTAGAGCTCCTCCGCCTTGTCGCGGACCGCCTGCTCGTCAGGACGATCGAAATACGACTGGCAGAACAGAGCGCCGGCCGCGAGGAGCGTCGTGTCGATCGTGGACAGCTCGACCGTTTCGAATCGCTGGCCGGTCCGCATGTCCAGGAAGTGATAGTAGAAACCCTTGTAGCCGGTCATGCCCTGGGCAGCCGGTCCCTGGGGAGCCTTCAAAAAGAAATCGAGCGTGAGAAGAACGCGGTCGCGGGCCTGCTCTCGCGTGATCCATCCGTGCTCGGCGCCGATCGGATAAGAAGTAAGGGCAAAGCCGACCGCGGCGATGCTGGAGAACGAGGGGGTCGGCCACCGATCGGGAACCAGGCCGTTCCCGGGATTCGCAAGGTCCCAGAAGTAGCGGAACGTCCGCTCCTGCAGCGCCTCGAGTTGGAGGGGTGTGAAGGCCGGAGGATCAGGTGAGAAAGTACGGGCCGGCGGCGCGCAACCCACACCTGCCAGGAGCAAGACTGACAGGAGCAGGAGAGAACCGCCGGCCCTTTCCAACTCAGAACCCCACTCGAACACCGCCCTGGAAGCGGCGGGTATTGAACTGGCAGTTGGGCTCGCCGAACCGCGCGTTCACGGCCGGCAGCCGCGGCTTGAAGCTTTCGAAGCAGCCGTAGTTGTCGAAGTTGAAGACGTTGAAACCCTCGGCGATCAGACTGACGCTCGCCACGTCCGCGATCGGCGGCGCCTGCCACTCCAGCCGCATGTCGACACTGCGGTAGGTCCAGGCATCCGGGATGATGAAATCCTTTTTGTCCGGCCGCCCCTCGTTCCAGCGCACGGTGAACGGCGCCGTCGAGTCGTCGAAGACCGTGAACGGAACGCCCGAGCCGAGCGTGATGATCGACGAAGCCGTGAACCGCGCCGGCAGTCGCACGATGCCGCTCGCCACAAGGCGATGGCGCTCGTCGTTCGTGCCCGGGAACTTGTAAAGGCTTTCCGGGTTGAGATAGTCGAACGCGCCGAACGCCACGCCCTCGCCCGGGTTGTCGGTGCCGGTCTGCTTGGCCTTGGCGTAGGTGTAGGCGAGGTTGAAGCCCCACCGGTTGATCATCGGGTGGTCGAGGTTGAGAAGAAGCCCGTCATACCAGGTGCGCCGCGCCGTGGAGGTGTAGAACACGCGGGCATAGCCCGGCACCGACACGTTGTTGCCGAAGCGGTCGTTGAAGCTGGTGCCCGGGGGCAGGTCGGCGAAGAAATACATCATGTTGTTGTAGCCCCGCACGCCCACGTAGGAGAGCGAGGAGAGCCAGTTGCCGAGCTGCTGGCGCAGGCCGAGCGTCCACTGGTCGGACCGCGGCGGCCGCATCTCGTTGTCGGTGAGAAAGATTTCGGGGCCGGGCGCCTGGCCGCGCGCCACGAGCTGCCGCAGCGCCTCGGCCGACTGGTACTCCGGACGCCACGCGATCGCCGGTACGCCGCAGTTCGGCGCGGGCGAGCCGTCGGCCGAGAAGCAGAACGAATAGATCTTGTACTGCTGCCGGTACTGCTCGTCGAAGATGTCGTTCAGGTTGACGCGGTCGTAATACTTGCCCCAGCCGCCGAACACCACGGTCTTGGCGTTGCCGCGCACGTCCCAGGCGAAGCCCAGCCGCGGCTGGATCATCCCGTAGTACGGGTCGCGATCGTTGCCGTCCGTGGTGAATCGATCGATATCGAGGAAGTCGCGCAGACACCAGGTGGTCTGCCCACCCACCGGCGAGCCGTAGGTGCGGCAGGCGTTCTGAAGGGCCGACACCAGCTCCGGCGGAGTCCGGTAGTCGTTGTTGATCATGTTCGATTCGTAATCCCACCGGACTCCGAGGTTCAGCGTCACGTTGCCGACCTGCCAGTCGTCCTGGAGATAGAGGCCGGCCTGCTGGTTGTCGAACTCCAGCGTGGGATCTCCGAAGCCGATGCGGGCCTGGAACGGGAACTGCCAGCCCTCGTCGCTGCGGAACTCGAACAGGCCGTTTTCGAACGTCTGCTTGGTGACCTTGTAGTCCAGCCAGTTGTAGGACAGGCCGGTTTTGACCGTATGGGTGCCGCGCCATTCGAAAGACGTCGAAACGTCGTCGCGCAGGCCGATCTTGTCCTGCTTGAAGTCCTGCGTCGCGTCCTTGCCGCCGACGTCGAGAATGCCGATGTAGTTGAGGCGCGGCGTGTCGGAGGCGAGCGCGGTCGGAGCCCACTGCAGCGTCTGCGCGGTGCCGGCCGCCTCGTTCAGGAAGTTGCCGAGGATCCACGAGTGCTTGACCACGAACGCGTCGGTCCCGATCTCCAGGCTCTCGGCGCCGTCGCGCGTGCGCTGGTTGCCGAA
>DATANP010000383.1:0-13412 GCA_036266195.1 Thermoanaerobaculia bacterium | reverse complement strand
GGTTGACGCCTGGCCTCGGGCTTCTCGGCGGGAGCCGTCTGGAGATCCAGCACCTCGAAGCCGGTGATGGGCATCTTCTTGCGGCCGTCGTAGATCTCGAAGTCGTCGGCCGTGAGCCCGCGCACCGGCTCGCCGTCGCGGATCACCTGGACCGGCACCTCGACCGCCACCACCTCGGTGACGTCCGCGAATCCCTGCTGCTCGGCGGCGCGGCTGGTCAGGGGGGAGGTGAGCAGGGAGACGAGGGCCAGGGTGGTGATTGCGGTCGGGGATCGGTACGACATCAAAACCTCTCAGCTTGTCTTTTTGGCGATCACGAATGGGGTCGTGCTGGTGCCGGTGCCGCCGTCGGCGTCGGTCAGCGTGACCCGGAGGAGATACTCGCCGGGCTCCAGGGCGGGCGGCTGGAACGTCCCCTTGAGGCGGTCCACCCCGCCGGTCTCGCGCTCCAGGACCTGGATCGCGCCGGAGCCGACCTCCTTGCCGTCCGCGGAGAGCACCTCCGAGCGGACCTCGAGGTTGCCGGGCGCAAGATTGTAGCCCATGAGCGAAACCGCCGCGGGCTGGCCCAGCGCGAGCACCGGCTTGGAGGCCGGGATGAACGGCTGGTCCTTGACCATGAAGGGATAGGGCGGCGTCTTCTCGCCGGCCGGCACCACCTCGCGGGCCATGAGCCACTTGCCGGGTGCCTCGGGGAAGAAGGCGGGCAGGAGCACCGGATCTCCCTCGACCGGGTCCGGCACCGTGAGCGAAGCCACCCGCAGGCCGTAGGCGCCGGTCGAGCCGTTGCGCACCAGCACGCGCAGCGAGTAGGTGCCGGGGAAGAGATCCAGGTGGCCGAAGAACTTGAGGCCGCTCTGGCGCAGCGTGGGCTCGACCTTCCCCAGGTCCAGACCGAGCGTCTGCGTCACGAAGTCCGGGATCGCGCCGGCCGCGTCGAAGGCATAGACGTAGATCTCGGCCGGTACTGAGCGGGAGGTGCCGGACTGCATGCCGGCGATCAGGCCGGGGCCGTCGATCTCGATCACCACCGGCACGTAGGCCAGCCCCTCGCTGGAGACCCGGAACGGCGCGGCCAGCACCGAGATGCCGAGGGTGCCGGCCTCCTCGCCGCTCATCACCCGGGTGCTCGCGTCGAGCAGGCGCTCGAACGGGTTGCGCTCGGAGAACGGCTTCGGCGCGTAATAGCCGGGACGGTGGAGGATGTGGGCCCCCTTCGCATCCTTCAGCTCCACCCGCAGCTTGTGGTACGAGCCGTCGAACTTGAGCTTTTCGGGCTGAAAGGCCAGGACGTAGGTGACGCTCGTCTTCTTGAGCACCGTGTCCATGGCCGAGGAGAGATCGTTGAGGTTCTCGTAGAGCTCGCCGCCGGTGCCCTTCGCCATCTGGAGCAGGCTGTCCTTGCCCCCGGTCCGGCGCTTGCCCACCTCGGCGCCGGCCTCCAGGCCGCCGATGTCCACCGCCTGGATCACGCAGTCGGCGCGGCGGAACTCCTCCAGCATCCGCTCCACGTCGTTGGCGGTCTTGGTGCTGCCGTAGCGCTCCTCGCTGTCCACGTTCCACATCTCGCCCGAGGCTGAGGCGGCGGACATCTCGTCCACCCGGGCCTGGTCCGTGGTGCCCTGGAGCAGACGGCTGTCGTAGCCCTCCGAGAGATAGACCACGTACTTGCGGCCTTGCACGCCGCCCATGACCTTGGCGAGGTCGGCGAACGAGCGGGTGAGAGCGGTGACATCCCGTTTCTGGCTCTCCATGTCGCCGGAGCCCATGCTGTTGGAGAGCTTGTCGTTGTAGGCCGCGATGGTGTCGGCCGAGCCGGCGCGGTAGTCCTGGCTCTCGACCGTACCGGCCACGTTCGGCGAGGCGGCCTGGACCGGCCGTCCCCGGCCCGTCCCCCGGCGCATGACCAGCCGCAGGGGATCGTTCGGCTTGCCGGTGTCCATCCCGACCTGCTCCAGGGCGGTGTCCACCTGCCGGCGGTCCGAGGTGAAGCCGAGCACCAACTGGGGACCGGTGGAGGCGTGATAGCTGGCGACCGCGACCAGGTCGGACGAGTGGAGGCCCAGGACCAGGTTGCGGGCCGCCTCCCGGGCCTTGACGATCGACTTGGGCTCGGAGAACGAGAGATCGAAGAGGAGGAGGAAGTGCCGGCGGGCGGCGGCGGGGACGGCGGCGGCGCGGGCGGCGGTGGTCGGGACCTCCAGGTCCACGACCTCGAAGCCGGTGACCGGCATCTTCCGGCGCCCTTCGAACACCTCGAAGTCGTCGGCGGTGAGCCCGCGGACGGGCTCGCCATCCTTCCCGATCACCTGGACCGGCACCTCGACCGCCACGACCTCCGTGGTCTCGGAGAAGCCCTGGCTCTTCTGAGCCTGGGCCGTCGGGACCGCCAGGGTCGCGGTGAGAAGGATCGGGATGCCGAACGCCAGTCGCATGAAACGCCTCCTTTGAATCAGGTGTGCCGGGCGCGATGAACCGCGCCAATTGATCCCGTCCCCCCTCTCCCCGGCCCTCTCCCCCGTGCCGGGGGAGAGGGGGCTCTCTTCGCCTACCCCTTCACCACAAACCTGGCCGTACTGGTGTCCGCCTGGCCGCCAGCCGACAGCGTGACCCGGAGCGTGTACTGCCCGGGCTGGAGCGAAGGCGCCTTGAACGTGGCCTGCAGCCGGTCCGGACCACCGCCCGGCGAGCTCTCGCGGCCGACCACCTTCATCTCGCCCGGCGCGACCTCCTTGCCGTCGGGGCCGAAGATCTGCGTCTTCACCTGCACGTCGCCGGACCCCAGGTTGTAGCCCACCAGCGACACCGCGGCCTCCTGGCCGGCGCCGAGCACCGGCATCGACGACGGGATGTACGGCTGGTCCTTGGCCATGAAGGGATAGGGCACGTTCTTGGTGTCGCGGCCCTGCTCGCGGATCATCAGCCACTTGCCGGGGGCCTCGGGGAAGAACGGTGGCAGCAGCACCGGGCCGGCCTCGGTCGCGGCCGACACCTCCAGGGGGATGATGCGCAGGCCGTAGTTGCCGGTGTTGCCGTTGCGCACCAGCGTGCGGATCGAGTACTTGCCGGGCGGCAGCTCCAGGTGGCCGAAGAACTTGAGGCCGCTCTGGCGGAGCGTGCCCTCGACCTTGGTCATGTCGAGGCCGAGCGTCTGCGTGAGGAAGTCCTGCACGCTGCCGTTCTGGTCCATGGCGTAGACGAAGATCTCGGTCGGCATCGTGGCGCCCTGCTTGCCGGCGATGAGGCTGGGGCCGTCCACCTCGATCACCACCGGTACATAGGCGCTCTCGGTGCCGGAGACCCGGAAGGGCGCGGCCATGACCGCGGCCGAGACCGAGCCCGACTCCTCGCCGTTCATCACCTCGCTGGCCGCGCTGAGCAGCCGCTCCATGAGGTTCTGCTGGGCCATGGGCCTGGGCGCGTAATAGCCGGGGCGGTGGATGACACGGCCCGACTTGCCGTTCTTCAGCTCCACCCGCAGCTTGTGGTAGGTGCCGTCCGACTTGACCGACTCCGGCTGGACCGCGAGCACGTAGGTGACGCTGGTGCGCTCCAGCATCTTGCCCATGGCGGCGGAGAGGTCGTTGAAGTTCTCGTACAGCTCGCCGCCGGTGCCCTTCGCCATCTGGAGGAGGGCGTCCTTGCCGCGACCCGCGGCGGCGCCCTGGACCTCGCCGGAGCCGCGCAGGCCGCCGATGTCCACGGCCTGGATGGTGCAGTCGGCGCGGCGGAACGACTCGAGCATCCCCTCGACCGCGTTGTTGGACGAGGTGTTGCCGAACCGCGCGTCGGAGTCGACGTCCCAGATTTCGCCGGACATGGCCGACTCGCTCATCTTGGCCTGGTCCTCGGTACTGGCGGTGCCTTGGAGGAGATTGCTGTCGAAGCCCTCGGAGAGATAGACCACGTACTTGCGGCCCTGGATGCCGGCCATGACGCGGGCGAGGTCCGTGAACGTGCGGGTGAGCGCCTTGACCTTGTTCTGGAGGACGACCTGATTGGCCTTGTCGGACGCGTTGGCGAAGGTCTGGAGCTGCTCCAGGAGGGCCTCTTCCTGCGCCGCCTGGCCCCGCTTCTCGCCGGCCTCGGTGGTGGGCGCCGCCATCGCGGCCTCCTGCTCGGTCAGGACGAGCCTCAGGGGGTCGGGCGAGCGCTCCACGAGCTTGGGCAGGCCGAGGGTCTGGAGGGCGGCCCGCACCTGGTTGCGGTCGGGGGTGAACCCGAGTGCGAGCTGCGGCCCGGTGCTCTCGCTGTAGGTGGCCACGGCGACCAGATCGGTCGGGTGGAGAGTCTGCAGCACGCTCTCGGCCGCGGTGCGGGCCTTGAGGATGGCCTGCGGCTCGGAGAACGACAGGTCGAACAGCATCATGAAGTGCCGGCGGGCGGCGGTGGGCATCCGCGTGTCGGCCTGCTCGGACGTCTTGAGGTCGAGCACCTCGAACCCGGTGACGGGGAGCTTCTTGCGCCCTTCGAAGACCTCGAAGTCGTTGGCGGTGAGCCCGCGCACGGGCTCGCCGTCCTTGCCCACGACCTGGACGGGGACCTCGACCACGAGCACCTGGGTGCTTTCGGAGAACTGCGCGACGGCCTGCGAGGCGGGGAGAACGGTCGCGAGAACCAGGGCGGCTGCGAGCGGCCCCCTCCACCAGGAACGGAAAACATCCATCATGTCGGACCCCCTTTGGGAGCGCGGCTCATCCACCGCGTCCGCGAGTCTTGCCCCCACTTGCGGTTTCCACGGAAAGTTGCTGCAACTCATAGGAATCAAGGCCCGGAGGCCGAAAAGACTCAGGTAAGTATACGCCGGGCGGGAGCGGGGCGTTGCCGGGAGGGGTCGGCTGGCGCTGGCCGAGGATCTCAAGCTGCAGAGGCCCTCTCCCGAGCGCCCCTTGTGGGCGCTGGCGTGTAGCCCCGGGTTTCAACCCGGGGCAGGGGGTTCTCGGTCCGGCAGGCCGCGAAAGCTACCCGTCCAGCTTCAAACCCAGCTCCTTGGCGCGGCGCCGGACCTGGTGAGCTTCGCGGGTCTCCTGGGAGCTGAAGCGCTCCTCCTGCCAGGGATCGCCGTAGGTGTGATAGCCGTTGCGCTCCCAGAAGCCGCGATGGTCGGCGTCCAGTAGCTCGACGCCATGGATCCACTTGGCGCTCTTCCAGGCGTAGAGATGAGGGACCACCAGCCGCACCGGGCCGCCGTGGTCGCGGTCCAAAGGCTGGCCGCCGTGGCGGTCGGCCAGCAGCGCGTGCTCGGAGAGGAAGTCCTCCAGCGGCAGGTTCGTGGTGTACCCGCCATAGCAGTGAATCATGACGTGCGAGGCTTCCGGGTCGATCCGCACTTGGCGCAGCAGCTCCCGGGTCGCGACCCCTTCCCAGGCATTGTCCAGGGTCGAGAAGTGGGTCACGCAGTGGAAGTCCGCGGTGATCCGGACCCGGGGGAGCGCCTGGAACTGCTTCCAGCTCAGCGTCGCCTCCTCCGCGACCTTGCCGAACAGCCGGATGGACCAGTCCTCGGGCTCGATCCGCGGCGTGTCGCCGTAGGTGAGCACGGGCCACTTCTCGGTCGTGTACTGGCCCGGGGGGATGCGGTCGTTGCCGGTGCGGATGCTGTCATCCATGGCCACATTCGCTACTGTTGGAGGGGGCCTCTCAAGACGAGGCCAGGGAATACGGACTTGAAGTCGTCCGGGTTCCGGGTGATCAGTCCCTGGTAACGCAGGGCGAAGGCGCCGATCAGGATGTCCGCGAGCGGTCTCTTTGGCAACTGGCCGGCTCTCTTGCGCTGGACGAAGCCATTCCATGCCTCGTGGGCCCGCAAGGTGTCTTCCCAGAGCCAGTCCTGCCGCCAATCGACGCCGACTCCACCCAGGAATTCGTCCTGAAGCGAACGGTCGCCCTGAAATGCAGGAGACAACTCGGCATAGCTCACCGGACAGACCACCAGTCCGTCCTCCGCATGCGCATCGAGCGTGAGAGCCGAGGACTCTCCGAACTTGGGGTCATCCTCCAGCACGTCGATGAGCATGCAGGTGTCGACCACCCAGGCCATCAGGTCTCGCCGTCCCGCAAATCGTTCATCCAGTCCCGAGTGCTCCGGGTAGAGCGGAAGCGGCGGGCGAAACCCAGCATCGCCCGCGCGCCTCGCGGTTCGACCTCGGGAAGGATCACGACGCGGATCTCATGCTCGCCGAGCTTCTCCCACAGGAGCTTGCGGCCTTTTTCGAGCCCAAGCTCTCGGCGGAGCTGCGAGGGAATGGAGACCTGGCCGCGCTCGGTCACGACGGAGACATTGGAGGGCGAAGGCATGGCTTATTCTATCATGTAGGAGCATCATGCAGCGGGATCAACCTGGGCCTGGAGCTAGAACCGCCCGCCTACCCCCGTGCTCGGACCGTAGAGGAGGGCGTTGAGGAGGATCGGGGTGGTGGCCCGCCAGAAGAGGCGGAAGGCGGGGTCCTGCGCGAAGACCACCACGCCGCCCTTGCCGCGGGTCTCCATGCCGACCAGGAGCGAGCCGGCGAGGCGCTCCTCGGCTTCGGGCCAGGCGAAGCCGGCGACCACCGGCGAGTCGCCCTTGGCCAGGAGCACGTCCTTGCGCGGATCGCCGGTGGGCTTCAGGACCACCGTGCCCTCGTAGAGCACCATGGGCGACGTGCGCAGACCCAGGGTCAGCGGGTGGTTCGGCTGCATCTCCGTGGCGAGGATCGCCCCGGGGGTGAAGATCGGCCGCGAGGCCAGGCTCTTCTCGACCGCGGTCTCGCTGCTCTCGGGATCGGAATCGGCCTCGCTCTTCTTCTCGGGCTCCCAGCTCTTGATGCCGGTCATCTCGTGCTTCTGGAGCCACTCGACCGCGTCGCCGATCGCCACCAGCACGCCGCCCGACTTGACCCAGGCGTCCAGCGCCTCGCGGGCGCGCGGGCTCACCGTATCCTCGTAGGCCCCGCTCGGCATCACCACCACGTCCAGCTCCGAGAGGTCCACCTGTGCGAGCTGCGCCAGGTCGAGCCGGTCGTGCGCCAGCCCGATCTCCTGGTCGAGCAGGTGCCAGAGGTAGCCGAACGAGGTCGCGTCCACGCCCGTGCCGCTCAGCAGGCCGACCTGCGCCGGCTTGACCGCCTCCACGTCGTTCGAGCCCAGGGAGAGACCCTTCATCGCGAAGGACGAGGTGATCGCCTGCGCCGTGAGCCCGTCTTCTTTGAGGAGGGACTGGAGCGTTTCGCGCAGGTTACCCGGGTTGCCCCGGCGCGGGATGAACAGGGTGCCGGCCGGCAGCTCGCCTCCGGTGGACAGACTGCCCATGGCCACACGGTGGACGATCTTCCGCTTCTGAAGCTCGGCGGCGAGGCGGTACGAGGCGATGCCCTGCGGCGGCACCACGTAGCCGAGGTCGGTCTCTCCCTGTCCGCCGGAGATTCCTCCGGAGACCTCCGGCACCGACCGCAGGTTGCCCGGCGAGGAGGACGCCACCCAGGTCTCCACGTTGAAGGCGTAGGGGAGCGACCAGGCCGTGATGTCGTAGAACTGCTGGTTCATGTTCTGCTCGAGGCGTCGGCGCTGGCGCTCGACGAAGCTCTCGCTCATCGGCGACTCACGCTCCAGGAGCGCCTCGATCAGGTTGCCGAGCGGCTGCGTGGTCGAGACCACGTAGCTTCCGGCCGGGAAGCGGCGCGGCGACTCCTCGCCGTCGCCGTTCAGGTTCCGTACCGGGATGTCCACGGCCTGCGCGGTCTGGTGGACCCGGACCCCGTGCAGAAGCAGGAGGTCGGCTAGGGCGCGCGCCTCCTGTTGGTCGCCGGACCAGAGGTAGACGCGCGGGTCCGAGGCGGCCTTGAGCCGGTTGGCGACGTAGTCCTCCATCAGCCTCCGGTTGTTCGCCGAGGCCGTGCGCAGCGTGGCGAGCGAGGTGGTCAGGTGGCGGGCCACGCGGTCGGCCAGGGTGAGGAACGTGCCGTCCGGCAGGGCCAGCGACAGGCCGCCGCGCCCGCCGCCGGCCATCTCGTAGGTCATGCCCACCGCGCCGCGCAGGCTGGGGTACGAGTCGCCGTAGCCGGGATAGAAGAGGTCGTAGTTCTCGCCCTTGAAGTAGATCCAGCCGAGCTTGTCGAACACCTCGGCGTTGCCGCGGCCGAAGGTCTCCAACCAGGAGACCACCCGCCGGTCGATCTGCGGATGGATGGGCTCCGCCGCGGGCGGGAAGAAGTAGCTCGACTCGCTGCCCATCTCGTGAAAATCGACGTACACCTGCGGCTCCCACGAGCGGTAGGCCGCGATGCGGTAGCGCGTCTCCTGCTGCGAGGCCCAGGCCCAGTCGCGGTTGAGGTCGATCACGTAGTGGTTCTGGCGCCCGCCCGGCCAGGGCTCGGAGTGCTCGGCCGCGGCCCGGCGCGGGTTCGGCTCGGCACCCCGGCGCTGCTCGTAGCTGCTCACATAGCGCTCCCGGCCGTCCGGGTTCTCCAGCGGATCGATCAGGACGACCATGTCGTCGAGCATCTTCCCGAATTCGCCCTGGCCCGCGGCCAGCAGCCAGGCCACGCCCATGGCCGCCTCGGCCGAGGACGACTCGTTGCCATGGACACCGTAGGCCAGCCAGACCACCAGCGGCGTCTGCCGCAGGAGGCGCTCGCGGTCGCTCTCCGACAGGCCGGTGGTGTCCGCGAGGCGCTGATGGGCCTGCTGGATCTCTTCGAGCCGCTGGATGTTCTCCGGGCTGCTGATCGCGAGCAGCACGAGCGGCCGGCCTTCGTAGGTGCGGCCGTATTCCACGAGCTTGACCCGCGGCGAGGCCGCGGCCATCTGCTTCAGGTAGTCGACGATCCGGTCCCAGTGCGTGAACCGGGCGCCGAGCGAATAGCCCAGCACGGCGTCGGGCCGCGGGACCCGCGCGTCCACCTGGGGAAAGTCCAGGACCTCGCCGGCCGAGAGCGGCGCGATCAGGGAGGAAGACTGAGCAAGACCGGCACTGGCGCACAAGGTGAGCTGCACCAACGCGGTCACCGCGGCCACCGCGGCCAGGACCACGAATCTGGGAAACCGGGACATGACGTTTCTAGCCCTCGCTCGCCGGGAGGGATCCGGCGAAGGAATCAGTTGGATCAGATCACAATGCTCAAGTGGTGACGAGGCTCTCGGAGGAGATGTTGAGCCTTTTCATCATCTCATGAAGTGTCGTGGGTTTGACCTGGAGCAGCTCCGCGGCCCGCTTCTGAACGCCATTCGAGGCCTGGAGGGCCTTGATGATGATCTGGCGCTCGTACTCGCTCACCGCCTCCTTGAAGGCGATGCCGTTGGCCGGCAGCACCGGCGGCGGCAGGCCGGCCGACTCAGGGTGGCGCACGGACGGTGAGAGCAGGTCCACCCCGAGCGACTCGCCGGTGGAGAGCACGACCGCGCGCTCGATCACGTTTTCGAGCTCGCGCACGTTGCCCGGCCAGTGGTAGTCGAGCATGGCCTCCATGGCCTGGGGCGAGATCTCGCGGATGACCTTCTCGTTGTCTCGCGCGTAGTGGGCCAGGAAGTGCTGGGCGAGCAGCGGGATGTCCTCGGTCCTCTTGCGCAGCGGCGGCAGGGTGATGGTGATCACGTTCAGCCGGTAGAAGAGGTCCTCGCGGAACGTCGCCTGCTGCACCATGGCGTCGAGGTCGGCGTTCGTGGCGGCGATGATCCGCACGTCCACCTTGATCGTCTCAATCCCGCCCAGGCGCATGAACTCGCGCTCCTGGATCACCCGCAGCAGCTTCGACTGGGTGTCGATCGGGATGTTGCCGATCTCGTCGAAGAAGATCGAGCCGGTGCTCGCCATCTCGAACAGCCCCTTCTTGTTGGCCACCGCGCCAGTGAAGGCGCCGCGCAGGTGGCCGAAGAGGTTGCTCTCCAGCAGATCGGCCGGCATCGAGCCCGAGTTGACGGTCACGAACGGCCCGTGCGCGCGCCGCGAATGGTGGTGGATCGCCTTCGCGACCAGCTCCTTGCCGGTGCCGCTCTCGCCGAGGATCAGGATGTTGCTCTTGGCGGGCGCCGCGAGCTGGATCAGCTCGTAGACCTGCTGCATCGGCTTGCTCTTGCCGATGATGTTGTCGAACCCGAAGCGCTGGCGGAGCTGCTCGCGCAGCGACTTGTTCTCGTTCGTGAGCCGGCGCTGTTCCAGCCCCTTGCGCAGGGTGAGCAGCACCTCCTCGTTCTTGAACGGCTTGGGGATGTAGTGGAACGCGCCCTCGCGCATGGCCTCGATGGCACTCTCGATCGAGGAGAAGGCGGTGATCACGACCACCACCACGTCCGGGTGCTTGCGCCGCATCTCGCGCAGCACCTGCATGCCGTGCATGCCCGGCAGCATGAGGTCGAGGAGGACGAGGTCGATCTCCTCGCGGTCGAGCATCTCCAGCCCCTCTTCGCCGGAGAAGGCGGACTGGGTCTGGTGCCCCTCTTTCCTGAGCAGGGCCGTCAGGACGTCCTGGAGGACCTCCTCGTCGTCGATGATCAGGACGTTCATGCCGTAGGAAGCTCGACGCGGAAGCAGGCGCCCTCGCCGGGCCGGCTCTCGGCCTCCAGCCGTCCGCCGTGGCGGCGCACGATCTCGGAGCTGATGGAGAGGCCGAGGCCCGTGCCGCCGCGGTTGAGCTTGGTCGAGTAGAAGGGCTGGAAGATCGCTTCGAGCTTCTCGGGCGGGATGCCCGGGCCGGTGTCCTGGATGGACACCAGCGCCTTGTCTGCTTCAGCTTCCACGCGGATCGTGAGCCGGCCGCCGCGGGTACATCCCGGGTGGCCGCTCATGGCGTCGAACGCGTTGACGATCAGGTTCGTGAACACCTGTTGGAGCTCGCCGTCGCAGCCCAGGACCACGACGTCTTCGTCGGGTAGATCCCAGGCAATCTCGATCCGCTTCTTCTCCAGGCGCTCGCCGAGCAGGTCCACGCACTCGGTGAGCAGCGGCACGATCGAGACCGGCCCGCGCTCCTTGGGCCGGTCGCGGGCGAGCTCCAGGAGGTTGTTGACGATGCGCGCCGCGCGGAAGGTCTGCCGCTCCACCTTCTTCAGGATCTCGTGGTGCGGGTGGTCCTCGGGGATGTCCAAGAGGAGCATCTGGGCATAGCTGGAGATGCCGGTGATCGGCGTGTTCACCTCGTGCGCCACGCCGGCCGCGAGCATCCCGAGCGCCGCCAGCCGGTCCTGCTCCTTGAGGGCGTTCTCCATGGCCACGCGCTCCGAGACGTCGTGAACCACCAGAACGCGCAGCGGCCGCCCGGGCTTCCCGGCGGTATCCTCCGATTCCGACTGCGAGTCGAACGCCGCGAGGCTCACCTGGAGATGGCGCTCGCGGCCGGCCGGGTCGCAGAAGCTCACCTCGACCGGCCCGCGTCCCATCTCCGGCAGAGGCGAGACCGGCAGGATTTCGGACAGCGGCCGGCCGATCAGGTGATCGCGCTGCAGGCCCGAGACCGTGCCGAACGCGGCGTTGGCCGAGACCACCCGGTCACCCTCGTCCAGGACCGCGATGCCGGCGGGCGAGGACTCGAAGATCCCGTCGCTGTAGCGCTGGAGGCTCTGCACCTCCTGGAGCCGCAGGCTGAGCTGGCCCACGAGTTGGGCGTTCTCGATCGCGAGCGAAGCCTGGTTCAGGAGCTGGCGGATCAGCTCCGAGTCGTCGCTGTTGAGCGGCGTCTGGTCGTGCCGGAACCCGGCCAGGGCGATGCCGATGCCCCGCCCGCGCACGGTCAGCGGGAAGGCATAGCGGAAGCCCGCGATGAAGAGCTGCTGCATCGGCGTCAGCGACTCCAACGGCAGGGCCAGGCCGGAGATCTCCAGCACGTCCTTGCGCCAGAAGCTCTCGCCCAGCGCATCGGTTTCGAGCCGGACCGGCAGGTCCGCGGCCGGCCGCACCGGCACGAGCGCCGGGCCCTGGCAGATGTAGAGGTTGACGCGCTCCAGCTCCACCCCCTCCTCCATCTGGCGGAGCAGGGCGTCGCACAGGCGGCCGAAGTCGCGCTCGTAGAGCAGCTCGCGGCCGAGCTCGTTCAAAGCCCGCCGCTTGCCCCACTTGCCGCGGTACTGGAAGCGCTCCAGGGCCGACGAGATGCCGGCCCGGGTCGGCACCAGCAGGCCGGCGATGCCCAGGCCCGAGGCGAACGACAGGAGATTGCGCGCCAGCGACAGCTCCTGGGAGATCCCGCGGTTGATCGCCAGGTTGACCAGCGAGAAGCCGATCAGGCCGAGCATCAGCGTCAGGGTGAGCGAGATCGTGTCGCGGACGATGACCTCGATGTCCCACAGCTTGTAGCGCAGGATCGCGTAGGCGAACGTCACCGGCACCAGGGCGAGCGGCACGACCGAGGCGGCCCGCAGCACCTCCGGCGCGTGGAAGCCGAGCAGGAAGGGGATGCCATAGAGGGCCAGGAACGGTACGTAACCGCCGGCCAGGCCGAGCGCCACCCACTGGGTCTGGCGCTGGTGCTCCCAGCCGCGGTGGACGACCAGCCGCCGCACGAGCAGGGCGACCGAGGCCAGGGCGAAGATCGCGAGCTGCGCCATCTCCACCCGGTCGAGGAGCTGGAGCCGGGCGTCCGTGGGCGTGCCGAAGATCCACCGCCCGTTGGTCAGCCCGAGGTCGAGCTGGAGCGCGAGGAGCGCCATGCCGGGCAGATAGAGGAACGGGATCAGCCGCCGCCCGGTCCGTCCGCCGAGCGAGAACGGGAAGACCAGGAACAGGTGGAGCGTCAGGGCCGGCAGCAGCAGGCGGGCCGCCTCGTCCCCCAGGGTGACCAGGACGAACGCGAGGTCCACCGGCGGCACCGCGGACAGCAGGTAGGTCGCCGCGGAAGCCAGGCACCAGAGGAAGAAGAGGAACGCGTGCCCCTTCTGCTGGCGGAGCAGCGTATAGAGGCCGATCAGCAGGTAGACCACGCCGATCAGGGACAGGATCAGGTACGGGATGTCGACCGCGAGGGCCGGCCGGTCGTAGACCACCTGCACGAGCTGTCCCTGGCGCAGGACCACGAGCCCGGTGTGGGACTCGCGGCGGAGGTGCTCGGCCAGGCCGACCGGGCCGCCGACCTCGGCGCCGTTCGACAGCAGGATCTGGTCGCCCGGCTTGACCCCGGTGCGGATGTCCTGGACCGACTCGACCAGCACCGCGCCGCTCGCCCACTCGGGAGCCGCCATCCGGAACCCGAGCGTCTGGAACGACTGCACCTTGCGGATCACACTCGTCGCCCCCATCGCGACGACGACGAGTGCCAGCGTCAGGGCAAAGACGAGTCGAAGTGTGCGTTGGCGAGTCATTTGAGGAGACACCCGGTCCCAACCCCGGATAGCACTAACCGTGCCACGGCAACGGATCTTTGAACCGCCCGTAACTGCCCGTTTTTACGGACTTTCCGCCGTTGCCGTCCAAGCAACCGGACGGAATTCATTTTAATGGATTCAAG
>DATANP010000382.1:0-13355 GCA_036266195.1 Thermoanaerobaculia bacterium | reverse complement strand
CGCCGCCGACTGCGCGGCCGCCAGGTGGGTGTGCAGAACCTGGTCGACCATGGCGTCCCGGTTCAGATCCACTAGGCCGAAAGAGGAGATCGCCAGCGGCAGCAGGCCCACCGCGGCCAGGCCGAGCGCAACCCGGCTCAGGAGAGAGAGTTGGGGAAATCGCATGCTCGAAGACCCGAAAACGAGCCTATGATATCGAGGACAGGGTTACGACAGGAATTACGGCAGTATCAGGAAAGTACTACGAGAGCACGGGGAACCGGTAGCCCGCGCCCCGCTCGGTCAGCACGTACCGGGGCCGCGACGGGGTGGGCTCGATCTTGGAGCGCAGACGATGGACGTGGACCCGCAGCGTGTCCTCGAAGACCTCGTCTCCGGGCCAGAGGCGGCGGAGGAGGAAATCCGTCGCCACCACGCGCCCGGCGTTGCGCATGAGCACGTAGAGCAGCTTGGTCTCCGTGGCGGTCAGGGGGATCTCGCGCTCGTCCACCCGCGCCCGCTGGTGAGCGAAGTCCACCGCCAGGTGGTCGTCCACCCGGATGACCGGCTGCAGTGCGTACCCGAAGTCGCCGATGCGGCGGAACACCCGCTCGACCCGGGCGACCACCTCGCGCACGTGGAACGGCTTGCGGATGTAGTCCTCAGCGAATCCTTCGATCGCCTGGACCACCGTCTCCTCCTCGTGGACCGAGGTCAGCATGACCACTGGCAGGTCGCTCCACTCCTGGAGCCGGCGCGCCAGGGTGAGGCCGTCCTGGCCCGGCAGGAGGATGTCCACGAGGGCCAGGTGCGGCAGCCCCTTCTGCTCGATCAGGGCCAGGGCGTCCTCGGCCGAGCCGGCGGTCCACACGTCAAAACCGGCCTTCTCCAGCTCGCGGCGGAGCAGGCGCACGAGGTCCGGGTCGTCGTCCACGGCCAGGATCCGGCGCACGCCGGGAGAGGAGTCGTCTCGGCTCGATCTCAGGTCTTCCATTCAGGCCCCCGTCACCCCTTAATGTACTTCGTAACGGCTCCGGGCTAACATCCCCAGGCCAATTTCCCGGAAATCCCATGCCCGAGCCGAGCCTGAGCCGAATCCTGTTCGTCGAGGACGACCCCGACATCCAGACCGTCGCCCGCATGGCGCTGGAGGCGGTCGGAGGGTTCAGTGTAATGCCATGCTCCTCCGGCGCCGAGGCGCTGGAGCGCGCCGGCCCGTTCTCGCCCGACCTCATCCTCCTGGACGTCATGATGCCCGGCATGGACGGCCTCGCCACCCTGGAAGCCCTGCGCCGCCAGCCGGAGACCGCCGCCATCCCGGTGGTCTTCATGACCGCCAAGGTGCAGGCGCAGGAGGTGGCCCGCTACCGGGAGGTGGGGGCCGTGGACGTGATCGCCAAGCCTTTCGACCCCATGACGCTCCCGGCCACGGTGCGGTCGATCTGGAGCCGGCTCCGGAGCTGAGCATGGCCCGGGATCTCGACCTGGAGCTCCGGGATCTTCAGCAGTACTTCGCGAGCCGACTCCCGGAGCGCCTCGAGGAGATCGAGATCTCCTGGCGGGAGGTTCGCGACAAGGGATGGCCGCACGACGCGTTGCGCGAGCTCCACCGCCTCGCCCATTCCCTCACAGGCGCTGGCGGCACGTTCGGCTTCCCCGAGGTGACCCGCACGGCCCGCGGCCTGGAGCGCTACCTCAAGAAATGCCTGGAACCTTCCGGGCTGCCCCCCCATTCCGAGGCGGCGGCCGCGATCGACTCCCTCCTCGAGGATCTGCGCCAGGCGGCCCAGATCCTCCCCGAGCCTCTCCCGCCGCCGGATGCTTGGGAGACGCCGCCCCCGCGGTCCGACGACAGGCTCGTCTTCCTGATCGACGACGATGTGATCCTGAGCTCCATGCTCGAACGGCAGCTCCATCAGTACGGCTACGGCGTCCATGTGCTTGGGGAGCTGTCGAACCTCGCCGCCGAGATCGAGAGGCAGCATCCGGATGTCCTGATCATGGACGTGATGTTCCCCGAGGACGACCTGGCCGGGGTCCACGCCGTGGTGGACGCGCGGCGCAACTGCGCCGGCGCCTGGCCCAAAGTCGTCTTCCTGTCGTCCCGGGGAGACCTCGAAGCCCGGCTGGCCGCGGTTCGGGCCGGCAGCGACGCCTTCTTCACCAAGCCGGTCGACCTCAGCCCTCTCGTGGAGAAGCTCGACTCCCTCACCGAGCGCCACGCCCATTCCCCCTACCGGGTCCTCATCGTCGCGAACGAGTCCGATCTGGCCGGCGACTACGGAGGGGCCCTGGAGTCGGCCGGCATGCGGGCCGAGGTGGTCTTCGACCCGATGCAGATCATGGATACGCTCCACGGATTCCAGCCCGACCTCATCCTCATGGACGTTGCCATGAAGAGCTGCACCGGGCCCGAGCTGGCCGCCGTCCTGCGCCAGCAGGAGAATTTCCTGAGCACGCCGGTGGTCTTCCTGTCCACCGAGGAGGGGCTGGCCGAGCAGATTGCGGCCATCGAGCGCGGCGGCGACGATTTCATGCCGGAGTTCCAGGACCTCCAGGATCTGGTTGCCGCCGTCGAGGCCCGGGCCCGCCGCGGACGCATCCTCCAGTCGCTGATCTCCCACGACGGCCTGACCGGGCTGCTCAACCACGGCAACCTCAAGCTGTCCCTGGAGACCGAGATCTCCCGAGCGAGCCGCGACAACAGCACCATGGCCTACGCCATGATCGACCTCGACCGCTTCAAGTCGATCAACGACACCTACGGCCATGCGGCCGGGGACCGCCTGCTGCGCAGCCTCGCCCTCTTCCTGAGGCAGCGGCTCCGGCGCAGCGACGTGCTTGCGCGCTACGGCGGCGACGAGCTCGCCGTGATCCTCCCCCGCACCGACGGTGCCACCGCGGTCCAGGTGCTGGACGAGATCCGGGAGGGCTTCTCTCAGCTCCGGCACCGGGTGGGGGCCCGCGACTTCACCGCCACCCTGAGCTGCGGCGTGGCCACCTACCCGGCCCGGTCAAGCGCCCAGTTGCTGGCCGAGGCCGCGGACCACGCCCTCTACTCGGCCAAGCGCGCCGGCCGCAACAGAGTCGAGCTCGCGGATTGAAGCTCCCTCTCCCCCGGCACGGGGGAGAGGGATGGGGAGAGGGGGGACGGGATCAATCAGCCCGGCTCTAGCACGGGCAGATCGAACGAGAACGTCGTCTGCACCCCGGGCTCGCTCTCGAACCAGATGCGGCCGCCGTGCCTCTCGACGATCGCCTTCGAGATGCTCAGGCCCAGGCCGGTCCCCCGTTCCTGGCGGGCCACCGAGGCGTCGGCCTGCGCGAAGCGCTCGAACACCCGCGAACGGAACGCCTCCGGGATGCCCGGCCCATGGTCCCGGACCGAGATCCTCACCCGGCGACCTTCCCGGACCATCTCCACCTCCACCGTGCCGCCGCGCGGCGAGAACTTGGCGGCGTTCGAGAGCAGGTTCGCCAGCACCTGCTGGATGCGGTCGGGATCGCCCAGCACGAAGGCGCCGGACTCGGAACGGACCAGCCGCAGCCCCACCTCGTAATAGCGGGCATAGACCGCGTTGACCTCCAGCGCCTGCCCGAGCGCGACCGCCAGGTCCAGCGACTCCATGCGGAGCCCGAGCGTGCCCGACTCGACCTTCTCGATGTCCAGGATGTCGTTGATGAGCCGCACCAGCCGCTCGCTGTTGCTCGCCGCGATGTCCAGGAGGCTCCTCGCCTGGGGCGGCAGGTCGCCCGCCACGCCGCCGGCCAGGAGCCCCAGGGCCCCGCGGATGGACGTGAGCGGCGTGCGCAGCTCGTGGCTCACCGAGATGAACTCCTCCCGCATCTGGTCCACCCGCTTGCGCTCGTCCACGTCGCGGACGACCCCGTAGACCAGCGCTGTCTCCGGGTCGAAATACACCCGCCAGTTGAGCCAGCGGTAGAGGCCGGTGCGGGTCCGGAAGCGGTTCTCGAACTCCACGATCCGGTTTCCCTTGCGCAGCTCCCGGGCGCCGCGCAGAGTCACGTCCCGGTCCTCGGGGTGGACGAACTCGATGTGCGGATGGCCCCTCAGCTCCTCGGGCAGAAAGCCGAGGACCGTCTCCCAGGCCGGGCTGAGCTTCTGGAACTGGCCGTCCGTCCCGGCGGTGAACAGCATGTCCTGGGACAGGTCGAAAAACCGCTGAAGCTCCTGCTCGGCCCGGCGGTCCTCTGCCATCAGCCGCTCCAGTCGTTGCGTTGAACCACGGGGAGCTGTAGGGCCCGCTCGCGGTCCAGGTCGAGGGAGCCGACGTGCAGGGACAGGGGCGACTGGACCCACTTGTAGATCGAGCGCGTGAACAGGGTCGAGAAGCGCTTTGCCCAGCCGTCGAGCCGCCCGGGGTCGAGGTCCGGGAAGAGCGCGGCCAGCGCGCGGGAGACCTCGTCCGGCGCGAGCTTCTCTCCGGCATAGAGGTGGAGACAGGCGTCGAGCACCGGGAAGGGCATCAGCTCCTCCTCCGCCACCTGGGCCTCGGCCAGCTCCGGCCCGGGGGCCGTCGCCAGCGTCTGCGCCACGCCTTCCAGGTTGTATAGGCGGTGGAAGCGCTCGAGAAGCGCGATCACCACCGTCTTCGGGATGTTCGCGATCACCGACAGGGCCCCTTCCAGGTCGCCGCCGATCGTCGTATACCCCACCGCCTTCTCGCTCATGTCACCGGTCTGGAGGAACAGGCCGCCAGCGGTGTTTGCCCAGTTCCACATCCGGGCCGAGCGCAGGCGGGCCTGGATGTTCTGGAGCGTGATCTCTGTGGGCTCGGCCCCGCCGAGCATCTGGCGGGCCGCCTCGACCTCGCGGTCGAACGCCTCCTCGATCGGCACCACGTGGAGCGGGATGCCCAGCTCCTCGCACAGCTTGGCCGCGGCGCCGCGCGTCCCCTCGCCCGAGAACCGGGTCGGCATGTAGAACGCCTGCACCGTCTCCCCCACCTTCGCATCAAGAAGCAGAGCCGCGCGCCAGGCGAGCAGCAGCGTGAGCATCGAGTCCCGGCCGCCGGAGAGGGCCACGCCGATGCACCGGAACGCGCCGGTCTTCCGGTAGTAGTCCCGGATGCCCATCGACAACGCCGAGATCAGATCGTCGAGCACCTCGTCCCGGGGATCGGGGCCAGTCGATCCCGGGGCCGGCAGGAAGAAGCTGTCCCCCAGGGGCGGCGGGTAGCGCAGGCGGGAGCGGTCCGCGGTCTTCGCCTCCGACCGGATCACCGGGATCGGGGGGTGCCGGGCCTGGAACGCCTCCAGGTCGGTCCGCCAGGTGGTGTTCTCCTGGCGCATGCGCCGGGTGCGGTCGAGGTCCACCACGCAGGCCGCCCAGCCCTCGCGGAACCGGGGCGCGTCGAGCGCCCGCCGGCCGTTCTGGAACACATAGCCGCCGCCGTCGAAGATCAGCCCGTCCTGGGCGCCCACCGTGTTGCCGTAGACCAGGGTCACCTGGTTGTCCGCCGAGCGCGTGGAGAGCATCTCGCGCCGGGTGGAGACCACGCCCACCCGGTAGGGGGACGACGAGACGTTGACCACCACCTCCGCCCCCGAGTACGAGCGCCGCCGCATGGGCCCGTCCGGGGACCAGGCATCCTCGCACACCTCGACCGCGATCGTGCCGAAGTCGAAGTCGAACAGGGAGTCGCCCAGGGGGATCCCGCCGGCGTCCAGCTCGAGCCCGGCGCGGCCGTGCGAGAACGTCCGCGCCTCGTAGAAGACGTTGTAGGTGGGGAGCTTCTCCTTGGGCACGAAGCCGAGGATGGCCCCGCCGTGGACCACCGCGGCCGAGTTGAAGATCTGGCCGCCCACGGCCACCGCGATCCCGGCCACGAACACGGTCCCGAGGTCCGCGGTCTCGCGGGCGAAGCGCTCCAGCTCGGTCCGCTGGCAGGCGACGTAGGAACGCCATTGGATCAGGTCCTCCGGTGGGTAGCCGCCCACGACCTGCTCCGAGTAGCACGCAAGAGTCACGTCCGCCGCGGCCATCTCCCGGGCCATGGGCAGCATCCGGTCGACGTTCGACCGGACCGCTCCGACCGTGGGGTCCACGCTCGCGACGGCGATCTGGATCAGTCTCATGGATGAGATCCTATGCTATCAATGTCGGGCATGCCTTCCAATACCATCTATCTGGTCGATGCCAGCCCGTACATCTTTCGCGCCTACTACTCCCTGCCCGCCACGATCCGGGACCCCCAGGGCCGGAAGGTCGGAGCGGTCTATGGTTTCGCGAGCTTCCTCCTGAAGCTGATCGCGGACGAGAAGATCACCCACCTCGGCGTGGCCTTCGACCGCAACCTGAACGGCAGCTTCCGGAACCGCTTCTACCCCGCCTACAAGGAGCAGCGGCAGCCCCCTCCGGACGATCTCGTGGCGCAGATCGATCCGTGCGTGGAGGTGACCTCCGCCCTGGGGGCCGCCACCTTCATCGACGACGAGTACGAGGCGGACGACCTGATCGCCGCGCTGGCGGCCCGGCTTACCCCGGAGGGTCACCGGGTGGTGGTGGTCAGCTCGGACAAGGACCTGACCCAGCTCGTGAGCGACCAGGTCACCTTCTACGACTTCGGCAAGGGCGAGCGCTACGACCCGCAGGCCGTGGCCCAGAAGTTCGGCGTCCGGCCGGACCAGATCGTGGACCTCCTCGCGCTCGCCGGGGACCCGGTGGACAACATCCCCGGTGTGGCCGGCATCGGCCGCAAGTCGGCGGCGGACCTGCTCTCTGTCTTCGAGCACGTGGAAGACCTCTACGAGCGACTGGACGCCGTCCGCTTCGCCAAGATCCGGGGGGCGAAGAGCCTCTACTTCCGCCTCGCCGAGTCGCAGGACAAGGCCCTGCTCTCGAAAGTCCTCGCCACGGTGGCTGCCGACGCGCCGGCCAAGGGCGACCTCGACTCGCTCGCCTATAACGGGGCCGACCCGGAGCGGGTGGACGAGGTCTTCGCCAGGATGGGATTCAAGGGGATCCGCGACCGGGTGCCGGAGCGGTCACGGTGATGGGTTAAAATAGAAGCTGGAGCGCGCCATGGACATCATGATCAGCCTGCCCGCAGATATCTCGGAATCC
The DNA here is from genome assembly GCA_036266195.1 of Thermoanaerobaculia bacterium. Classification (GTDB taxonomy): domain Bacteria; phylum Acidobacteriota; class Thermoanaerobaculia; order Multivoradales; family UBA5704; genus DATMER01. The sequence continues at coordinate 6,289 of DATANP010000382.1, read as the reverse complement.
CTCGAAGGGCAATGGGGAAACGTGCCCCGTCATGCTCTGGAAACCATTGCCGCGGAAGGTTACCGGACGGGTGCCTTGACCGAGACACAGGTGAGGCGTCTCGTCGGCCTTGAAACGCGGTTCGAGGTGCATGCGCTGTTGAAGGAGCACAAGGTGCCCCTCCACTACACGGAAGCCGACCTGGAAGAAGATCTCGCCGCTCATCGGGACCTCGGCCTCCTGTCCGGCCGATGATCGTTGTCGCGGATAGCGGGCCGCTTCATTACCTCATTCTCCTGGGCCAGACGGAGCTGCTGCCTCGCTTCTATGGCCAAGTCATCGTCCCCGACGCCGTCCTCCGGGAATTGACCTCTCGCGGGGCGCCTCAGCCTGTGCGGGAGTGGCTCTCCAAGCCTCCTTCCTGGCTGCGCGTCCAGACGGTCCCTACCAGTCAGATCGAGCTCATTACCGAAGATCTGGATCTCGGTGAACGAGAAGCGATCGTTCTCGCACACATCCTGCGAGCGGAGCTGCTTCTGATCGATGAGACCCTGGGACGAGCCGAGGCCCGCCGCCGGAACCTGCGAGTAACGGGTACGCTGGGTATTCTTCGCGCAGCGGCCGAGAACGAGTTGATCGACGTCCCTCAAGTCCTGGCGCGTCTGCGCGATACGAACTTCTACGTGAACGAGAACCTGATCAGGTCGATCTTTGACAGGTGGTTGGGTGAAGCAGACCGGCCGCCGCGTTGAGGCAGCGGGTCGAATCATAAGCAGCTGCCGGAGCGGTCACTGTGAAGGATCTTTGGGCTGCGACGGGAGATCGAGGGCGATGTAGGTGACCGTATCCCAGGAGTTGTGGATCCCGATGAACAGGAGCAGGAGAGACGAGGCGGCGACCACGAACAACGAACCAGCGGGATGTCCCGGCAGACGGATTGCCGCCAGCGCGATGCCGATATAGGCGACGAACGGCAGGATGGTGTGCCAGAGCCAGTCCTCGAAGACGGGCTTGTAGCCCTCCTGGCTTCGCGCGCGGCGCAGGACGACGGCCGCGTAGGCGATACCCGCCAGCCCGATCGCTCCAAGGACGAGGGCGACGCTTGAGAGCGTCTGCCAGGGCGCGGTGAGGATCCCGGCCAGGAGCAGGACGGCGCAGAAGTGGACGACCGTCGGGGTGCCGAACGCGTCGATCTCCCGGCGGCCACTCCGCCTCTCCATCTCGGCGACCAGGGCGATCACCACGAACTGCAAGCCGGTCAGCGCCGCGGCTGAGGAGCCCGTGATGACGTAGAAGCTCTCCCAGGCGGCGAGCGGCGATACGATGGCGCCGTGCATTGCCCAGAAACTATCCGAAGCCGCGGGAGCTGGCAACCCTGATGAAGCGGACCGATGTCGCGGTCAGCTACGGCGGTCCGGAGGTGAGGTCCGTAAAGTCCGTGGTGAAGTCCGTGCCGAAGTCCGTGGTGAAGTCCGTCGGCGACAGCGGCGCAACGGTGAAATCTTCCTCGGTATCCACGTCGGCTCCCGCCTGTCCCTCCAGGAGGATGAAGCTGAAGGCGGTCCCCTTCAACTGCGCCACGCCGTGGCAGCCCATGCAGCCGCCCATGGTGTATCCCTGAATTTTCGGCGGCCCCGGGGGAGACGGGAACACGACGTTCTGCGCATTGCGGGCGTAGGTGTTGGTGCTGGGGTTTCCGGGGAGGGTGCCGGGAACGAGGTTCGGGTTGTTGATGAATTTCATGATCGGTATGACGTTCGGCGGCAAGCCCCTGAAGAGCTGCAGCCCGTCGTTGGTCTCGACAACCGTGTTTGCCAGGTAGGCGTTCTGGCCGATGTTGGTGGGATCGGGATTGGGCAGAGTCGTCGGGAACGGCGGCACGGGGGGCTGCTCGGGCGTCGGGAGGTTGATCGGCTGGAACTGGGTGCCGATGAGCTGATAGTTGAGCCACACCGAATCGGGATTGATCTGGCGGATCGCATTGTGGACGACGGTGTTGACGTTCGCTGTGCCGCTGAGGATCGGGAACTTGCGCGTCACCGGCAGCAGCTGCAGATACATCAATCCGGGATAGTAGCCGGCCATCGACGGGTTGACCTGCGGGGGCAGGAAGTTCGTGTAGACGAAGCCGGCCTTGTCGTTGTCCACGTGCTCCCAGGTGGCGAAGATGTAGGTTCCACCTTGTGGATGCGAGGCTCCCCCGCCGGCCCCCTGGTGAATGCGCTGGATGATGTGCATGGCCACCAGCCCGAAGAGGGGACCGTCATAGTCGATGCAGGTCTGCTGCTGCTTCGGATTGCTGGGGTTGGGTTGGGTCTTGAAGATGGCCGCGTTGGCCGTGTGGTACGTCGACGGGTCCTCACCGTTGACGAGCGGGATCCAGGCCGTCTTGATCTGGATCGAACCAGCCGGGCAAGGCGTCAGGTTGGAGGTCGCCGTGACGCTGCTGTAGGTGTCGATGCACCCCTGGGCATCGTAGGCCGTCACCAGCGTGCCAGGGGGCGTGCCAGGTGGAGAATTCGGCGGTCCGGCCGCCGCGCTGGTCCGGAACGGGAGGCTGATCCCCTGGCCGGCGGCCGTCTGCCCCGCCGCGTATTGCCAATACGGATTGTTCACGCCGACGTATTGGTAGTAATCGTAGTTGACCTTCACCTCGTAGCGGACGGGGACGGACTGCCCTTCCTCCCCGATGGCCTTCTTGAACACGCGAGGCCCGACTTGCATGCCCTGGATGCAGGAACACGGTGCTTCTCCTTGGGCGCAGGGGTTCTTCGTATTGCCCGCGCAGAGTTGGCTCGGCGATTCCAGGGCTTCCGAGGCCACTTCGATCGTCTCATCCAGGCTGTCGGGACCGGAGCCGCTGTCGATGCCGAGCTTGCCGAGCTGCGCGAACTGCCTCATGGCATGGCCGGGACGGGCGCTGCCCGTGCAGAGGGGAAAGTCGTACGGCTTTTGGGTGATCGGGTCGAGCGGCCCGTAATTCAGGGCCTGGTTCCAAGGGCCCGGGGGAGTCGGACCCGGGGGGTTCGGCGTAAAGGCATCGTTGGCGTAGTATTCCTCCGTGTTCCGGTCGAAATACGGCTGGAAGAGCTCGCGCTTCTCCTTGAACGTCTCCCACACCAGCAGATCGCTGGAGCTGGCGGTCACGAAGTTCTTGGTCAGATCTGGAAAGCCCCGCTGATTGTTGTTGGTGGAGGGATCGAGCGCCGGCCAGTTGGCGGCGATGAAGCTGTTCCAGGCAAAATAGTCCCAGCTCGGCTGGCCGGTGGGCGTCGTATTCGGAAACGAGGGACAGACGATGGGAGGTCCGCCGGGCGGGAACTGGATCTGGAGCTGGCCGCCATCCGCAGTGCAGCCATAAAGAGGAGCGTTGGAAGCCTGCGCACCGACCTCGCGGCCTCTACAGCCGATCGCGAGACTCGCGACGAACAACAACGGAGCCATCGTCATCACGTACCGCACCTTGATCCATGTCATGAGATATCTCCTTCGCGGCTGGATGATGGAGCCCACCCCGGAGAGGTGACTCCCACCGCAGAGCGCAATTCGATCTCATAGGTGTCGGAGGTCGCGATTATTTCTCTAGTACATCCTAGTTCGCAGGCGTTCAAGAATCAATGGCAACCTTGATGGGAAGGACCGACGTCGTGGTGGTGGGAGCCGGAGCCGCGGGGTTGGCCGCGGCGGATGCGCTCCAGGAGGCCGGGCTCGCCGTCGTGGTCCTGGAGGCCCGCGACCGGATCGGCGGGAGGATCTTCACGCACCGCGATGCCCGCGTACCCGTGCCCATCGAGCTGGGGGCCGAGTTCGTCCATGGCGACGCGCCGGAGACCACCCGGATTCTGCGCGAGGCCGGCCGGCCCGTGCTCGACCTCTCCGGGGTGAGCTGGGAGCGCAAGAGAGGCCGTCTCCAACCGGCCGGGGAGTACTGGCGGCAGGTGGACCGCGTCCTCTCCCTGATCCGTGAAGACGGTCCCGACCTCTCGCTCGCCGACTGGCTGGCGAAGAAGCCCGGCGGGCCCACGCTCGCCAGGGGCCGGACCCTGGCGAAGAGATTTGTGCAAGGCTTCCACGCCGCCGACCTCGAGCGGGTAAGCGTGCGCTCGCTGGCCTGCGAAGGCACCGAGTCCGCGCGGAAAGCCGGCCGGGTGGCGGACGGCTACGACCGGCTGATCCAGTGGCTGGCGCGACGGCTCAGGGATCTCCGCCTGCGCTCCCCCGTCGCCGGGATCTCCTGGGAGAAAGGGGGCGCCGAGATCGAGGTCCGTCCGGAGGGGGCGGAAGTCTACCGGATCGCGGCGCGGGCGGTCGTAGTGACGGCCCCCCTCGGTGTCCTCCAGGAAGGGAGTCTCCGCTTCCATCCGGAGCTGCCGGCCCGCACGCGGCGCGCCATGGGCCTGCTGGCGATGGGACCGGTGGTCCACATGGGCTTCTGGTTCCGCGAAGCGCCTTGGGAGCTGACGGCAGACCGCGACCTTTCGCGGCTGCGTTTCCTCCATACCAACGACGACGCGATCAACGTCTGGTGGACCAACTACCCTACCCGCGTGCCGTACGCGGTCGCCTGGAGCGGCGGCCCACCCGCCGGCGCCCTCCTGGCCCAGGGCGCCAAGGCCATCGCGGATCGTGCCCTGGGCACCCTGGCGGATACGCTCGGCGTCTCCCGCCGCCGCGTCGAGTCCCGGGTGGAAGCCTTCTGGACCCACGACTGGTCGGCCGATCCGTGGTCGCGAGGGGCTTACAGCTATGTCCTGGTGGGAGGCGCCGACGCCGCCCGCGATCTCGCGAGATCGATCGAAGGAACCCTCTTCCTGGCCGGCGAGGCCACGGACTCAGAAGGCCGCAACGGCACCGTGGAGGGCGCCATCGGCAGCGGCCTGCGGGCAGCCGACCAGGTGCGGAAGGGAATTTCGAGAAAGCGTGGTGGGCCGTGAGAATACTGTGGCTACTCTTTATCTGCAACACATGATACGATCATGACGAACAGGTGTTGCTCGGCTGCCGACGGAGACGAGAAGATGACTGGCACGCTGCTTCTCAATTCAAGCGACGTCGCGGCCCTGCTCGACCTGCCCACCTGCCTCGCGGCGGTTGCGGACGTCCTGCACCGGCACGCCGCCGGCGAAACCGTACCACCGCGGGTGCTGGGCTTGCGGGCGCCTGAAGGCGGGATTCACGTCAAGGGCGCCGGTCTGCTCGGCTCCGAGCCGCGCCTGGCAGTCAAGCTGAACGCCAACTTCCCTGGCAACCCACAGCGCTTCGGTCTTCCGACGATCCAGGGCGTTCTGGTTCTTTTCGATGGCGCCAGCGGCCAGCCGCTCGCGGTGCTCGACTCGATGATGATCACCGCCTTGCGCACGGCGGCGACGAGCGCCCTGGCGGCGCGGCACCTGGCGCGCCCAGAGTCTGCCACCCTCACGGTCTGCGGCTGCGGCCGGCAGGGGGCGATGCACGCTCGCGCCCTCTGCCTCGACCTGCCCATCACGCGGGTCCTGCTCTGGGATTCCGATCCGGACCGCCCCGAGCGGCTGGCAGGCGAGCTGGCGCCGCAACTCTCCGGCGTCGAAGTGCGGCGGATGGACGATCTTGGGGCGGCGCTCGCGGAGACCGACGTCTGTGCCACCTGCACCCCGGCCCGGACTTTCTTCATCCGCGCCGAGGACATCCGGCCGGGGACGTTCATCGCCGCCGTGGGCGCGGACGATCAAGGCAAGCAGGAGTTGGATCCCCGCCTCGTCGCCCGCGCAACTCTCGTAGCCGACTCGCTCGCGCAGTGCGCCGAAATCGGAGAGCTACAACATGCGATCGCTCAGGGCCTGATGACCGCCGGACAGGTACATGCAGAGCTCGGCGACCTCGTGAGCGGCGCACGGCCGGGCCGCACGTCGAAGGAAGAGATCACCGTCTTCGACTCCACCGGCACGGCTCTCCAGGACCTCGCCGCGGCCATCGCGGTGGACCGGCGGGCACGAGCCACGGGCACCGGCAGGGTGGTTGACTTCGGTGCTTGATCCGGACAGAGAAGCCGGAAGGCAAGTTCCTGGCAACGCGCCCCGGCCGCCGAAATGGCTCCAGCGGCGGTCGAGGGCCTGGGCGCTGGCGGCTCTCCCTTCTTCCTGAACGAACCCCTGCGCTTCCTGAAAGAGTCGCCGAAGTCCCTGAACAGACCTGCGCGCCTCCTGAAAGAGTCGCCGAAGTCCCTGAACCGACCTGCGCGCTTCCTGTCGGAGCAGGCGGCCTTCCTGAAGCGTTCCCGGCGCCTCCTGTGCGAGTCGGTGAGGCCCCTGAATGGATCTCTGCGTCTCCTGTC
>DATANP010000381.1:0-9259 GCA_036266195.1 Thermoanaerobaculia bacterium | reverse complement strand
GGGGAGCCATGGGCCTGATGCAGGTTTTACCCGCCACCGGCGAGCACTACGGCGTCGCCGACCTCGAGCAGCTCAACGATCCCTATGTGAACCTGGACGTCGGGTGCCGCTATCTGGGCCGCCTGATCAGGGATTTCGACGGCGACCTGGAGCGCGCCGTGGCGGCCTACAACGCCGGGCCGGCGACCGTGGCCCGCTACAACGGGGTGCCGCCGTTCCGGGAGACGAGGGAGTATGTGCGGAGGGTTCTGGAGCTCTACCGCGAGCGCTCGGACGCGGCGTGGGAGAGGGCCGGAGCCGGCCGCGATCCGTTCACGCCGCTGCAGGCCGACCGCTGAGTGGGTGGGCGCGCCAGCATGGCGCGCGGCGATCAGCGGGGGTGCCGTCCCGGCAGCTACTTGGGCGGACCCGTCTTCTCGCCGAGCTGCTCCGGGGTGTCGTCCCCCTTCAGCCCCTTCTTGAAGTTCTTGATCCCCTCTCCGAGCCCCTTGCCGATCTGGGGCAGGCGTGACGCGCCGAACAGCACGATCACGATGAGGAAGACGACGAACAGCTCCGGCATGCCTAGACTACCCATAGATCAACGCTCCTTCCGTGCCCGCCAGTCTAGCAGATCCCGCCGGACCACACCCTGGACCATGCTCCGCTGAGCTCCCGGGCGGCCGCGGCGCTCTCCGGCACCCGGCCCATGTGCTCCAGGCAGCGGGCGAGCGTCGGCGGCACGAGCGGCAGGTGGCGATCCGCGCCGCGCCGGGCGAACGAGGTATACGTGCCCACGGCCTTGAGCGTCCTCTGGGCCGCGGCACGATGGTAGCGCACCCGGTCCTCCGGCGAGAGCCCGGCGAGCAGCGCGTCCTCGGCCTCGGGCGGCGGGAAGATCGTGTCGTTGAGCAGCGAGGCCAGATCGTAGAGCGGCGGACCGAGGCGCAGGTCCTGGTGGTCGAGCACCACGAGGGTGCCGTCCTGCCTGGGCATCAGGTTGCGGACCATGAAGTCGCGGTGGCAGGAGACCGGCGTCTCGGCACCCAGGTTGGCGCAGATCGCGTCCAGCGCCTCACGCAGTTGCAGGCCCTCGCCGGTCAGGCCGTTCGGCTCCAGGAAGAGATCCCAGGTCTGGGCCAGCTCTTTCGCGAGCAGCTCCGCGTCGAGCGTGGGGTTCAGATCCTCGAGCTTTCCGACCGGGATGCGGGAGATGCGGTCCGCGAGGTCGAGCGCCCGCTCGAACCAGGGGGCGACCTCCTCCCACGAACGCCCCTGTCCCCACTCGCCGAGCGTCTGGTATCCGAGATCCTCCACGAGCATCCAGCCGTCCTCACAGGACGAAGCGAGGATGCGCGGCACCGGCACCCCGGCCTCCTTGAGAAGGGCGGTCGTGCGCAGGAAGCGTCCGCAGGTGGCGCGGATCTCGGGCGGGTAGGTGGCGAGGATGGCCATCTCGCCGCCGGGGCCGGCGACCCGGGCGTAGCGGCGGAGCGAGACGTCGCCCTGGAGCGGCTCGATCCGGGCACCGGGGAAGCCCGAAGCGGCGAGCCAGTCGTTCATGAGCTCAGGCATGCTGCGTCCTTCTGCGAAAGGGCAGAAGGCTACCACGATCCGGGCCTGGAATCCGCATGGGGAAACGCTTGTTGAAGCCTGGGCGCGCGGTTTGACACCCCGGGGGACAGGGGTTGATAATCCGCCCGTCGGCCCCCTTAGAACCTGGCCGGGAGGGAATCGAGCTGGACGAGAAGATTCACCAGATGCTCCGCGACCTGCGCCGCGCCCTGTCCGACGCGATCTCCGAATCGCAGGACGTGAACCGGACGCTCCGCAAGTTCAGGGAGGAGGGCTACGCTCTCTACCTGCTGGTGGACTGCAAGCGGGAGAGCATCGAGGAGCCGCTGTCGCTGACCGCGCCCCGCTTCTCCTCCGGGTCCGAGCCGGTGTTCCAGATCGACGGCCGCGACCTCTCCTTCCTGCGCTCGATCGGGATCGATCCGACCCGGCGCCTCCGCCGCCGGCGCACGACGGCCACCTAGTCCCCGCGCCGGACCGGCCGGCACTTGAGGACCATGGACAGCCAGCCGACTCTCAAACCCGACCTGCTCGGGCTGAACCGCGAGCGCCTCGCCGAGGTGTTGGCCCCTGTCGTGGACCGCCCGTTCCGCGTCGAGCAGATCTACCAGGCGCTCTATGCGCGCGGCGTCCGCAGCTTTGATGAGATGACCGACCTGTCCAAAGACCTGCGCGCGAAGCTGGCGGAGAGCTTCCGCATCGGGTACCCGGACGTCGCCGAGAGCCGACTGGCCTCGGACGGCACCTGCAAGTACCTGTTCCGCCTCCACGATGGCGCAACCATCGAAGCGGTGGACATCCCGGAGCGGGACCGCCGCACGTTCTGCATCTCCAGCCAGGCGGGTTGCGCCCTGGCCTGCTCCTTCTGCGTCACCGGCTACTGGGGCGCGGGGCGCGACCTCACCGCCGGCGAGATCGCCGGCCAGGTACTGGCGATCCGCGCCGATCGCGGCCTGCCCATGGAGGGGCTCAACCTGGTCTTCATGGGCATGGGCGAGCCGCTGCTCAACCTGCCGAACGTGAAGGCCGCGCTCGACATCCTGACCGAGTGGATCTCGCCGCACCGGATCACGGTCTCGACGGTGGGCATCCTCCCCGGCCTGGAGGAGATGGCCGCCTGGGAGCGCCGGCCGAACCTGGCGATCTCGCTCCACGCGCCCGACGACGCCCAACGCACCGGCATCATGCCGATCAACCGCACCTGGCCGCTCGCGGATCTGATGGCGGCTCTCCGGCGCTTCCCGCTGGAGAAGGGCCGGAAGATCACCTTCGAGTACATCCTGATCCGGGACGTGAACGACGATGTAAAAGATGCCGACCGCCTGGTCCGGCTCCTGAACGGCGTCCGGGCCAAGGTGAACCTGATTCCGATCAACCCCGACCCGGTCCTCGGCGACCGAATGGTGCCGCCGGACGACGCCCGGGTCGAGCGCTTCCGGCAGCGCCTCCGGGATCGCGGCCTGATCGCCACGGTCAGGAAAAGGCGCGGTGACGACGTGAGCGCCGCCTGCGGGCAGCTCCGCGCGTTCGGGCGGGACCCGAGGGGCGTGCGGGCGCGTGCGATGGGGACGGAACCTCTGGCATAGGAGCACCCTCCGGAGGGGGGTGCAGGCGCGTAGCCCCGGGTTTCAACCCGGGGCTGGGAGGCCGAAGCTCCGGTTCGAGCCCCTTCAGGGGCGACGGCAGGGTGTACGACAGCGACGAGGCCGCCCCGCCCGCCTCGGGTTGAAACCCGGGGCTACGCACCTGCGCCTCCTGCGGAGGCGCTACCACCTGTCCACCAGCTTTGGCGTTGCGGTCAGAGGATGGGAAGGGCGTCGCGTTCTTCTGTCGGGTCGCGGACACGGATGGCGGACAGCCGGTCCAGTTTATCGGAGGCGGTGTCGACTTATCCGAGGGCGAGTAGGGTTATCGGAGACGCAACAACCTTGTCTGGTGCCGTACAAGTCTGGCGGGGCAGAACAGCAGACTGTCTGCCGCAAACAAGGTTGACTGGAGAGTGCCTCGACTTATCCACGGCGCGACAAGCTTATCCACCGCCCGCTAACGTTATCGGGAGCCCGACAAGCTTATCGGAGGCAAGACAACCTTGTCAGCCTCCAGGACATGGTTGTCGGCGGCAAGATTATGTTAGCGGGAGCCAGGACAACGTGATCCGCGGCAATCAAGGTTGCCGGCCGGCAAACAAGATTGTCTCGCCGCAGATAAGCTTGTCAGCCTTCCCATAAGCCTGCGCCGTGTCTCGACAGGCTTATCCGGGGACAGGGGGTGAGGTTTCACCGCCAGATGAACGCCACGTTCCGCCCCGCGCCCTTGCCCTCGCGCCGGTAGCTGTACAGCCGCTCCGCGTCGCACCGCGTGCAGGCCGCCACCGAATGGACCTCGGTGATCCCCGCATCGCTGAGCTGCCGCCGCGCCGCGGCTACGAGGTCCAGGTGCGGCTTGGCGGGACCCGGGACGACGGCCTCCGGCCCGCTCGCCTCCGCCACCTGCCCGGCCACATCCTCGCCGACCTCGTAGCAGCAGGGCCCGATCGTCGGTCCGATCCAGGCCGTCCACCCCGGTCCGCCGCCGACAGCCCTCAGAGTCTCGGCGATCACACCGCCCACGAGACCCCGCCACCCCGCGTGGACCGCGGCGAGCTCGCCGTCCGGACCCGCGAGGAGCACGGGCACGCAGTCCGCGGTCACCACGGACAAGGCCAGGCCGGGGAAGTCTCCATAGACGGCATCTCCTTCTCCGCACCGTCCGGCTACGGCAGGGAGGGGGATCGCGGAGTGGATCTGTTTCGCCCAGGCCACCGGAGGTGCCTCGCGTTCGATCCTCCCCAGAACGTCCTCGCGCTCGCCGGCCGGACCGCGACCTGTGAACCGGACCTCGACGTCCCCCTTGCGCGCCCGCCACAGCCAGTGGCCGCCTTCCTGGAACGGACCCTCGATCATCTCCGTCCTCTCTTCTCCAAGATCGGCTCGACCACGTCCGCGATCGCCTCGGCAAGCTGGACGTGACCCTGGGCGTTGGGGTGGATCGGGTCGGCCTTGAGCGCCGGGTCGAGGAGGATCTCCCCGAGGGTGTCCTCGACCACCGGGATGTCGTAGTCGTCCTCGATGCGGTCGAACACCTCCGAGTAGCGGCCGGCGAACGGCACCTCCAACTCGACCAGGACTGGCACCACGCGGGCGGCGAGCAGCCGGTCGAGCACCTGCCGGAGCGCGGCCTCGGTCCGGGCCGGCGGCACCTGGCGCAGGATGTCGTTGCCGCCCAGCTCGACGATCACCATCCAGGGATCGTGCGCGAGCGCCTGGTCCACCCGGGCCAGGCCGTCCTCGGCCGTGTCCCCGGGGACTCCCTCGTTGACGACCTCGCGGCTCAGCTTCGCCGCGAGGAGGGCCGGAAACGGCTGTCCCGGCTCGGCGCCGACCCCGGAGGTAATCGAATCGCCCAGGCAGACGATCGTCTTCCCCGGGGAATCGAGGTTCGGAACGTCCGGCCCGCAGGCGCAGACCAGGAGCAGGAGGGGGAGGAGGGCGGCGGTCTTCACGGGTGGCATTCTAAGGGACTGAGCTAGACTATCCGAGCCATGCTTCACGGCTATGAAGCGGTCATCGGGCTGGAGGTCCACGTCCAGCTCCTGACGGAGACCAAGATGTTCTGCCGCTGCGCGAACCGGTTCGGCGCGGCCCCGAACACCCTGGTCTGCCCGGTCTGCCTGGGGTATCCCGGCACCCTGCCGGTCCTCAACCGGCAGGCGGTCGAGCTGGCCGTGCGGCTCGCCCTCGCCCTCGGGTGCGATGTCCACCCGCGGTCGGTCTTCGCGCGCAAGAACTACTTCTATCCCGACCTGCCCAAGGGCTACCAGATCAGCCAGTACGACCGGCCGCTCGCCGAGGGCGGACACCTCCCGCTCTCCCAGCACGACAAGGCCGTCCGCCTCGAGCGCCTCCACATGGAGGAGGATGCGGGCAAGCTGCTCCACGATGCGTCGGGACAGAGCCGGGTGGACTTCAACCGCTGCGGTGTGCCGCTCGTCGAGATCGTCTCCCGGCCCGAGCTGTCGAGCGCCGCCGAGGCCGCCGACTCTCTCCAGACGCTCCACCAGGTCCTGCTCTATACCGGGACCAGCGCCGCCAACCTGGAGGAGGGGAGCCTGCGCTGCGACGCCAACGTCTCGGTCCGCCGGCCGGGCGAGCCCCTCGGCACCAAGACCGAGGTCAAGAACCTCAACTCCTTCCGCAACGTGGCGCGGGCGATCGAGCACGAGATCGGCCGGCAGATCGGGATCCTGGAGTCCGGCGGCCGGGTGGTCCAGGAGACCCGCGGGTTCGACGCCGCGACCGGGGCCACCCACCTGCTGCGGAGCAAGGAGGAGGCGCACGACTACCGCTACTTCCCCGAGCCCGACCTGCCCGTGCTCGTGCTGACCCCGGAGCGCATCGAGGCCGCGCGCGCCGCCCTGCCCGAGCTGCCCTGGGAAAAGCGGAGCCGGCTCGTCTCCCAGTATGGCCTGCCGCCCGCGGATGCCGGGATCCTCGCCTCCTCCCGCGAGCTGGCCGACTACTTCGAGGCCGCCGCGAAGGGCGGCAACCCGAAGACCATCGCCAACTGGGTGCTCGGCGAGGTGCTCCGGGTCGGACTGGAGAACGCGATCCCGCCGGAGCGCCTCTCCGCGCTGGTCTCCCTGATCGACGCGGGCCGGATCTCGAACAGCGCGGCCAAGGAGGTCTTCGCGGCCATCCGGCAGACCGGCGAAGAGCCGGCGGCCGCGGTCGAGCGGCTCGGGCTAGGACAGGTGAGCGACGCCGGGCAGATCGAGCGCTGGATCGAGGAGGTCCTCGCGGCGAACCCGGCCCAGGCGGAGCAGGTGCGCTCCGGCAAGGATGCCGTGCTCGGCTTCCTGGTCGGCCAGGTCATGAAGCGGTCCGGCGGCCGGGCCGATCCGAAGCTCGTCCAGACTCTCCTCCGGCAGGCGCTGGCGCAGGTGTCCGCCCCTTGATCCAGTTCTTCCAGGTCAGCAAGCGCTACCCGGGCGGACAGTCGGCGCTGGACAACGTCAGCTTCGAGATCCAGCGCGGGCAGTTCGTCTTCTTGACCGGCGCGAGCGGCGCGGGCAAGACGACCCTGCTGCGCATGATCTTCCGCGAGGAGGTCCCGAACGAGGGGCAGATCGTGGTCAACGGCCGCAACGTGGCCTCGATCCCGCGCAGCAAGATCCCCTACCTGCGGCGTACGATCGGCGTAGTCTTCCAGGACTTCCGCCTGATCCCCCGCAAGACGGTGTTCGAGAACGTCACCTACCTGCCGCGCATCCTCGGCCAGGACCTGAAGAGCCAGAAGCAGATCGCCTACAACGCGCTCCGCCGGGTGGGGCTCGCCCACCGCCTGAACGCGTTCCCGCCGGAGCTCTCGGGCGGCGAGCAGCAGCGCGTGGCCATCGCGCGGGCGCTGATCAACGAGCCGGACATCCTGATCGCCGACGAGCCCACCGGCAACCTCGACCCGGACCTGTCGCGCGAGATCCTGCGGCTGTTCCTGGAGGTCAATCTGCGCGGCACGACCGTGCTCCTGGCGACCCACGACCGCGACATGATCCACCGCATCGGCAAGCGGGTGCTCACGCTCGACAAGGGGCGCCTGGTCTCGGACCACCAGCTTCTCGGCTCCGATCCCCCCAAGCTGGCCCTGCCCACCGAGCCGGAGCCGATACCCGAGGACTCCGAGCCTTGACGTTCCTCCAGGCCTTCCTCTACTTCTTCCGCGAGGCGGCGGTCAACCTGCTGCGGGGCTGGAAGACCAGCCTGGTGGCGGTGCTGACGATCGCCGTGAGCGTGCTCCTGGGCGGCGTCTTCCTGCTCGCCAGCCGCAACGTCATGGATTCGATCCAGCGCTGGCGGAGCGAAATGCGGGTGGTGATCTACCTCCGTCCGCAGGCGGACCTGAACCGATTGGCGGCCGAGGCCGGAGGCGCGCCCTGGGTGGCCTCCGCGAAGGCCGTCTCCTCCAAGGATGCGCGGGAACGCTTCCGCGAGATCTTCCCCAGTCTCTCGGGCCTGGTCGAGGGCTGGGACGAGGAGCCCCTGCCGGCCTCGATCGAGGTGGCGTTGCGCGACCCGTCCGCCCGCAGCCCCGAGGTCCGGGCCTGGATCGACGGCTGGCGGGCGCGGCCCGAGGTCGAGATGGTGGACGACGACCGCGAGTGGCTGGGCCAGCTCGAGACACTGGTCGCGGTAGGCCGGGGGATCGGCCTGGCGCTGGCCGGCGGGCTGCTCGGAGCGGCCGTGTTCACCATCGCGAGCGTGATCCGCCTCGCCGCCTACCTGCACCAGGAGGAGATCTCCATCCTGCGCCTGGTCGGGGCGACCGAGTTCTACATCCGCGGACCGTTCTATGCCGAGGGCCTGCTGCAGGGGCTGATCGGCGGCGGGGTCGCGATGGGCGCGCTCTACGGCCTGTACCGGCTGGCCGAGGCGCGCAAGGCCGCCTCGCTGGTGGCCTCGGTCCTGACCAGCGGGTTCCTGACCCCGGGGCAGGTGGCCTGCCTTGTCCTGCTCGGCGGAGGCGCCGGGCTGCTCGGGGCGGTGGCGTCGCTGCGGCGCGAGCGTCTCGATGCGCCGCAAACATGAGGGGCGCAGCAAGCTGCGCCCCGTATCGGACTAGAACAACCCGGAGAGCCTAGTAGCGGCCGCCGCCGCCGTAGCCACCGCCGCCGCCATAGCCACCGCCACCCCCGCGGCCACCACCACCACCATAGCCGCCACGGCCACCGCCACCCCCGCGGCCACCGCCACCGCCCTCTTCCCGGGGACGGGCCTCGTTGACGGTGAGCGCCCGGCCCGCGTGCTCCTTGCCGTTCAGCGCGGAGATGGCAGCCTGGGCGTCCTGGTCGCTCTCCATCTCGACGAAGCCGAAACCCTTGGAGCGTCCGCTGTCCCGGTCCATGATCACCTGCGCGGACTGCACGGTGCCATGGGCCGCGAACATCTCCTCCAGGTCGCTGTTCCTGATGGAGTAAGGCAGGTTACCGACGTAAAGCTTCTTGCTCATGAAGACTCCTCCGATGATCGTCGTCCGATTTCGGTCCGGACGACACTGAATCCTGACTTTCGGGTGCTGCCGAGCGGGCGGGTATCATCCGAGGTTCTATCTGCGAAGGCCGATACCGAAGTCCTTTACGCCCTACCTCAAACCTCTGGTCGCCCGATCCTACCACCGTGTGGGGTCGGACAGGGACACCTCACTCGCCCGATCTGATCTGCAATTCCGGGGCCAACATCAAAGAAAAGCCCCGCCGCGAGGGCGGGGCTTTTCGGCATACGGGAGACGCCGCGAGGCGCCAGGGTTACTGGAAGGTCAGGATCACCACGGCGCGGCGATCCTGTTCGGGGTCGCCCGTGGATTCCGCGGAGCCGCGGCCCTCGGTCTGGATGCGCGCCGGATCGATGCCGTGCCGCGTGACGAGGTAGTTCTTGACCGCCTCGGCGCGCTGCTCGCTCATCCGCTGGTTGGCATCCTGCGAGCCGCTGGCGTCGGTGTAACCGATGACCAGGGCGCGGCTGTCGGGGTCCTGCTTCATCCGGAGGGCCACCTCGTCGAGCTTCGCCTTGGCGATGTTCGAGAGCCTGGCGCTGCCCGGCGTGAAGTTGACCGTGACGCGCTCCTCCGGACGCGGCGCGGGGGCCGGCGGCGGAGGCGGCGGCGGGGGCGGCGG
>DATANP010000380.1:0-12377 GCA_036266195.1 Thermoanaerobaculia bacterium | reverse complement strand
CCTGCGAGGCGCGGCGGGGCGTGTGCGCGGCCTGCTACGGCCGCAACCTCGCGAGCGGCCGCATGGTCGAGATCGGCGAGGCGGTGGGCGTGATCGCGGCGCAGTCGATCGGCGAGCCCGGCACGCAGCTCACCATGCGTACCTTCCACTACGGCGGTACGGCGAGCCGCGTGTCCGAGCAGTCGAAGCACATCGCGAAGAACCCGGGCGTGGTCAAGTTCCTGAACGTGGTCACGGTCGAGAGCAAGCGCGGTGCGCTGGTCGTCATCAATCGCAGCGGCAAGCTGGTCATCACCGACGAGAAGGGTCGCGAGCGCGAGCGCTACGCCCTGACCTACGGCTCCCAGCTTCTGGTGCACGAGGGCGACCAGATCGAGCCGGGCAGGGAGCTGGTGACCTGGGACCCCTTCACCTACGCGATCCTTTCGGAGGTCGGCGGCAAGGCGGAGTTCCAGGACATCGTCGAGGGTGAGAACGTGCGGGAGGAGACCGACAAGGTCACCGGCCTGTCGCAGAAGATCATCGTGGAGGCGTCCGCGAACGAGAAGCGGGTGCCGGCCATCATGATCCGGGGTGAGCGCGAGAAGCGGTACCTGCTGCCCTCGGGCTCCCACCTCGTGGTACAGGACGGCCAGGACGTCTACCCGGGCGACACCCTGGTCAAAATTCCGCGCGAGACGACCAAGACCAAGGACATCACCGGCGGTCTGCCGCGCGTCGTGGAGCTGTTCGAGGCGCGCAGCCCGAAGGAGCCGGCGATTATCACCGAGATCGACGGCGTCATCCACCTGGGAGACGTCCACAAGGGCATGCGCAAGGTGATCGTCGAGAGCGACATGGGCGACAGCCGCGAGTACCTGGTACCGCGCTCGATCCACATCAACGTGCAGGAGGGCGAGCGGGTGCGTGCCGGCGATCCGATGATCGACGGTCCGATCAACCCGCACGACGTTCTGCAGGTGCTCGGCGAGAAGGAGCTGCAGCGGTACATGACCGATAAGATCCAGGAGGTCTACCGTTCGCAGTCCGTGGCAATCAACGACAAGCACATCGAAGTCATCGTGCGCCAGATGATGCGCTCGGTGAAGATCGAGGAGGTCGGCGACACGGAGTTCCTGATCGACGAGCAGGTGGACCGCTGGAAGTTCGGCGAGGAGAACGACCGGGTGGTGGCGGCAGGCGGAACGCCGGCCGTGGGCCGTCCGCTCCTCCTCGGCATCACCAAGGCGTCGCTGTCCACGGACAGCTTCATCTCGGCCGCGAGCTTCCAGGAGACCACGCGAGTCCTCACCGAAGCCGCGATCAGCGGCAAGGTGGACGGCCTGCGCGGCCTGAAGGAGAACGTGATCGTGGGGCGTGTCATCCCGGCCGGTACGGGCATGAACTACTACCACGACTTCCACATGGCCGAGGATTTCGTCGAGCCCGAGCCGGAGACCGAGGAAGAGCTCTTCTTCGAGTTCGGCGACGAGGAGATCCGCAGCCTGCCGCAGGAGGTCCTGGAAAGCGAGTAGCCTTCAGGGTCTTCGGACGGTGATTCAAGGGCGGCCGCGAGGCCGCCCTTTTTCTCTTTGTCGATAGGGGTTTCAGATGCTTCCCACGCTCTCAGAAATCCAGGACGCTTCACAGATCGTCTACGCGGTTCTTCCTCCAACGCCCCAATATCGTTGGCCCTTGCTCCGTGATCGGCTCGGAATCGATGTCTGGGTCAAGCACGAGAATCACACTCCGGTCGGAGCGTTCAAGATCCGAGGAGGCCTGGTCTACTTTTCGGACCTTGCAAAAGATCGTACCGTCAGAACGGTCGTTGCCGCCACGCGTGGGAATCATGGACAATCCGTAGCTTTGAGCGCGGCGAGTTACGGTATCGAAGCCAGGATCGTCGTACCTCATGGGAACAGCCTCGAAAAGAATGCGGCCATGCGATCCCTGGGGGCCGAGCTGATCGAGCATGGCAGAGACTTCCAGGAAGCTCTCGAACAGGCAGCTCGGATTGCGGACGAGACCTCGGCTCACCTGGTTCCTTCGTTTCACCCGCTGCTGGTTCGGGGCGTAGCCACCTACGCGGTTGAGCTTTTCAGGTCCGTATCCAACCTGGATTCCGCCTATGTTCCCATTGGCCTGGGGTCGGGAATCTGTGGAGTCATTGCGGCGAGAAACGCCCTGAGCCCTCAAACCAAGGTAGTCGGGGTCGTATCCTCTCTCGCGCCTGCGTACTCCTTGTCGTTCGCGTCGCGGCGACCTGTTGAAGCCGAGGCAAGGACAGAGATCGCCGATGGAATGGCCTGCAGAACACCTCGGCCGGAAGCTCTGGACATCATCCTGCGGTATGCAGAGAAGATCGTTGAAGTGTCCGATGTCGAAGTCGGTGCGGCAATGCGGCTGCTCTACGAATGCACTCACAACTGCGCAGAGGGCGCTGGTGCCGCTTCTCTGGCTGCCGTCATGAAAGATCGGCAGGAACTGGACGGTAAGTCCGTGGCCGTGATCCTCTCCGGAGGAAACGTGGATCGGACAATCTACGCAAGCATCCTTGCGGAGCCGTCGTGAAGAAGTCGACTGCTGGCGCGGTTCTTTCGGTTATCTTGCTTCTGGGAGTTCTGGCCGTCGGCTGCCATCTTCATTCCAGGGAAGGGTGGCCGCAGGCTGACGCACTCAGCACAGACAGAGTGGGGCCGGCCGCCCGAGGCCCTCAACGACGCCGAGATGACTTGGCTCTTTGTGGTCGCCCTGGAGCCGAGTTGCTCGAGAGCGGGAGTCGTACCGGAGGAATATCGGCAGTTCTGTGCCGATACCTACGAGCGCCAGCTTTCCAGGGCCGGAGTCTCAATTCCGCCACGACGCTGACCTCGGCTTTTAGGCCAGCCAATAGGTCCCACGCGATCCTGGGCGCGGCCGGTCAGGCGATGGCTCTTGGAGCGGGCCCGGTTGAGCGCTAAACTCTCCGCGTGCGCGTCTACCTCGACCTCTGCTGCCTCAAGAGGCCATTTGACCTTCAGGATCAGGCCCTGATCCGGCTTCAGACCGAGGCTGTGCTCAGCCTCCTTGCCCTTGCGCCGGATACTGTCGAGCTACTCCAGAGCCCGGCGCTCGTCCTTGAGAATAGCCTGAATCCGAACCAAGCCCGCCGCGAAGCGGTCGCACTGTGGCTCTCCGAAGCCGTGGCCATCGAACCCGACGAAACAGAACTGTCCGCTCGCATCAGTGCGCTCACCGAAAAAGGTTTTAAAAGCTTCGATGCTTTTCATCTTGCGTGCGCGGAACTGTCCGGCGTCGCTGTCTTTCTTACCGTTGACCGTCCGCTTCTCAAGCTTGCTGCTCGGATGGCAAGCGAGCTTCGTGTTCCAGTCACCGATCCCGTACACTTCATCGAGGAAATTTCCCAATGGAATCATTGATCCTGAACCAGAGTGAATTGAGGAATCGCGGCTTTCGTGTCCTGGCTGAGTCTCTTGGCTGGGTCAACGCAATCCGTTTCCTACGTCAGTACGACCCTGGCGCAGGCAACTACACTGAGGAACGTGGGACCCTGCTGCCGGACTGGGATGCCTCTACTTTGATCCAGAAAGCCAAAGAGTTGCAGAAACGCTGAGTACAAGTACCAGGGAACAGAGGATATCTACCTGTACCGGACCAGCGCCCGGATCACCTCGTTCTCCGGGTACTCCCCAAGCACATAGGCGTGCACCCACCACGGCCCATCCTGTCGTTCCTCGGTCCTGAGGAGACGATAGAAGCGGCCGTCGATCTCGATCGTCACGCGTGGATTCCAGTCGGGTTTCGGCCGACAGCTCAGGACGGTCAGCCCGTCCGGCTCGGTCTTCACCCGGTCCGGCCGCTCGGGGCCGTAGCGTTGGAGCACTCGCGCGGCCTCGGCACGGCGCTTCAGGTACTGGGAGATCCGCAGGCCGGCCCAGACGAGCGGCTCGCCCGTGGCTTCCTGGTTCACCCACCAGGTGACCATGCGCACGACTCCGACCACGGGCAGCATGATCAGGAACCAGGTCCAGGGCCTGGTGATCCACTGCGCCCAGATCGCCACGCCGCTCAGACCGTAGGAGACCTTCTCGGCGTCGGTCAGCTTCTGGTTCTCCAGGATCTCCACGAAGATGGTGGCGTTGCGGTCGGCGACCCTCTGGAAGAAGGCCATCGCATTGGAGACCAGGGCGGCGCCGCCGACGAAGAACTCGGCGAGGCCGAGGAGACCCGAGGGACCGGCCGGCTCTACGCCGTGGCGGCGCGCGAAGTCGTCGCGCTCGGGCGCGGGCAGGAGGGCCGCGATCAGGCCGTAGAGGAAGTCTCGCATGGCGCCGGATGGGTGGTCCGGGGGTCATGGTAAGATGAAGCCGCCAGAGAAGGAAAGACACATGCGGACCAGCTTTCTTGCTTCGCTCCTCCTCACCGGTTCCCTGCTCCCGGTCGCGGCGTCTGCCGACGATGTCTATCTCACCAACGGACGCAAGTTCGAGGGGGTCATCGCCGAGACGACCGACTCCCAGGTCCGGATCCGCATGCAAGGCGGCGTGATCAGTCTCCCGAAGAGCCAGGTGCTCCGGGTGGACTCGAAGGACTCGGACCTGTCCGGATACTTGGTGCGCAAGGAAGCGCTCCGCCGGAACCCCGACGCCAGCGCGAGGGACTGGCTGGAGCTGGCCCGCTGGGCGAAAGCCCAGGGGCTGGAGCAGGCCACGCGCGAAGCCGCCCTGGTCGCCGCCGAGCTGGATCCGAAGATCGACGGCCTGGCGCCGATCCTCAAGAGCTTCCGCTATTCGTTCGACGAGCAGGCCGGCCGCTGGATCTCCTACGAGGAGTCCATGCGGCGCCGCGGGTTCGTGTTCTCGGGTGGGGTCTGGGTGAGCCGCGAGGAGCTGGCGGAGCGCGAACACCAGCGGGAGCAGGAGATCGCCCGCCGGCGCGCCGACGCCGAGGCCGCCCGCGCCGAGCGCGCGGCCCGCCAGACCGAGCTGCTGCTCGCCACGCAGACGGCTCTCCTGGAAGAGACAGTCCGCAACCGGCAGCAGCCACAGGGGCCGTATCTCTATACGCCTTCGTACGGCTGGCCGGTGATGGTCGTCCCGGGCTATTTCCCTCCGGGACAACACTGCCGGCACGGCGACTGCGGTCCTTCTCCGTCACCGGGCGAGAGCCATGGGAACACCCCGGAGCCGCCATCGCAGCCGCGCCCGTCCAGCCATGGCGGGTTCATCCGGATTCCGGGCAGCCTGATCCCGGGCGGTAGCGGCGGCCACCAGTAGCTAGCGGGGCCGGCCGAAGTCCTGAACCCACACGACGGTGTCGCCGATGGCTGCGCTGTGGCCCACGGCGCAGCCGACGCCCATTTCCCGGAACGCGGGGTTGAGCAGGTTGCTCCGATGTCCGCGGCTCTGCATCCAGGCGCTCATCGCCTCTTCCACCGAGACCGGGCCGCGGGCGATGTTCTCGGCCACCAGCCCGGCCTGGTAGCCCGCCTGGGCCACGCGGTCGCGGGGCCGCAGACCTTCCAGGCTCTCGTGGTCGTAGTAGGAGCGCCGCAGCATGTCCTCGGCGTGCTTCTGGGCGGCTTCGACGAGGCGGGGATCGAGGGTCAGCGGCGGCGCGCCGGCCTCCGCCCGCTGTGCATTGACTTCGGCCAGCATGCCGGCGCGCACGCGCTCCAGGTCGCGGAGCGGCGCGGTCTGGCGGGCGAAGTACTCGTTCTCCTTCCAGGCAAGGAGGAAGGTGTAGAGGGGAGTCCTTCCAAGATCGGTCACGCCGATCCCGACCTGCTGATAGTCCGGATGGCGGAAGATCGCCTCGTTCTGCTCCTTCCACCAGGCGATGACGGAGGCCGCGTCGCCCGGGGTGGCCACGAAGCTGTGGCTCCAGCCGTGCGCCTCGTAGCCGGCCTGGGTGACGCGGATGCGGATCTCCCGGATGTCCTCCGGCCGCGGCGGCTCGGCGTTGTGGTTGCGGATCTCCAGGGCGCTGCGCTGGGCGACCTCGCTGAGGGCCTGGTCGAGGACCAGCGGGCCCAGTCCGGCGGCGGCGCGCTCCCGGTTCAGGTTGTCGAGCAGGTTCTGCCGGGTATCCGAGACGGCCTGGAGCAGGAGGAGGGTGAGGAGGAGGTACAGCTTCACGGCGATGTGACGGTCCGGAGGGGAGTCTAGCGCATTCGGGTGTGGCACAATCGGGGCTTCGCTGCACTGTAGACATGATCTGACGTTCTAGGGGAGGTGCCATGACGGGTTCTCATCTGAAGAAGGCGACGGTCTTCGAGGGGCTTCCGGACGAATGGCTTGCGGAGCTGGAGGCGACGGCAGAGGAGAAGAGGTTCGATCCGAACACGATCGTGTTCCGCAAGGATGAGGAGTGCGACGGGCTGTATGTGGTCTCCAAGGGTGGGGTCGTGGTCCGCAACGAGGTGATCGGTCGGCCGATCGAGCGCGTGCGGGCGCTCGGGCCGGGCGACGTGTTCGGGGAGATCGAGGCTCTGGACGGCTCGCCGCGGCAGTTCTCGGCGCGGACGCTCGGGGCCACGGTCGTCTACCGCATCCCGGAGGAGCCGCTGCTGGAGATTCTCAAGAGGCATCCGGAGATCGAGATCAACCTGCGCGCGCCGGTGCCGCGGCGCCGCGCCGCCCGGATGCACGCGCTCATGGCTCCCGCGAGCCGCATGGAGCCGCGCATCTGGGTCGACCAGGAGGTGTTCCTCACGCTGGAGGGCGGTGAGCGGCTGGGGCTCCGCCTGGAAAACCTGTCGAGCGGCGGCGCCTGTCTCAGCCCGGCGCCGGAGGGGTGGCGCGTCCGCCAGGCGCTGCGCTTCGCGCTGGGCACCGAGGAGAAGCCGGAGCTGCTGCGGATCTCGGGCGCGGTGCGCTGGCGCCTCGGCGAGTGCGTGGGGGTCTCCTTCGACGGCGCGGGGCCGGCGATGCGGCGGAGGGTGCAGGAGGTCCTCCGCGAGCTGCTGCCCGAGGTGAGCTGACCGGTGAAGCCCCGGCGAGTACTTGCAATCATCAACTCCGAGGGCGGCACCGTTCGCCGGGGAGACTTCGACGCCGCGACGATCCAGGGGATGTTCCGGGAGGCCGGGGTCGAGGCGGACGTCCGTTTCGTCCCCGGTGACCAGGTGGACGCCACGGCAAGCGAGGCGGTGCGCTCGGGTGCCGATGCCGTCATCGCGGGCGGCGGCGACGGCACGATCCGGTGTGTGGCGAGCCATCTCGCTGGCAGGTCAATACCGCTCGGTGTCCTCCCTCTCGGCACGCTGAACCACTTCGCGCGCGACCTCGGCATCCCGGTCGAGATCCCGGACGCCGTCAAGGTGATCGCGGAGGGCGAGACGCGCTCGATCGACGTAGGCGAGGTCAACGGCGAGGTCTTCGTCAACAACTCGGTGCTCGGCATCTACCCGCCGGTCGTGCAGCAGCGCGACCGCGAGCGCGAGGAGCTGGACCGCAACAAGTGGGTGGCAACGCTCACGGCCGCGCTCAAGGTGCTGCCCCGGAACCCCCTCCTGCGCGTGCGGATCCGGGCGGAGGGGATGGACGTCGAGCGCCACACCCGTTTCCTGTTCGTCGGCAACAACGAGTACGAGATGAACGCCTTCACCTACAGCGCCCGGTCCCGTGAGCCCGACGGCACCTTCCACCTGTATGTGGCGCGCACTCGCGGGCGGCTCGGCATGGTCGGGCTGCTCTTTCTCGGGCTTGTGCGCGACCTCAAGACGACCGAGCTCGTCGACTGCTGGACCCTGCCCGAGCTCACGATCGAGACGCGCGAGCGCTCGGTCCCGGTCTACCTCGACGGCGAGGTGATCGTCCTCGAGAGCCCGCTGCGCTACCGCACCCGGCCCGGCGCCCTCCGGGTCCTCGCGCCGAGGCAATAGAGGCTGCCCGATCGCTGTTGGAAGATGCATCGAAGCTCTGCTATCCTGAAGGGATAGAACAAAGGCTCTGAAACGCTGTGAGGGTCCGTAACATGCGCAAGGCGACGTTTCTCTTCTCGCTTCTTCTCCTGGGCGCGGCGGTTGTTCCGCCGGCGTCCGCGACCACGGTCCTGCCCATCCAGGACAGCTCCCTGGCCGACCAGGCGGTGGTAATCGCCGAGGGCACGGTCATCTCGGTTGGACAGTCCACGGACGGCCGGCCTGTCACCGAATACCGCCTGCGGGTGGAGAAGCAGGTCAAGGGCGAGGTGCCCGGGGGCGTCGCCACGGTGCGGGTGCTCGGTGGCCAGGCGGCCAACGGCCTGAAGCTCAAGATCTGGGGCGCTCCCGAGCTGCGGATCGGCGAGCGCGCGCTCCTGTTCCTCGTCCCGGGCAAGGACGGCAGCTTTGGCGTCCTGCACCTGACCCTGGGCACGTTCCATGAGCTGCGCTCCGGGAAGGATCGGCTGGCGATCCGCGATCTGTCCGAGATCTACCAGGTGGATGCCGAGGGCTCGCCCGAGCCGGTGCGCAACCTCGACCTCTTCACCCGCTGGCTCGCCGACCGGGCGGCCGGGATCGAGCGCGACGCGGACTACCTGGTCCCCGGCCAGCGCGGGAACCAGGCCTGGGCGGCGTTCACCTACCTGGGCGGGATCAAGCAGCGCTGGCTGCAGTTCGACCACGGACAGGATGTCCCCTGGCACGCCAATTCCGGCGGCCAGCCGCAACTGGACACCGGCGGCTTTGACGAGTTCGCAGCGGCCCTCGCGGCCTGGACGAACGACCCCTCGACGAACATCCGCTACATCTATGCGGGCACAACGGACGAGGACACCGGGTTCGATCATCCCGACGATCTCAACTCAATACTCTTCAACGACGTGTCCACGCCGGACCTCCCGGAAGGGTATGCTCCGGGCTCGTTCAGCTGCCCGCGGCCGGGCCAGGGTTCAGGTGTGCTGGCCGTCGGCGGAACCTGGTTCGATGACAGTACCTCGCCGGCCGTCATCGGAGAGGGTGACATCGTGATCAACGATGGCTCCGGCTGCTGGTTCAACAACAACGGCAAGAGGGCTGAGCAGGTCTATGGCCATGAGCTTGGCCACACTCTCGGTCTTGGCCATTCCTGCGATGGCACTGCCGAATCGTGTAACACGAGCGCCAAGAACGAGGCGCTAATGCGCGCCACCGCCCATTCGGACAACCGGGGAGCGACCCTCGGCAGCGACGACAAGGCCGCGATCCTCAGCCTCTATCCGGGCGGCTCCGGCGGCTCTGGCAACAAGCCAGCCGCGCCGAGCGACCTGGAGGGCGAGGCGGTGTCTGGCACCCAGATCCATCTGACGTGGTCGGACAACTCGACGAACGAGACCCAGTTCCTGATCGAGATGAAGAAGGGCTCCAAGTTCAAGTCGGTCGGGACGGTGAAGAAGAACGCCACGGAGGCCACGATCGGCGGTCTGGCTTCGGGCAAGAGCTACACCTTCCGCGTCGTGGCCAAGAAGGGCAAGAACCGCTCCGACGCTTCGAACGAGGTCACTGTCCAGACCAATTAATCGCCTTCGTCCTCGGAAAAGGACACTCCGGCGGCCTCACGGTTGACCCCCCTGGGTCCGTGAGGCCGTTTCATTTTGTTGCAGGATCGAGACTTAGGCCGTTTTGGTCCGGTCCTTCGAGCCCTGGCACCACGGTTGCTCCTGCGGTCTCTCCAGGACGTCTCAGACGAGGCGACACAAGGAGAGAAACAATGACGACCAAGAGATCGCATGCGATCTGGATGCTGGCGGGCCTGATGGCACTATCGGCGATGTCGGCGCCGGCCTGGGCCCAGAGAGGTCCGTACGAGAGGGATGGAGCGTTCCGTCTGCACCTGGGAGCCTTCCGGCCGGACGGCGACTCGGAGTACTGGGACGACAAGGAAGACGAGTTCACCGGCGACATCGGCGACTTCGAGAACGTCTCGTTCGGCGGCGACTACCTGCTCAGCCTGAACCGGCACCTCGGCCTGCTCTTCTCGGGCAACTACTACC
Source organism: Thermoanaerobaculia bacterium (assembly GCA_036266195.1). GTDB lineage: Bacteria > Acidobacteriota > Thermoanaerobaculia > Multivoradales > UBA5704 > DATMER01. The sequence goes on along the minus strand of DATANP010000380.1, from coordinate 2,441 downwards.
AGGGTGATACGACCCAGTCCTATCGTGACTTCGTGGACAACCGGGGCGACGAGATCCGGCACGACACCACGTTGGAGATCGCCTCGCTGACCGCGGGCGTGCAGTTCAACTTCACCGGTCCGGACGCGCCGATCATCCCCTACGTGGGAGCGGGCGGCGGGCTCTACTCCTGGCGTCTGGAAGAGGATGGCGATTTCATCGACTTCCACAGCCCCGGGCGGCCGGTCTTCTTCTCCAACCCCGAATCGGACGGCGTGACCTTCGGCCACTACTGGCTGGTCGGTCTGGAAGCCCCGATCACGCCGCGCATCTCGCTCTTCGGAGAGGGCCGCTGGACCCGCGCCAAGGACACGCTCGAAGGCGACTTCGAGAACTTCGGCGATATCGACCTCTCCGGCCGCGAGTTCGTCGCCGGCATCTCCTGGAATCTCTGAAGCAAAATGATCCTCCCACCTCTCCGCTACCTGGAGGGGTGGGAGGCCCCCTTCTCGGCGCCTCCGACGGCGCATCCAGGTTCAAAACGCCGCATCCAAGTTCCCGACGGCTCGTCTAGATTCATGACGGCTCATCTAAGTTCCCGACGGCCCATCCAAGTTCACGATGGCCCGTCTAAGTCCACGACGCCTCGTCTAAGTTCCCGACGGCTCGTCTAAGTTCCCGATGAGGCGTCGGGAACTTGGATGAGGCGTTGTCTCCTCAGCTCCAGATGACCAAAGTCCGCCCGAACCCCAAGGTCGGTAGCCTCGGCTACCAAAATCCGTCAGGCCCGTTTTTCGGAATTTTTTCCCAATTCTGAAGGGGTCGGCTCAGATCGGCCGCGGCCTGCGTATCATCGGCGGCATTGAACGGGACCGGGGCTTCCAGCCTCCGCTCGAGCGCCGGCCCGGGTGTTCCTTGACAACTGAATAGGGATGGCGGATGCCGAGCCCAAGGACTCCGCCGTCCCGGCCCGGGGAGGCCGCCGCGAGCATGCGGTCCCACCGAAGGTGTGCGGAGCCAACATGCTGCGCTCCGCACACCTCGGCCCGGGTCTTTTCCTTCGGAGCCACGTTACGGGATATCCGGGAATTTCCGCTTTCCGATCTTTCCGCCCATCTGGCCTCTGATGGCCGCACTCTAATGCGGGGCGGCCCTGTTGTCCCGTGGTGGGGCAGATGGCGCCGGTCTCCTGAAGGAGCTCGCCATGTCTTTTCGCAGATGGGTTTGTATGCCAGTGCTTGTTTTGATGCTCTCGCTCGCCGCGTTGCCGGCGCTGGCCCAAGAGCGACCAATCGGACACGCAGAGAAGAGTCTCCTGGACGTTCTCGTCCAAGCCGTGGTCAACCTGGTTCCGGCTGCGGCCAAGCTTTCCGGCGGAGTCGAGGCAAGCGCTCCTGTCGAGCCCATGAACAACGAGTCAGAACCGGGACCCGATGGCGATCTCGGTTCCGGACTTGACCCTCTCGGCTGAAGCTCTCGCTTCGCGTGCTCTCGAATACCGGGGAGCACCTCCTTGTTGCGTCCTTCTACGAGTCGGACCGCTCCGGTGTCATATACTCGCGACGCAAGTGCTCAAGGGGGGGCCATGGCTGACATCCATGTGACACAGGAACTGCTCGACGCGGTGGTGAGTGGCAAGGTGGATGGCCAAGTGCTCGCCCAAGTCGGCTGGCAGCATCTCCTGGCCCTTTGCCCGTTTTGTGGGGCCGAATTCGACGCCTGGAAACGGTCGCGTCGGGCGTCAGGTACGGCCGCTGCCCTGAACATCCTGCCGCTCGTCGCCGAGCGGCAGGCCCGGAGCTTCGATGAGAAGCGTGGGCAGGCCGAGCGAGACCTGCAGGATCTCCTCAAGCTCTCTCATGAAAAGCGCGTGGCCAGAGTGCGACGGGCGAACAGCCGCTTCCGTGGCGTGCTGCTCGCCCGGCTTCTTTTGGAAGCGGCTGAGAGCCATATTCCGGCCGAGCCCAAAGTCGTCTACGAACTGGCCGAAACGGCTCAGGCCGTATTGGGCCACACGCCGACAGCGGCGGGAGTGTCTGACCTCTACGCGCGGGCGGCCATCTACATGGGCAACGCCCTCAGAGCTCAAGGCAACCTCAAGGCCGCAGATTGGCACTTCACCTTCGCCAGGCACGTCATTGTCCATAACGGGGTGACGGATCCTCTGACGATCGCCGAGGTGGATTGGTTTGAAGGGACACTACGGAAAGATCAGCGTCGTTTTGATGAGGCTGAAGAGCTCCTTCTCCGAGCCGTGACGTTTTACCGGCTTGCTGGTGAGGAGTGTAGAGCCGCCTACCCCCTTGTGACCCTGGGCCTTCTCCAAACCGATCGGCAGGACCACCGGCACGCCCGCGATGTCTTCCTGCTGGCTCTCCGCCTCTTGGACCCGACGAAGGATGCTCGCTTGTACTGCTACGCCCATCACAACCTCATCCGAACGCTCTGCCTCCTCGGCCACT
>DATANP010000379.1:0-15197 GCA_036266195.1 Thermoanaerobaculia bacterium | reverse complement strand
ATCCCGACCTGCCGCTGTTCGATCCGCTGCTCCCCCAACTCGACCGGCCGGACCCGGAGCTGCTGCTCGACGAGCCGCCGCCCGAGGACGAGGACCTCGACGAGGAGGACGATCCGACGACGGACTGTGCCGCTCTTCGCCGCCGTTCGCGGTCCTCCTCCTCACGCCTCCGGCGCGCCCGCTCCGCAGCCAGGGCCGCCTCGACGAGACGGTCGAGCTCGTCCTTGATCTCCGCCAGACAGCGCCCGGCCTGCTCCTGGTGCGCGCCGACCTGCCGGAGCAGGGCCGCCGCGGCCAGCGCCCGGCCCTGTCGGAGGGCCGCCGACGCGGCGTCGAGGTCGCGCCGGGCCGCCTCGATCGCATCGCGGGCCGCCGCGAGTCCGCCCGATGTCAGGGTCTGGTCGCTCTTCCCGAACCTCTCCAGCATCCGGGCCGCGAGGGCCTCGTGCTCCGGCACGACCGCGGCCAGGCGCTCGGTCTCGGCGCGGCGCTTGCCGGCTTCCCTTTCCCACGACCGGCCGGCCTCCAGGGTGCGGTCGACGATGGCGGTAGCCTCCAGGATGAGCAGCTTCGCCTGCTCCAGGTCCGACCCGGCGGCGTCGATGTCCCCGCGGTCGAGGGCCGTCCGCGCCGCATCCGCCTGCCGGGCCGCGCCGTCCAGGCGCTCGGAGGGGTTCTGGTCCGACTCCCGGAGCAGCGACTCCGGGTCGACGGCGAGGGTGGCGCCCAGTTCCTGGCGGGCCTCCCCGATCCGGCGCTCCCCGGCCTCGATCTCCGACCCCACCTGGGGCAGCCGCTCCCACAGCTCGACCGCGCGGGCAGCCCGCTGAGTCTCGCGGAGCGCCTTCACCGGGTCCGCGGCCATGGTCCTCCGCGCCTCTTCCAGCGCCGCCGCGGCCACGGCCAGCGGCCGGACCCGGTCCTGAAGCGACTCCACCATCTCCGGCAGCTTCGTCAGAGCCGCCTCCAGATCGTCCAGGCCCCGGGTCGCCCGCTCGGCGCGGGCGTGGAACTCGGCCATCAGCTCCTCGAACGACTTGCGGAACGGCTCGTAGGATTTCAGATCGCCGAGCAGATCCTCGCGCCAGCCGTGCTCCCCCTCCCCGAAGAGACGCGGCAGACCCTCCGCCGGATCGAACGGCACCGGCTCGTCGCGGAGCAGGGCGATCCCCTGCCGGTAGCGGCGGGTGGAGAAGAGATTGATCAGCCAGGCGCCGGTCCGCCGCGGGCGGATGAGCTCCCGGGCCTTTTCCAGCACGGAGCGGGCGCTGGTCCACAGGATGACCAGGGCGCCGACGTCGGCCCGCACGGTGGCGGCCAGGGCCTCGGTCTCCTCCCCCCGGCCATCCCCGGAGGCCGGAGCGGCGAAGCGTGCGACCTTCTCCTCCAGCTCGCCGAACAGCGCCTCCAGTTTGCGATCGAGCGCCGTCTCCCAGGAGGCGAGGAGCGCCTCGGCGTCGTCCCGGGCACCGTACCTCCAGATGTGGAGCACCAGAAGGACGAAGAGCAGGAGAACGATGCCCAGGAACCGCATCATCGCGCGCCGGGACACCTCGGCGTCGGCCGCGCCGATCTCTTCCTCGGCCCGGGACAGATCCTGGAGCGCCTGGTCGAGCCGGGCGGCATAGGCGGGGTCGGCGTTCCGGTAGAGCGCCTGACCCTCCACCAGCCCGAGGCGGGCTTCCTCCAGGGGCTCGGCCGCCACTTCCGACCGCTCCCGCTTGTTCAGCCTCCGGTAGCTCCGCCAGCCGTCGTCGATCCAGGACGCCGCGAGGTCGTACCGCCGGAGCGGCTCCCGCAGCTCTCCGACCCGACCCATCACCTCCAGGGCGAGCTTGCGGGCTGCGGCCGGATCCGTGTCGACCTGGGCGCGCGCCCGGTCGAGGTCCTCATGGAGCGGCCGGGTGTCCGGATGCGCCAGGCTGCCGGTCGGATGCGAAGGGGAGTCGCGGAGAGCCGCGGCGGCCTCGTCCAGCGATTTCAGGGCCTCCTCCGCGGACGCGATCGCTTCGCGGGCCTCCCGCGGCACGCGCTCGATCTCCGCCGTGAGCAGCCCGTCCACGTTCGTGACCGTGTCCCGGACCGCCCCGGCAATGTCGCCGCCGTTGCGCAGGGCCGCGATAGCCCAGCGGTCCAGATTGCCCGCGAACGCCGCTTCGCCGATCCCGCGGTCGTCCTGCGCCTTGGAGCCCGTGTAGTAGAGGGCCCGCTGGGCCATGACGATCGACAGGATCGTGCCGTCCGGCTCGCCGGTCCTGGGATGGACCTGGGCTGCGAAGCCGTCGGCCCGGGCCACACCCTGGCCCGTGCCGTATTCGATGGCGTCAACCCCCTCGCGCGTCACCCCGTCCACGTCCCGGAACGTCTGACCCGTGGCGTCCTGGACCAGCAGGACCGTCCAGTGCCCGCCGGCCAGCGAGGACTCCATCTCCGACAGCGCGGCCGGGCTCAGCCCCACGTCCCCCATCACATAGACGTGGTTCGCGGGGCTCCAGCGCTCGATCGCCTCCTGGATCGTCGACACCCGGACCTGGGCGGCCGCGGGGGACGCGAGAAGGCAGAGGACTGTAGCCAGCAGAGAGACCGATATGACCTCTCCAGAGGACGTCTTCCGGCGGCGGAGCGGTTTCAATTCCAGGGTCCTCCTCGTGGCCGGAGCGGCGGAAAGCCGCCGCTGCCGAGGTTTCTCCTCATATTGAGCATTTGCCCGGAAACCTTTCGGCGGGGGCGGGCATCAAGATCGCAATAGATAGAGTAACGCTGGTTGAAGGGAGTTATGCTGACCTGAATGGAGGACGGAGGCCGTGGTTCACATCGCCTTTCTGACACTCTTCCTGGGGCTCACTTCCGGGAGTCAGCCGTTCGAGCTGTCGGTGTCAGGCCAGGCGGCCAGGGTCGAGATGGTCTTGGACGGCACGGTCGTCCAGCGCCTGGGCGGCCCGCCCTGGAAGGGGAAGATCGACTTCGGCGCCGGCCTCCTGCCGCATGAGCTGGTGGCGCGGGCCCTGGACCCGGATGGCCGCGAGGTCGCCAGCGCGCGGCAGTGGATCAACCTCCCCCGGCCGCCGGCCGAGGTCGAGCTTGCGCTGGAGGGTGGGCGCTCCGGCGCGCCGAGCCGGGTGCGCGTGACCTGGGAACGGCTCACCCACGACCCGCCGCTCGCGGCCTCCCTCACCCTGGACGGCCAGCCGCTCCAGCTCGACCGGACCGGGGAGGCCGCCCTGCCCGCCTACGACCGGGACTCGACCCACGTGCTGACGGCCGAGCTGCGCTTCCCGTCCAACATCGTGGCCCGCAAGGACATGATCTTCGGCGGCGAGGGCGGGGAGACCTACACCGAGCTGACCGCCGTGCCCGTGCGCCTGCTCCGGGGGCGCAAGCTCCCGAAGCCCGCGGATCTGCAGGGCTGGTTCGTGGACGGGCAGGGCAGGCCTCTCAAGGTTACCGCGGTCGAGGACGGTCCGGGCGAGCTCTACCTGGTGCGGGTGCCGAGCACGGACTACGTCAAGCTCCGGTTCGGCCTGGGCCTGCGTTCGCTGCGCCAGCGGCTGCCGGCCATGACCCTGGGCAAGGACGACCTGATCCGCATGGTTTCCCCCTGGTCGCGCTCCTACCTGGGCGGCGGCGCGCGCTCCGACCTCTTCGACCTGTCGCCCCACTCGCCGAGCCGGTACGGGCTCACGGTCCACCTCCTGGAGAGCTTCTTCAAGCGCGACGGCACCGAGGTCCTGCGGCCGGCCGACGCCGTGGCCGTGGCCGGGCTGCACGCCATGGCCGGCGGGCGCCGACGGGTGGTCGTGCTCGTCCTGGACGCGGACTCGGGCGACGAGAGCCTGTACGACCCCGAGACCGTGCGGCGCTACCTCTCGGCCATCCGGGTGCCGCTCTACGTCTGGAGCATCAACCGCGACACCTCCTCCATGCAGGCCTGGGGGGAGATCCAGGACGCCTCGAAAACCGGCCCGCTGGAGACCGCCTTCCGCAAGGCCGCGGCGGACCTGGAGCACCAGCGCATCGTCCTGATCGAGGGCCGGTACCTTCCGCAGTCCATCCGCCTGTCGCCGAAGGCGACGGAGATCGAAATCGTGGCGGCCGGGGAGAGATAAACCCGCTCTCCGGTCCGTCCGTATAACAGCGGTTGAACAAAGAAGACGTGACGAAAGGAGTCGCTGGTGCTCAACAATCTGTTCGGAAAGACGATGCTCACCGCAGCGGTTCTGGCGCTCGGGATCGCCGCAACCGCTCCGGCCCACGCGCAGTTCGCGAGCCCGACCGGGGACCGGGGGCCGATGAACACGACGTTCGGCGGCAACTACAAGGACCCGCAGCAGCGCGCGGCGGACAACCTCGCCAAGGGTCTGCGCTTCAAGGCCAAGGCCGACGAGGAGAAGGACGCCAACAAGAAGGCCAAGCTCCTGGAAAAGGCCAAGAAGGAGTTTCAGAGCTCGATCGCGCTGCACCCGAACCACGACGCCTACCTGGCGCTGGGCCTGGTGCAGATCGCGCTGGGCCAGAACCAGGCCGGAGCCGAGGCCTGCCATCAGGCCAAGGGTCTCCAGCCAGGAAGCGAGTCCGCGGAGGCCTGCATCCAGCTGGCGCTGCACCCCGCGCCCGCCGATCAGCAGGCCGCGGGCGGCGGCGGCTCTCACTGACAGCCCCTCTGAGCGTGTGGGCGGTGGCGCCCTCTCCCGCGCGTCAGCGCGGGGGAGGGTCGGGGAGGGGTCTTCTTCGAGATTTCGAGGCGCAGAAAAGCACGTGACAAGCCCTTATAATTCTCTCCAGTGCCCGAAAAGCCCGACGCTCCCGACGGCCGGCCCACGGTCTTCATCAGCTACAGCCACAAGGATGAAGGCTGGAAGAACAAGCTTGAGACAGCCCTGAAAGCGGTAGGGATTCACCTGGAGATCTGGAGCGACCGCCAGATCGGGGCTGGAGACGCCTGGAAGGCCGAGATCTTCGCGGCGATAGACCGCGCCGTTCTGGCTGTCCTGCTGATCTCGAACGACTTCCTCGCCTCCCGCTTCATCAAGGAAGAAGAGGTCCCGCGTCTCCTGAAACGCCTGGACGAGGGGACCCTGCGCATCCTCCCGCTGTTCGTGCGTCCCAGCCCCTTTGAAGAGGTCGAATGGCTCGCCGCCATCCAGGGCCGGCCGACCGACGCGAAGCCGCTCTCAACCCTCCGAAAGGCCCAGTCCGAAAAGCACCTCTCCGCCTTCGCCAAAGAGGTCCGCTCCCACCTCACCGCTCCAACCGCGTCCCCCCTCTCCCGGGGCGGGGAGGGAGGGAGATGGGAGAGGGGGCCAGGGGGTGAGGTCCCACCCCGCCTCGACCTCGGCCGCCTCCCCGTCGCCGGACCTCTTCTAATAGGTAGAGACGACGAGCTCGCCCGGCTGGACGCCACTTGGCAGGACTCTACCATCCACGTCCTGACCCTGGTCGCCTTCGGAGGCACCGGCAAGTCCGCCCTCGTCAGCCACTGGCTCGACCGCATGGCCGCCGCCGGCTGGCGCGGAGCCCGGCGCGTCCTGGACTGGTCCTTCTACAGCCAGGGCACCGAGGACCGGGGCACCTCCGCCGACCGCTTCCTGGACTATGCCCTAGCCTGGTTCGGAGATCCCGATCCCAAGGAAAAGACATCTCGGGACAAAGGGCTCCGGCTGGCCGAGCTGGTGCGCCAGGAGAAGACCCTCCTTGTCCTCGACGGCGTCGAGCCGCTTCAGCATCCTGCGACCCATCCGCTGGCGGGCCGGCTGAAAGACCCCGGGCTCGCGGCGCTGCTCAAGAGTCTGGCCGGGGCCAACCCGGGCCTGTGCGTGGTCACCACCCGCGAGCGGATTGCCGACCTCGACTCCTGCTCCACAACGGCCCCTCAGGTGAACCTGGAAGCCCTCTCTCCGGAGGCCGGAGCGGAGCTGCTGAAAGAGCTTGGAGTGACGGGGAGGGATTCGGAGCTTCGAGACGCGTCCAGGGAGTTCGGCAACCACGCCTTGACGCTCTCGCTACTGGGGACCTATCTGAAGGATATCCATGAGGGAGATGTCCGGCGTCGCCGCGAGGTTCACATCCTGGAAGAGGACGCCGACGAGACAGGTCATGCCCGGCGTGTAATCGCCTCCTACGCCGAAGCCCTGGAGCAGCCGGAGGTGGAGGTGCTGCGGCTTCTGGGGCTCTTCGACCGACCTGCGTTTCCCGCGGCGATCAAAGCGCTTCGGGCGGAGCCGGCGATTTCGGGCCTGACCGAGACCGTGGGTCCGAAGCAGGAGGCGCGCTTCCGCAAGGCCGTGGCCCGTCTGCGCCGAGCCCGGCTGCTGCTGGAGGAGGGCGGCGACGAATTGGACGCCCATCCCCTGGTCCGGGTCTATTTCCAGGAGGATCTCCAGATCCATCGTCCGGAAGCCTGGAAGGCGGGCAACCTGCGCCTGTACGAGCACCTTCAGAAGGAGGCGCCGGACCTGCCCGACACGCTGGAGGAAATGGAGCCGCTCTTCACTGCGGTGATCCACGGCTGCCGGGCAGGGCGCCAGCAGGAGGTATACCGAGAGGTCTTTCAGAGACGTATCCAACGGGGAAATTCACCTTATAGCTTAGACACGCTGGGGGCGTTCGGCTCGAATTTGTCGGTGCTTTCCGGCTTTTTTGATCGCCCCTGGGACCAGCCCTCGACCAGCCTCACTTCCGGGACTCAGGCGTTCGTTCTTAATGCGGCAGCAATTTGCCTGCATGCCCTGGGTCGGCTGGCGGATGCGGTGCCGCCGATGGAGGAGGCCCTGAGGAGAGCCGTAGATTTAGAGAACTGGAGAAATGGTGCAGCAGGCGCCAGCAATCTCAGCCAGCTGACCCTGACCCTGGGAGAGGTGGCCCGAGCCGTGTCGTTCGGGCAGCAGAGTGTCGATCTGGCCGATCGCAGCGACGACGCCTTCCTGCGGATGGCCACCCGAACGGAGCTGGCCGATGCCCTACACCAGTCGGGCCGATTGGAGGAGAGCGCGGAAGCCTTTCGCAAGGCCGAGGCCCTTCAGGCGGAGAGGCAACCCAGGTACCCTCGGCTCTACTCGCTTCAGGGCTATCTGTACTGCAACCTGCTGCTGAGCCGTGGTGAACCGGGGGCGTTTGAGGAGGTGCAGGGGCGGGCGGAGGCGGCGATCAAAATAGCTGAGAGGAACCTTTGGCTCCTCGATATTGCCCTGGATCACCTGAGCCTGGGCCGGGCGCACCTGGGTCTGGGGGACTTCGCTAAAGCCGCGGAGCACCTGGACCAAGCCGTGGAGGGACTGCGGCGGGCGGGTCAGGAAAACTACCTCCCCCTCGGCCTCCTGGCCCGGGCGGCCTTGCGGCGGCTCCAGAAGGATTGGCCCGCCGCCGAGGCGGACCTTTCCGAGGCGCTGGAGATTGCCGAGCGGGGCCCGATGCGCCTGCACGAGTGCGATGCGCACCTGGAGTGGGCTCGGGTCTGCCGAGACCAGGGGGACTGGGAGGGGCTCGAACGGCATGTGACCCGGGCTCGGGAGATTGTGGAGGCGACGGGGTATGAGCGGCGGCGGGGGGAGGTGGAGGAGTTGGAGGCCCATGGGCGCTAACTTCATTCCTTCGTCCAAACGACCTCTTCGGACCGGCCGTGGATAAGCTCACAGCGCCGCCCAACTACGTTATCGCGCCATGGATAAGTCCACATCGTCGCTAGCTAACGTTACCGCGTCATGGATAAGCCCATAGCGCCGCCCGACAACCTTGCCAGACCCTGGATAAGCTCACATCATCGCTCGACAACATTACCGCGCCGCGGATAAGACCACACTGTCGCCCGATAATCTTACCGGGTCGCGGATAAGCTCACATCGTCGCCCGACAACGCTACCGCGCCGTGGATAAGCCCAGACCGTCGCCCGACAACATTACCGCATCGCAGATAAGACCATATTGCGGCCGGACAGCGTTAGCAGGCCGCGGATAAGTCCACATAGCCGCCCGACAACCTTATCGGGCCGTGGATAAGCCTACATTGTCGCCCGACAACCTTATCCAAGCACTGGCGATGTGCCGACGTGAAGGAAGAAGACCCCTCCCCATCCCTCCCCCGCTTCGCGGGAGAGGGCGCCCCCTCCCAAGAGAGGCGGCTGACTAGGAACCCACCCGCACCACCTTGACCAGCGGGCCGTCCATGACGTCCGGATCGCGCAGGTCCACGAGGCCCTGGACGGCCCAGAGGTTGTCGCCCTGGGGGTCCAGGATGGTCTGGGCGACCTCCCAGACGCGCTCGTCGACCTGGCGGATGTGGGTGTACTGGTGCCGGCGGGCCTCGGGGGTGAAGACCAGCTCGCCGTACTCCTCGTAGAAGGGCTTCATCGCCTGCTCGAAGCGCTCCGGGTCCCAGCGGTCCTCCCCGCCATCCTGCCGGACTGCGGCGGCCGCGTCCTCCCATTCCTTCTCGGAAAGCGCCCGGACGACGAGGTGCAGCTCGGCGCGCACCCGCGCCGCGAAGGCCTTCGGGTCGGCCAGGAGCTGCTTGAGCCAGAGCGCCTCGGCGGCCTGGTGCCGCTGCACGTGCCGCAGGCGGATCTCCGGATGCAGCAAGCTCTCCCACTCCTCCAGCAGGCTCGTGTCCGTGTGGTGGAGCAGGGCCCGGAAGTAGCCCAGGGCGTCCCAGACCTCGGCCGTCTTCGCGTATTCCGGCACGGTCTGGTCCAGGGTTTTGTAGAGCTGCGAGAGATAGCGCAGCAGCACCCCCTCGCTCCTCTGCAGGCCGTACTTCTTGATGTAGTCCGCGAAGGAGAGGTAGCCCTCGATCATCTCCCGGCCGATCGACTTGGGCCGGACGTCGTTGCCCCCGACCCAGGGGTGGTCGCCCCGGAACCGGTTGAACGTCCCATAGAGGAAGTCCGAGAGCGGCTTCGGATGGGTCACCTCGTCGAGCCGCTCCATGCGCTGCTCGTACTCCACGCCGTCGGCCTTGAGCTGCGCCACCAGCTCGTTCTTGATCTTGTCCACCTGCTTCCGGAGGATGACGTCCGGGTCCTCCAGGATCGACTCGACCAGGGTCATCAGGTCCAGGGCGTAGGTCTCGGACTCCTGGTTCAGGAGGCCGATCGTCTCCACCAGGTAGAGCGACAGGGCGTGGTGGAGCGAGAAGTCCCATTGGAGGTCCTCGGCCACCACCGCCCAGAGGTAGTCGGTGTTCGAGTCCCGCTTCATGCGGATGATCCCGGCGCGGTAGAGGGAGCGGACCAGGACCGCGGCCTGGCTCAGGTGCCGGGCCTTGGCCCCCTCCTCGTCATGGCAGCGGGCGATGAGGTCACGCAGGGAATCGAAGTTGCGCAGGTCCGGATCGTCCAGCTCGGCGTCGCGCTGGAGGAGGTCGAGCACCATGCCGTGGGTGACCCGGAAGCGGGACTTCAAGGTCTCCGGCGGCCGGGTCATCAGCTTGTCGAAGGTCTCCTGGGTCCAGGTGACTTCACCCTTGGCCGCCGACTTGGCCGGCCCCCGCTTCTTGCCGTCGCCCGCCTTGCGCTCGGCCACGCGCTTCTCGATGATGTGCTCCGGCGCCTGCGCCACCACGCTGCCCTTGTCGTCGAACCCCTTGCGCCCGGCCCGGCCGGCGATCTGCTTGAAGTCACGCACCGAAAGAAGCGACACCTTGCGGCCGTCGAACTTGGCGAGACGGGTGAAGAGCACGGTACGGATCGGGATGTTGACCCCGACCCCCAGCGTGTCCGTGCCGGAGATCACCCGCAGAAGCCCCTGCTGGGCGAGCTGCTCGACGAGCAGCCGGTACTTGGGCAGCAGCCCGGCGTGGTGGACCCCGATGCCGAAGGAGAGGAAGCGCCGGAACTCCTTGCCGTAGGGGGTGTCCAGGCGGACGCCACCCATGGCCTCCTTGATGCGGTCGCGCTCCTCGCGGCTGGATATCTTCATGCTGGTCAGCGACTGGGCCAGCTCGGCGCACTCCCGCTGAGTGAAGTTGACGATGTAGATCGGCGACCGGGCGGATTCGAGCAGGGCTTCGACCGTCTCGTGGAGCGGGGTCTCGCGGTACTCGAAGTCGAGCGGCACCGGCCGCAGCTCGGAGGTGACCAGGGCGACCTCGATCTCGGTCCGCCGCCGGATGTGCTCGGCGATGGCGCTCACGTCTCCCAGGGTCGCGGACATGAGGAGGAATCGCGTGCGGGGGAGGACGATGAGCGGGATCTGCCAGGCCACGCCGCGCTCCGGGTCGGAGTAGTAGTGGAACTCGTCCATCACCACGTAGGGCGCGTCGAGGCGGTCGCCCCTGCGGAGCGCCATGTTGGCCAGCACCTCGGCCGTGCAGCAGAGGACCCGCGCATCGGGGTTGATGCTGGCGTCGCCGGTGAGCATCCCGACGTTTTCCGCGCCGAAGTCGTCGCAGAGGGCGAAGAACTTCTCGGAGGCCAGGGCCTTGATCGGGCTGGTATAGAAAGAGGTACGGCCCTCGCACAGAGCTTTGAAATGAAGGCCGAGCGCCACCAGCGACTTGCCCGAGCCGGTCGGGGTGTTCAGGATCACGTGCCGCCCCGCCATGATCTCCAGCAGGGCCTCCTCCTGCGCCGGGTACAGCTCGAAGCCGGCCGCGACCGCCCAGTCCACGAACAGGTCGAGGATCTCGTCCGGGTCGGCGGTCGGACGGATGCGCGAGGCCAGCGTGGGCCGCGCGGGGCGCTCCACGGTCTCCGGGGAGGCCGTCGAAAGGAGGATCTCGCTCACGGCGTCATTCTCGCATGGTCCTCCCCGTGGTACCGTTACTCGACTCGGAGAACAACATCGAATGCAGTTCCAGCCGGACTCCGTCCTCGACCTCCCCGCAGGGAGGCCCGCCTACAGCAGGTCGCTTCTCATCCCGGGGCCCATGCCTCCGCTGTCGCATCTCGGGGTCACCCTGCTCCGCCATGCCGCCGGGACGGGCCTGCGCTACGCCCTCTACCATCTGGGGCTGCCGCTGCCGGACGCGCCGCCGGTGAGGGCCGTCCGGCTGCGGCCCTATCTCTATGGCAAGGATCTGCGGCCGCTGTTGACCGACGCGCCCGGCGGCGAGGAGGTGCTCGGCGCACTCCTGGAGCCCGAGGGTCAAGCCAGCTTTCCGGCGGTGCCGCAGCGGCTGGCCGCCTCCCTGGCCTTCCACCGCGTGCGGCTCCTGCGCTTCCGGCCGCCGTCCCACCGGCCGCCGAACCTGAGCGGCCAGGAGACGCGGGAGGAGCTCTGGGAGATGTTCCGCTCCACCCTGACCCGGCTCCTGCCGCGGGTCGGAGACGCGCTGCTCGCCGACCTGATCGCGGCCCTGAACCGGCGCTCGGCGCGGGCCGCGGGCGAGCACGTGCCGCCGGTCCTCAGCCGGGCGGCGTGGAACCTGCGGTCCCAGGGCCGCGCCAGCCTCGCGCTCTTCGGCCTGCCCGACATCCTGGTCCCGTCCTGGTCCACCGCTCCGGAGCGGGCCGAGGCGGCCCGGAAGGCGCTGGCCGGGCATCCCCTCCCCGGCCACGACCGCTACCGGGGGCGCTTCCGCGAAGCCTGGCGCGCCGCGCTCGACCGGCTCGGCCCGATCTACGACCTCTACGCCCGCAAGGCCGCCGGCCGGGGACTCCTCGACTCGCCGGAGGATGCCTGCTTCCTTCCCTTCGACCTGGCCGGAGACCTGACGGCGCCCACCCGGCCCGGCTGGCTGGAGTCCGCGGTGCGCAACAACCGGGCCGAGTACGACAGCCTGCGGCGCGCCCTGGAGCCGCTCGACCGGATGACCGAGAAACAGGAGATGGCCGAGCTCGGCGGCGACCGGCCGGAGTGGGAGTGGGCGCCTCTCCTGCCGCTCCCCTGAGCCGCCGGCCCCCTACCACTTCGTCCCGTAGTCCGGGACCCTCCTGAGATCGGGAGGCGGATCGCAGACGAAGGTGTCGCCGCTCACCTGGGTGTAGCGGGTGAAGCCGGCCGACCGGAGCATGGCGTGGACGCAGGGGCTGTTGACGAACCACCAGTTGGAGTTGTCGCCGCCGTTCGAGGTCCCCTCGATGAACACCGCCCGCGGGAAGCCGGGGTGGCGGAAGAGGTCGAGGTCGTTGACGTCGAGGTCCGCCGGGACCTGGAGCGGCCCGGCGTTCGGGTCGTCCCCGCGCACCACGGTCTGGAAGAACATCCTCTCCTTCACGATCAGGGCGACCCTGTCGAGGACGAAGAGCGGCGCCCGCAGGTGGTAGAAGAGGCCCATGAAGAGGACGTAGTCGAACCTCTCCGTGTTGTTCCAGCAGAAGCTGAAGACGTCGTCGTGGACGACCTCGAAGTCCATGCCGGTCACCTCCCGCACAAGCTCGGACTGGCGGACCGATTGGGTAGTGCGATCCACTCCCACGACCCGGCTCGCCCCGCGCCGCTTCATCTGAACCGAGAAGAAGCCGCCATTGCAGGACAGGTCGAGCACGGTCCTGCCGGTCAGGTCGGCCGGCACGTGCGGCTCGATCAGGCTCCAGCGCAGGCGCGGGTAGTCGCCCATGGCCGGGTTGGTCCACACCCCCGGCGCCAGCTCCAGGTTGTGGTACCAGGGCCCCAGCTCCGCGATCCGCCGCCGCAGAACGGCTTCGTCCATGCCGAGCAGTTTATCAAACTGTCAAGCAAAGATCCGCGGCGGCTCGGGGGCCTCGGCCGCGGTTTCGCCGGTGGTGAGCACCTGGCCGGCGACGTCCAGGTACTTGCCCTGGCCGACGTCGAGCAGGCAGCGGTTGCGGCCCCGGCGCTTGGCTTCGTAGAGGGCCTCGTCGGCGAAGAGGATCAGCTCGGCCGCGGACTTGATGTAGAGGTCCGGGAAGCTCGCCACCCCGGCGCTCATGGTGAGCTGCACCCTCTGGCCTTCGACCTCGAAGGGGAGCTCCTCGACGCTCCGGCGCAGGCGGTCGGCCATGCCGAGTGCGTCCTCTCCCTTGATGCCGTCGGCCAGGAGGAGGAACTCCTCGCCTCCGTACCGGCAGCAGAGGTCCCCTTCGCGCTGGCTCACCTTGAGCACGCCGGCCACCGCGACCAGGGCCCGGTCTCCCACGGCGTGGCCGTAGGTGTCGTTGATCTTCTTGAAGTGATCGATGTCGCAGAGGACCACCGACATGGCGCCCCCGTGCTGGCAGGCCAGGTAATAGGTCTGGTTGAGCTTGGGCTCCAGCGCACGCCGCAGGAGGGCGCCGGTCAAGGGGTCCTTCTCGGCCTCCTCGCCGGCGAAGCAGCGCTGGACCGAGAGGCTCGCCTGCGGGATCAGGAGGTCGAGCAGGTCGACCGCCTTCGTGTCCAGCCGGCGGGGATCGCACCAGAAGCGGACCCGGGCCACGACCCTGCCGGAGGACCGGAGCTGGCGCTCCAGGATCTGCCAGGCCGCCCGCTTGTGGAACCCGGGCAGGACCGGCGCCCAGTTGCCCGGGTCCGGCAGCCCCTCCTCCAGTTTCCCCTCCGGCCCGGACCACCAGCTCCGCAGCTCGTATCCAGGGGCGAGCGCCTCGAAGTGAAACCAGTAGTACGGGAGGACCTTGGCGCTCTCGTCGCGGATGCGCTCGATGAGCTGCACCAGCTCCTCCTCCTTTTTGAGGAGCCGGTCGCCGGCCAGTCCGAGGCGCTCCAGATCATGAATCCGATTGTCCGACCGCTGCAGGAGCCAGGCGTTCCTCACCGACTCGAGGGCCAGGAGCGCCAGCGCGGCGAGCAGGGCGGACGCCAGCCCCCAGCCTCCGGCCAGACCGGCGACCGCCACGGCTCCGCCCAGGACCCAGCCGAGGAGATCGAGCGTGAACGGTGGCAGCAGGACCTGGAGGCGGAGCGGCTGCTCCGGTCGCCGGATCTTCCGGTCCGCGACCTGGAGGCCGATCCACACCAGGAGATAGACCGCGGTCCCGGCCCCCACCGCTGCCGGAAGCTCCCAGAGGAACCGGAGCGCGGCCCAGGCGGCGGCCCCGGAGAGGGTCGCCAGCGCGCCGCGGCCCGCCTCCTCCAGGACGCGCAGCAGCCCGCGCCGTTCATGCTTCTGGGAGGCCGAGGTGCGGATCAGCCGCAGGGCGAGCTCGGCCAGGACCAGGCAGGTGGCGGCGAGCGCCGCGGCTGGTCCGCCGCCGGAGAGATACAGGGCCGGCGGAATCACCATGGCCCCAAGCCCCAGGGTGTCTCCCTTGAGCGGCCGGTGGATGGCCGCGGCCACCCCCACCATGACCAGGAGCAGCAACAGGGCCGGAGCCGGCTGGCTGGCCGGCGCGATCCAGGGCAGCCTGGGCGCGAGCGCCAGCAGCAGGGCCGCCCCCACGGTCGGCAGCAGGGTGGCCCAGAGGTCGCGGCGCGATCGGAGGAGCTTCATCAGGGGACCTGTCGGCATGGTACTTCAATGACTGAAAGGACTCCAAGGACATCAGAGACCAAAGTCTTCGGTCCTTGACGTCCCTGCAGTCCCTTGGGTCCTTCAGAGGTCTTTCACCGCCGGCAGCAGCCCGAAGCCATCGGCCTCGCGCACCGCCACCAGGATCGCCTCGGCTACCGCCCGCTCGGCCAGCACGCCTACCTGGTGGACGTGGGCCCGGACCCGGCCCGTCGAGAGCGCCACGATCAGGTCGCCGTCCACCAGCGACAAGGCCGGGGACAGCGTCCGGTAGAACCCTCCGAAGGCCATCTGGCAGATCTTGAGCGCCGTGGCCTTGGTGAGGACGGCGTCGGTCATCACCACCGCCAGGGTCGTATTCCCCTGCCAGGGGTGCTCCCCGTCGGGGGGCAGCGCGGCCAGGACCCGATCGGCTCCGGCCAGCTCCTTCGAGTCCGGCGCGGTCCGGCATCCGGCGACCAGCCGGCCGTCCAGGCCCCGGACGTCCCCATAGGCATTCACCGCCACGGCCGCGGCCACGGTCGGGCCCCCGGGAACCGCCAGGCTCGCGAACCCGAAGCCACCCTTCATGCACTGCTCCCGGCCGAGCACCTTGCCCACGGTCGCGCCCGTGCCAGACCCCACGCTCCCGACCTCCACCACCCCATCGGACGCCGAGGCGATCGCCTGCTCCACCAGCACCGGCCCGGGCCGGGCCGCCGGATCTCCGAACCCGAGATCGAAGAGGATGGCCGTGGGCACCAGCGGCACCGGCGCGATCCCGGTCTGGAAGCCATACCCCCGGGCCGCGAGCCAGTCCATCACCGGGTCGGCGGCCGACAGCCCGAACCCGCTGCCGCCGGCCAGCACCACCGCGTGC
>DATANP010000378.1:0-7990 GCA_036266195.1 Thermoanaerobaculia bacterium | reverse complement strand
GAGCGCCCGCTTGCGCTCCAGAAGCGGGACGCCGCGCAGGTCGTAGCCGTCGAGGTACAGGAGGTCGAAGACGAAGTAGACCATGTCGGCGTTCGTGTCGTCTCCCAGCGCGTTCTGGAGGGCCTGGAAGCTGGTCGTGCCATTGGGCAGGAGGACGGCGACCTCGCCGTCGAGCACCGCCTCGCGGGCCGGCAGGCCGGCCACCGCCCGGGTCACCACGCCGAAGCGGTCGGCCCAGTCCTTGCCGCCGCGGGTGACGGCCTTCACCTTGCCGTCGCGCAGCTCGCAGAGGATGCGGTAGCCGTCGAACTTGAGCTCGTGGAGCCACTCCTCACCCTTCGGAGGCTCGGAGACCAGGGTGGCGAGCTGGGGCTCGATCTTCGCCGGGATCTTCGCCTTGCGCGCGCCCGGCGGAGGAGGAGGACTTGTCGTCCTTGCGGTCGTTGCCGTCCTTTTCGTCCCTGTCTTCTTGACCTTCTCCTCGCGGTTCGACTGCCACACCCGGTCGGGATCGGCGGCGATCTCCTCCAGGCTGAGGCCGGTGGCGACGCTGTCGGGATACTCCTGGACCAGGGCGTCGCCGCTGCCGGGGACGGCGGCTTCGTCGTTCTCCTTGAACAGCAGCCAGTTCTCCTTGTTCTCGCCGGCCTTTTCGCCGTGCATGCGCACCAGGTTCCAGCGGCCGTGGAGCTTCTCGCCTTCCAGGCGGAACTTGAGCTTGCCCTTCTTGTAGGCCTTGACCGGATCCTTCTCCGAGTCCTCCTCGAGGTGCCAGGTGCCGCGGTCCCAGACCAGGACCGTGCCGCCGCCGTACTGGCCCTTGGGGATGATCCCCTCGAAGCCGCCATAGTCGAGCGGGTGGTCCTCGACGTGGACGGCCAGGCGCTTCTCGGCCGGGTCGAGGCTCGGGCCCTTGGGCACGGCCCAGCTCCGGAGCACGCCTTCCATTTCCAGGCGGAAGTCGTAGTGCAGGCGGGTGGCCGCGTGCTTCTGGATGACGAAGGAGTTGCCCTTCTGCTCCTTGACCTTGCCGGCCGGCTCGGGGGTCTTCTTGAAGTCCCGCTTGCGCTTGTATTCCTGGAGGCCCATGGCTTATGCGGTCTTTCTCTTCGAAGCGGTCCGCTTGGCCGGAGCCTTGCGGGCGGCCGTCTTCTTCGCCGTCTTCTTGGCCGGGGCCTTCTTGGCCGGTTTGCGGCCGCCCCCCTCGACGCTCTGCTTGAGCAGGGCCATGAGGTCCACCACGTTGCCGGCGCGCTCCGGCTTCGGCGCGGCGGGCGCCTCGGGCGCCTCGTCGTACTGCCCGGCCTCGGCCCGCTCGTGGATCATCTTCATGAGGTCCTTGTAGTAGTCGTCGCGGTATTTGTCCGGGTCCCAGGAGTCGACCATGCCCTCGACGAGCCGCTCGGCCATGTCGAGCTCGCGCTCGGTCACCCCCTCCTTGCCGTGGGGCAGGTCGAGCTCCTTGGGATCGCGCAGCTCGTGGGCGAAGCGCAGGATGTTGAGCACAATCACGTCGCCCTCGGCGATCACCGCGGCGAGGTACTGCTTCGAGCGGATCACCACCTTGGAGATGCCGACCTTCTTCGTCCGCTTGAGGACCTCGCGCAGGAGGGCGTAGCTCTTGGCGCCCTTCTTGTCCGGAGCGAGGTAGTAGGGCTTGTCGAAGAAAGACGGGTCGATCTCCTCGAGGTCGACGAAGTCGAGGATGTCCACCGTCTGGGTCTTCTCGGGGGCGGCGCGCTGGAGGTCCTCGTCGGTGAGGATCACGTACTTGCCCGATTCCAGCTCGAAGCCGCGCACCGTGTCCTCCCAGGCCACCTCGCGCCCGGTCTCCTCGTTGACCCGCTTGTATTTCACCCGGGCCTTGTTCTTGCGGTCCAGCAGGTGAAAGCTGACTTCCTCGCGCTTCTCCGCCGAGTAGAGACCGACGGGGATGTTCACGAGGCCGAAGGTGATGCTCCCTTTCCAGATCGATCGCGCCATTTCCCTTCCTCCCCCCGTGCGGAAACGCAAGATGTATGCCGTACTCTTCTCTCCACCCGGATGTGAGAAGCTAAACCCATGGCGCCCAAGGTCAGAACCGGAACGAGAGAGGCCCGGATATGGCGGGTGGAGAGCGGCCGGTCCCGGCCCGCGCCGGACCAGGTCGCCACCGAGGAGCCGCTGGAAATCCGGCTCTTGTGGTCCGGCGTGGAGCACACGGTCGCGGTGACCATGCGCACGCCCGGAGCCGACGAGGAGCTGGCTGCCGGGTTCCTCTACGCCGAGGGGGTCGTGGAGCGGCCGGAGCGCATCCTCGGCTTTCATCGTCCTCCCGAGGCCCGGACCGGCGAGCCCGAGCCCAATATCGTGGCGGTGGAGCTGGGCGATGGCCCCGACCCGAACCTGCCCACCCTGGAACGGCATTTCTTCTCCAGCAGCGCCTGCGGCGTGTGCGGCAAGGCCGGTCTCGCGGCCCTGCAGGTGCGCTCGCCGGGCCGGCTGCCGGACGGCCCCGAGATCGATCCGCAGCTCGTCGCCTCGCTTCCCGGACGGCTGCGCGAGGCCCAGGGGCTGTTCGACGCGACCGGCGGCCTGCACGCGGCGGCCCTGTTCGACCAGGCCGGCAACCTCCTGGGTCTGCGCGAGGACGTGGGCCGCCACAACGCCCTGGACAAGCTGCTGGGACGGGCCTTCCTCGACGGCCGCCTGCCGCTCCACGATCACCTGGTGCTCGTGAGCGGCCGGACGAGTTACGAGATCCTCCAGAAGTGCGCGGTGGCCGGGGTACCCATCGTGTGCGCGGTCTCGGCCCCGAGCAGCCTCGCGGTGGAACTGGCGGAGAGCTTCGGGATCACCTTGATCGGCTTCCTCCGTGGGGAGCGGTTCAACGTCTACGCCGGCGCCGAGCGGATCACGGGCGTCGGCCCCCGGCGCAGTGTCCAGCGGGGCCGGCGCGGCCTCCTGCCGACCGTCGTGTAAAACTTTCACCCTGGCACGGATGCTGCACCTCACGGGTGGGTGGGGTCTTCGCCTCTGGCACAGGAGGCGGGCCCTGGCTAAAGAGCCTCTCGGGGCTTTCGCGGCCCTCCCTGACGGGGAGGCGATCCTGTAACCATCAGCCCTCGCCTCCCCCTTTTTCCGTGGAGCTGAGAACCATGAAGACGAGAACGTTTTTCCTGGTGTTGGCAGTAGCCGTGGCGCCGCTCGCCGGATGCGACCATGACAACCGTGAGGCCGTGGAGACCGGACGCGACGCCCAGGGCCGCCCGACGGTCCATGTGGACGGCGACGAGGTGAACCGCGAGCTGAACCAGGCGAGCGAGCACGTGGAGCGCGGGGCCGAACGGGCCGGCGCGGCCCTGGAGCGCGGCGCGGAGCAGGCCGGCGCGGCGTTGGAGCGCGGGGCCGAGAAGGTCCAGCGCGAGGTCGGTCCGGTGGTGCAGGAGGCGCTCGACGACGCCACGATCACGGCGAAGGTCAAGGCGAACCTGATCGCCGATCCCGAGGTCCGCGCCCTCAGCATCGACGTGGACACGATCGACGGCCGGGTCACTTTGCAGGGCAAGGTGGCGAATGAGGGCCAGAAGGCCGAGGCCGAGAAGCTGGCGCGGATCACGCCGGGCGTCCGGCAGGTCGTGAATCTCATCCAGGTCGGCGGAGGAAGTTAGGAAGAGACCGGGCCGGCAGGATAGTCTTCCTGCCGGCCCTATGAACGCATACATCGAAAGCTTCCTCCCTCTCTTCGTCGCCGTCAACGTCATCGGGATCATCCCGGTCTACCTGGCGGTCACCGAGGGCATGACCACGGCGCAGCGCCGCCGGCTGACCTTCCAGGCGCTGCTCACGGCCTCGATGATCGCCATTCTGGTCCTGGCCGCCGGCCAGCTCATCTTCTCCCTGCTTGGGATCACCGTGAACGACCTGCGGGTCGGCGGCGGGCTGATCCTCCTCATGCTCAGCGTCTCCAACCTGGTGTTCGGCGACTACCGGCGCCGCGATCCTAGAAATGTCGAGGAGGAGATGGAGGGCGCCTCGGTCGGCGTGGTGCCGCTCGGCATCCCGCTGATCATGGGCCCGGCCGCGATCACCTCGGTGCTCGTCTCGCGCGAGGCCTACGGCTATCTCCCGACCCTCACCTCGATGGTGGTCAATATGGCCCTGGTCTACCTGACCCTCGCCTTCAGCCCGTGGCTCGGGCGGATCATGGGTCCGGCGGTCAGCCGGGCCGTGGGCAAGGTGTCGAGCCTCTTCCTGGCCGCGATCTCGGTCGCCCTGATCCGCGCCGGCGTGGTGGGGATGGTCCAGGCGCTGTAGTCATGCGCCGGCTGTTCCTGGTCCTGCTGCTCCTGGCCCTCCCCCTGAAGGCCGTCGCACCGCCGAAGCTGGTGGTCCTGGGGCCGCCGTCCCTGGACCGGGTCGCGGCGCGGGTCCGTTCGATCGACCCGGAGCGGTTCCTGGATGCCATGCGGCTGGTCGGCCTCGACGATCCCGGCCCGCCGATCCAGGTGTTCCTCGGACCCGAGGGCTCGGACCTGGCCGCCGGGGTGCCGC
The DNA here is from genome assembly GCA_036266195.1 of Thermoanaerobaculia bacterium. GTDB lineage: Bacteria > Acidobacteriota > Thermoanaerobaculia > Multivoradales > UBA5704 > DATMER01. The sequence continues at coordinate 3,457 of DATANP010000378.1, read as the reverse complement.
CCTGGGTGTCGGGCTACGCCTATGGCGCCGAAGGGGTGATCGTGCTCCTGCCCGCCCGGACGCCGTCCTATCCCGACTCCTCCCTGGAGGAGTTGCTCCGGCACGAGGTGTCCCACGTGCTGGTGGCGCGGGCGTCGCGCGGCCGCCCCCTGCCGCGCTGGTTCCACGAGGGGGTGGCGATGATCGCGGGCACGAGCTGGGGGCTGGACGACCGGTCGCGGCTGACCGTCACCATGATCGGCGGCGGCCACGCCTCCCTGGCCGACGTCGAGAGGCAGTTCACGGGCGGCCGGGGCTCGGCCGTCGAGGCCTATGCCATCGCCGGGGCATTCGTGAACGAGCTGCTCAGCCGGGAAGGGGACGACGCCGTGGCCCGGATCCTGGCGGGCGTGGGCCGCGGTCTGTCCTTCGAGGAAGCCTTCCGGGAGGCCACCGGATCGACGCTCGTCCAGGCCGAGACGTCGTTCTGGCGGCGCCAGTCGTTCTGGTACCGCTGGGTGCCGATCCTCACCAGCACCGTGACCCTGTACATGCTGATCACCCTGCTGGCGATCTGGGCGATGGGGAAACGCCGGGCGAGGGATGCGGCCCTGCGCCGGATCTGGGAGGAGGAGGAGCTGCGCCGACAGCTCGCCGGGACCGGCTCTCCGTCTCCCCCCGGCTCCGGCCCCGACGAGCTGGTGAACTAGGACGCGCCGGCTATCTGTAGTAGCCGATCACGTCCAGCACGAAGTCCACGACCCCGGCGCCGCCGTTCTTCACGCCGATCGTGCCGGTGCCGTTGGTGGCGAGGGTCAGGGTGGCGTTGTTCGCCACGTTCTGGCCCGCCGAGTAGTTGAGCGTGCTGGTCCCCAGGGGGAAGGCGTTGCCAGGGAAGATCTGGAAGTTGCCCTCCGCGGCAGGGGAGACCGCGGTCACGTTGACCACGACCGACTTCGCGTCCGCCGGGACGCCGCAGCTCCCCACGACCGTGAAGGTCCGGGTCTGGCCTCCGGACAGCTCCGGTCCGCCGAGCGGGCCGTTCGCGTTGCGCGTGTCGATCGCCCGGCAGGGCGCCACCGTGTAGAAGTCGACCGCCGTCTGCGGCGCGGCGTAGAAGAAGGCCGGGTTGAGCGTGCCCGTCTGGGCGCTGGGGTTGGTCACCACCACCTGAACGCTGCCCGCGGCATGGGCCGGGGTGACGGCGGTGATCGTCGTCGAATTCACCACGACCACCGAGGTGGCCGCGCTGCCGCCCACCGTCACCGTGGCGCCGCTCTGGAAGTTGGCGCCCGTGATGGTGATCGCGGTGCCGCCGCCGGTCGAGCCGCTGGCCGGACTGACCAGGGCGACCACAGGGGTCGGGTTCACGTACGGGAAGATGCAGGCGCTGGTGCCCTGCGTCGCGGCCTCGATGGCCGGGGCGAGCTTTTCCGAGATCGTGCGCGGGTGGAACACCGTCTTCGAGGTGCAGCCCGACAGGCCGGAGAGGTGGCAGTAGCTCATCAGCGTACCGGTGACGTTGGTCACGCCGTTGATCGTCTGGGCCGCCGGACAGCTCTTGGTGCCCGCGTAGCAGCCGCTCTCGGTGTTGAAGCAGTTGTCGACCGGCGTCGAGTAGCAGTGCGTGTGCGGGGAGCCGAAGTTGTGGCCGATCTCGTGGGCCACCACCAGGATGTCGCCCGAGCTGGGGGTGGTGCCGGTGGTGTAGACCTGGCTGAAGCTCGTGCCGTAATACTTGCTGCACAGGGTGTTGACCCACGCGATGCCCGACGCGCCGCCGCTCGGCTGCTTGCCGGAGAGCATTACCGCCACCGCGCGCGGGACGCTGGCGTAGGTCGTGTTCCAGACGTTCGAGAACTCCTGCAGCTTGGCCGAGCTCGCGTTGCCGCTGGTCGCCTGCGCATAGGGGTCCGGCTGGCTGGAGACCCGCAGAATCGTCGTGCCCTGGAGCAGGCGGACCAGCGCGTCGCGCTCGTAGATCACGCTCATCGAGGCGATCAGGCTGGCGATGTAGTTCGTGGCGTTGGTGGTGTTGTCCGCGAACTTGATCTGCATGAATTCGTTGTCGGTGTCCACGGCCAGGGTGGCGGTGTGGAGAGAGGTGATCGCGGCCGCGAAGATCGAGTCGGTCCCCGCCGCGTCCGCCGCCAACTGCTGGATCCGCTCGCTCTCCTCCAGGAAGGAGAGGGGGGCGCCGCTCTGGCCGCAGGCGAAGTCGCCGGACTCGCCGCGCTCGGCCCGGAAGACCTCGGGCGGCGCGACCAGGTGGCGGCGGAGACCGGCGGCCTTTTTGAGCGACGGCACGTCGCTCAGCGGGTGAAGCTCGTGCAGCGCCTCGCGGGTCTGGCTGAAGCCGTTGATCGAGCCCGTGTCCGGATCGACCGCGGCGAACACCCGCAGGTCGGAGTCGGTCTCGGACACGCCGGAGAAGAAAGCCAACCGCGACTTCGGGATCTCGCGCGCGCCCTTGCCGTCCACCACGATCACCTTGGCGCCGGGCGCGTAGACGTCGCGCCGCCTCAGGACCACCTCCGCGCGCTCGTCCGGAGCGACCGGCCAGTCGGAGACGCGGACGCTGCCGTCCGGGCTGGCCTCCAGCAGGGCGGGCACCAGATCGGACCCGAAGGTGACGATCTCGGCGCGCTCGCTGGTCCCCTTGGCCTCGATCAGCTCGCCGGCGGCGGCGGCCCGCACGGACGGCTTGGCGGCAGAAGCGGCAAGGAGAGGAGTGGAGGCAAAGGCCAGTGTGACAGCGATCCAAAGGCGGTGTTTCGTCATGCGCGAGCTCCCAGAGTCATGCCCAATTCGCTATAGCCGTCCTTAGAACATCCGGTCAACCGCGAATCTTCCCGGTCTGGGAAAGGCACGCCCCGTGCCAGGTCTAAGTACCTGGAAAGACACGTGTTTTAGTGGATGGAGCTGGACAGAATGTGTCGGGTGACTGACAGGAAGTGTCAGCTTGTCCGGACCACGATCTCACCGGCCTCGGCTTCCACCATGGCCTTGCCGCCACCCTGGAGCTTGCCGAACAGCAGCTCCTCGGTCAGGGGGCGCTTGACCGTCTCCTCGATCACCCGGCCCAACGGACGGGCGCCGAAGGCCGGGTCGTAGCCCTTCTCGGCCAGGAGCTTGCGGGCTTCGTCGGTGATCTCGATGCGGACCTTCTTCTCCGCGACCTGCCGGCCCAGCTCGCGGATGAATTTCTCGACGATCCGCTCCATGAGGTCGGGCGTCAGGGCGTTGAACTTCACCCGGGCGTCCAGCCGGTTGCGGAACTCGGGGCTGAACAGCCGCTCGATCGCGCGGTCGGCGTCCGAGCCCCGGGAGGATGGACGGCTGGCATCTCCGGCTTCCTCGCTGAAGCCGAGGGCGCGCTGGGCCATCTCCCGGGCGCCGACGTTCGAGGTCATGAGCAGGATCACGTGCCGGAAGTCGGTCTGCTTGCCGTTCGTGTCGGTCAGCGTGCCGTGGTCCA
>DATANP010000377.1:0-11975 GCA_036266195.1 Thermoanaerobaculia bacterium | reverse complement strand
CGCGAGGGCGTCCACCTGTCCTCCGGTGAGGCCGATCATCCCGTTGTTGGCCCGCGTCACTCCCGCCTGGAAGTTCAGGGTGCTCGTCGCCGGGACGGACGATCCGGCCGGGTAGACCACCACCCGGCCGTTGCCCGATGCGCCGATGACGGTCAGGTTGGCCGCTACCGCCTGGGCTCCAGAGGGGATGCCGCAGACCCCCGCCACGTCGAAGGTGCGCGACGCGCTGGAGCCCAGGGCGGTGGTGCTCCGCGTGTCGAAGACCCGGCAGGGCGGCACGGTATAGAAGTCCGCGGCCCGGTCCAGGGCGCAGAGCTCGAAGCCGTGGGCGCCGTCGTTGGCGGTGAAGTAGAGCCAGGGACCCGAGATTACGAAGCCGCTCGGCGTCGAGGGCGCCTCGCCCGGGTTCACGTCCTGGAGCATGGCGGTGCCGGCTTCGGTGCCGTCGGTCTTCCAGGGCTCCAGGCCATGCGTGCCGTCGTCCGCGGCGAAGTAGAGCAGGTGGCCGGAGACGTTCAGATACCGGGGATAGGAGGAGCCTGCGCCGGGCACGGCATCCTTCAACAGGTGGGTACCGGCTTCCGTGCCATCGCTGATCCACAGCTCGACGCCATGGACTCCGTCGTCCGCCGCGAAGAGGACACGGCTGCCGAAGGCGGTGATCTCATGGATCCAGGAGGGCTCGGCGCCGGGGTGGATGTCGGCGACGAGGGCGGTGCCGGCCTCGGTGCCGTCGGTCTTCCAGAGCTCCTCGCCGGCCACGCCGTCATTAGCAACGAAGAAGACGAGGCTTCCGGCCGAGGTGATCTGATGGGGATTCGAGGAGCCGGTGCCGGGAAGGATGTCCTTGAGGCGGTGGGTGCCGGCTTCGGTGCCATCGCTGGTCCAAAGCTCCTGGCCCGCGGTGCCATCGACGGCGGAGAAGATCAGGGCTCCGCGGTGGGCGGTCAGCCCGTCGGGGCTCGCGACGCCCGGGATCTGCACGGTGCCGGCTTCGGTGCCATCGCTGGTCCAGAGCCCGAATCCTCCTCCCTCCGTCGCAATGAAGAACAGCCGCGGGCCGACCGCGGTGAGCTGCCCGATGAGCCCCGGGTTGATAAATTTGACTTGTGTGGTGTCTGGCTCGGAGGGGCCGATCTTCCGGATCTCGTCGGCGAAGCCGCTCGTGGCGAAGTAGAGCTGCCCTCCTGCCGGCGTCAGGTCGCGGCTGGCGCCGGCGGATGAGTAGGAGATGGTTCCGGCTTCGGTGCCGTCGCTGCTCCAGAGCTGGCTTGAGCCGAAGAAGATCCTGCCGTCGAACGGGGTGAGCTCGGCCACGAACAGGCCGCCGGTCGCCTTCACCTGGAAGGTGCCGGCGTCGGTGCCGTCGCTTCGCCAGAGCTCCCCTCCCACTGTCCCGTCGTCGGCGGAGAAGAGCAGGGTGCCTCCAAGGCCGGCCTTGAGCGGGGAGCCGTAGTAGCTGGCGATCTCCGGGTTGAGGCCGGAGGCGTCGGACTGGTCGATCCGCTTCACCCGCCGGGTACCTAAGGGGGTGCCGTCGCTTGCCCAGAGCTCCGAGCCGTCGGGGGTTTCGGCGCGAAAGAACCAGAGGCCGCCGACAGCCTTGCCGCGCTCCGTGGCGATGGAGATGGCCGAGCCCGGATAGATGTCCGCGAGCAGGACCGTCCCGGCCTCGGTGCCGTCGGTCTTCCAGGGCTCGATGCCCGTGTCGGTCCGGAGGCCGTAGAAGACCAGCTCGCCATTCAGCGCGAGGAGGTGGGCACGGGGAGGAAAGATGGAGAGCCCGGACGGCAGCGGGACCTGGGCGGTGCCGGCTTCCGTTCCATCGCTCGACCAGAGGGAGGCGAAGACGCTGCCGAACCCCGGTTCGGGCCAGAAGTAGAGATGGTCTCCGACGGTGGTCAGCTCGTAGAGAGGGCTCGGGATCTCCTTCACCCGGACCGTTCCGGCATCGGTCCCGTTGCTTTTCCACAAGCCGCCCGAGCCGCTGAACCAAGCGGTATCTCCCAGGTTGGCGAAAGGTGCGTCGCCGGTCAGGAAGGGGACGACGGTCCCGAGCCGCGAGGTTCCGGCGGCCGTGCCGTCGCTGGCCCAGAGCTGAGGCGCCGCGGTGCCGTCGCCCACCTGGAAGAGGAGCCGGCCGCCGGCGACCGCGGAGGGTTCCGGGGCGGCCGGAGAAGGGAAGCCCGAGCCGGATCCCGGGTTGATGTCCTCGACGAGCGCCGTCCCGGCCGCGGTGCCGTCGGTCTTCCACAGCTCGCGGCCGTGCGTACCGTCGTCCGCGTTGAAGAGGAGCTCGCTGGCGAGTACGCCGAGAGGCCGCGGCGAGGAGCCTGACGGCCCCGGCCGCAGGTCGCCGAGCGGCAGGGTTCCGGCCGCGGTGCCGTCGCTGCGCCAGAGCTCCTCCCCCTGGCCCGGCGAGGAGGCGGCGAAGGCGAGCAGGGTTCCGAACGCCGCCAGCCTGGAGGGCTCCACGTCCTTCACCCGCACGGTTCCGGCCGCGGTGCCATCGGTCTTCCACAGCGACGAGCCGTGGGCACCGTCAGACGCCCTGAAGAAGACCGTGCCGCCCACCAGCGTCAGCTCGGAGGGCACCGAGGAGCAGAGGCCCGGGCAGAGGTCGCGCACCAGGACCGTGCCGTCCGCCGTGCCGTCCGTCCGCCAGAGCTCGCTGCCGTGGATGCGGTCGTAGCCGCGGAAGTAGGCCAGGCCTCCAAGCTCGACGAATTCGGATTGGTAGGACCACTCCGCCGGCAGGGTTCCGGTCCGGATGTCTTTCACCAGGAAAGCCGGCTGGGCCTGGGCTGAGAGGGATACGAGAAGAAGACCGGCGAGGAGAGGCAAACGGCTTGTCATTTCGGAATGGACCCTCCGCGAAGAGGGACCCGGGGAGCCGGGTCCCTTCACATCGATGTGTTTCCGGGAGGATATTCGTTTCAGTCGCCGCGCCGCTACTGGAAGTAGCCGGTGACATCCACGATCAGGTGGGTCGTCAGGCCGTCGGGCACCGTGACGGCCGAGATTTCTCCGTTGCCGAGCTGGACCGTGGTGCCCGCGGCCCGGCTCAGGCCCTGCGCGGCGTAGACGGAGATGGTGTTCATCGACTGCGTTCCCGCCCGGTACAGGGTGACGGTGCCCGCATCCGTGGGGCTGACCGTGGTCACGTTCACGGCCAGGGCCCTGGCGGTCGCGGGGATGCCGCAGTGGCCCGCCGCATCGAAGGTGCGCGGAGTGGATAATCCGAGGGGGCCGCCCGACTGGCGGGTATCCACGAGCCGGCAGGGCGGCACGGTGTAGAAGTCCGCGCTGCCATCCACCTGCTCGCGTGGCACGGCGTAGAGCTCGAAGCCGGTCTCGGCGTCGGTGGCTACGAAGTAGACCTTGCCGCCTGAGGCGGTGAAGACCTGGGGCGTCGAGGGCAGGGCGCCCGGCGCGAGGTGCGCGAAACGGCGGGTGCCCACGGCGGTGCCGTCGGTGATCCAGAGCTCGCGTCCGGCGTCCGGGGTATGCGCGGAGAAGAGGAGCTGGGTGCCCACGGGCCAGAGCTGTTCGGGGATGGAGGAGCCCTCCCCGGGCAGCAGGTCGGCTACCAGATGGGTGCCGGCCGGGGTCCTTTCGTGGACCCAGAGCTCGCGTTCGTGGGTGCCGTCGTCCGCCGTGAAGTAGACCTTGAGCGGGGCGCCGGCCAGCCAGAGGATGTCGGCGGAGATCCGGGTGAGCTCGCTGGCGAAGAGGCCCTTGACCAGGACAGTGCCGGCTTCGGTGCCGTCGCTCTTCCAGAGGCCGCTCCCGTGGAGCGCGTCGGAGGCGGCGAAGAGGATTCCGTCGTCGAGTGAGACCAGGCCGTGGGGGTTGGAGTCCGAAGACCCTGGCTCGACGTCCTTGACCAGCACGGTGCCGGCCTCGCTGCCGTCGGTGGCCCAGAGCTCGTATCCCGAGGTACCGTCATCGGCGGAGAAGAGAAGCCGGCCGCCGAAGAGCGCGTAAGGGAGATGGCCGGGCAGGTCGGGATTGGGCTCGGCGGGAGCGATCGCCTTGACCAGGACGGTGCCCGCTTCGGTGCCATCCGTTTTCCAAAGGGAATCCTCCTGGCCGAGCAGCATCGAGGAGCCGAGACGGCTCATGGGGAACGCGAAGAAGCAGCCGGCGCAGAGGTCTTTCAGGATGATGGTTCCGGCTTCGGTGCCGTCGCTGGCCCAGAGCGCGTAGATTCCATCGGTCTTGGCCGCGCTGAAGACGAGCTTTCCATTCAGCTCGAAGGCATGGGACGGCCCGCCGCCCTGGAGCCCGGGCAGGCCGTCCCGGAACAGCTCGGTGCTCGGTTCCGACCCAGTCGTCCTCCAGAGCTCCCGGCCATGGGCTCCGTCGTCCGCGGAGAAGAGAGGATGTACGGGCCGACGGCGGTCAGCCAGGTGGGAGAGGAGGAGCAGGCACCCGGACAGATGTCCTTGACCATCCGGGTGCCGCCGGCCGTGCCGTCGGTGCGCCACAGCTCGGTGCCATGGATGCCGTCGTCAAACGCGAAGTACAGGCCGCTCCCGGCCTGGGCCAGCTCCGTGCGCCACGTGAAAGAGCCGCTGAAGTCGGTCGTGTTGACGTCCTTCACCAGGGCCGGCTGCGGCAGCCGAGCCGAGGAGGAGCAGGGCCGGGAGCGTTCGTCTCATTTGAAGTACCCGTTCACGTCCACGACGATGTCCACCTGCCCGCCGCCGTTCAGGGTGGGCAGGGCTTCCAGGCCGGCGGGGCCGAGGGTGACGAGGGCGTTGTTGACGCGGGTGGGGCCGGCTCCGAAGTTGATGGTGCTGGTGCCGGGCGTGGGGGTGCCCGAGGCGTAGAGCACTACGCGGCCGGAGGCGGCCGGAGCGATGACCGTGATGTTGATGGAAAGGGCCACGGCGTCGTCCGGAATGTTACAGGAACCGGCCGCGGAGATGGTCCGGGGTGTGCCCGAGTTGATGGGGCCGCCGGCGGTCCGGGTGTCGATCAGCCGGCAGGGCTCGACGGTGTAGAAGTCGAGGGCGCTGCCGAGCGCGGCCCGGGAGATCACCCAGGGCTCGAACCCGGTGAGTCCATCGTTGGCCGCGAAGAAGACCCACGGCCCGGCCACGGTGAAGGCGAGCGGGCTGGAGGAGGCGGCGCCCGGCGCGATGTCCATGAGGAGGTCGGTGCCCGCGGCCGTGCCGTCGCTCTTCCAGATCTCGGCGCCATGGGTGGCGTCCCAGGCCGTGAAGAGGAGGACGCCGTGCGCCGCGGTCAACGCTCTCGGCACCGGCGAGCCCTCGCCCGGAACGAGGTCTTCCACGAGGTGCGTGCCGGGCTCGGTGCCGTCCGTGACCCAGACCTCGCGCCCGTGCTCGCCGTCATCCGCCACGAAGAAGAGGCGGGTGCCCACGGCGGTCAGCGATCTCGGCTCCGAGCCTCGCGCGCCGGGGAATACGTCCTTGACCCGCACGGTGCCGGCCTCGGTGCCGTCGCTCCGCCAAAGCTCTTCGCCGGAGGAGCCGTCGTCCGCCACGAAGTAGTAGTAGGAACCGGCCACGGCGCGGAGCCGGTCGCCCCACTCATCGAGCGGCCGGATCGAGGAGGCCGAGCCGGGGCGGATGTCCTTCACCAGGTAGGTGCTCGCCTCGGTGCCGGTGCTCCGCCACAGCTCGCGGCCTTCCGCGTTGGTCTCGGCGGAGAAGAGGAGGACGCCGCCGAGGTCCGCCAGGCCGGTGGGGGACGAGGAGGCTCCGACCGGCCGGATGTCCTTGACCCGCACGGTGCCGGCATAGGTGGCATCGCTGCGCCACAGCTCGGAGCCGATGGCCCCGTCGTTGGCGCTGAAGTAGACGAGGCCGCCCGAGAGGGTCAGCTCGGCCGGGTTGCCGGAGTTGCTGGAAGCGCCCGGATGGATGTCGCGCACCTGGACCGTGCCGGCCGAGGTGCCGTTCGTGCGCCACAGCTCGACGCCCGAGCTTGCGCTGTCGCCGGAGAAGAGGAGGTAGGCGCCATAGGGGGCAAGCTCGGTCGATTGCACGCCGGCCGCATCCAGCATCTGGGTGCCCGCGGGCGTGCCGTTCGTCTTCCGGAGCCCCTGGTTGTCGCTGAAGTAAGCCGCGCCCCCCAAGGGGGTGAAGTGGCCCGGGTAGCTGCCCCCGTCGCCGGAATCGAGATCGCCCAGCGAGGTGGTTCCGGCCGCGGTGCCGGTGCTCACCCACGGCTCGCGCCCGGTGGCGCCGTCAGTGGCCGGGAAGAGCAGGCGGCTGCCGAGCGCCCCCCAGGTCGCGCCCTCGTTCAGCCGTCCGAGCCAGACCGCGATGGAGGAGGTGGTCTCGTCGTGGCGCCAGACCATGCCCGTGCCCGCGCCGGTGCCGTTGGTGCTCCACAGCACGAAGCCGTGCGGCAGCCCGTAGCCGTTGAAGAAGAGGCGGCCGCCCGCGATCGCCCAGCTCCAGCAGAACGTGACCGACACCGGGGCGGTCAGGCCGGTGAGGTCGGCCACCTGGACGGTGCCCGCCTCGGTGCCGTCGCTCGACCAGATCGCCATCCAGTAGCCCTGGCGGGCGAAGAACAGGAGCTTGCCGCCCAACTCGGTCAGGCCGGAGATGCTGTCGTCGCTGAAGGAGCCGGCGGTGCCGGGGGTGATGTCCTCGACCAGGCTGGTGCCGGCCGCGGTGCCGTCGGACTTCCAGAGCTCGCGCCCGTGGTCGAGGTCCTTGGCAAGGAAGTACAGGGTGCTGCCGACGCGGGTCAGCTCGCGCGGCCAGCCGCCGGCCGCTCCGCCGTCGATGGTCGTCACGCGGGCCGTGCCGGCGCCGGTGCCGTCGGTCTTCCAGAGCTGGTAGCCGGCGGTCGGCTCATAGGCCGCGAAGTAGACGAAGCCGCCCATGGGCGTGAGGTCGGCCAGGAATGAGCCCTGGGCACCCGGATAGATGTCGGAGACCAGGGCGGTGCCGGCGCCGGTGCCGTCCGTGGTCCACAGCTCGAGGCCGTTGACTCCGTCGTCGGCGGCGAGCAGGAAGCCTCCCCAGGGCGCGGCGATCCAGTCCTGGGGCGGGCCGTCGATCAGGTCGCTCACCTGGGGCGCGTAGACGGAGAGCACGGAGGTGCCCGCGCTGGCGTTGACGTCCTTGACCATCGCGGTGCCGGCGCCGGTGCCGTCGGTCACCCAGGGCTCGCCGCCATGGACGCCGTCGTTCGCGCTGAACAGGAGCAGCCCGCCGGCGGCCACGCGCATCACCGGCTCGGAGCCCGCGGAACCCGGCCGGATGTCGGCCACCAGGGTGGTGCCGGCCGCGGTGCCGTCGGTCCGCCACAGCTCGAGGCCGTTGACGCCGTCGTCGGCGGCGAAGTAGAGGTACCCTCCAAGGCTCCGGAAGGTGGTGGTGGGGAGCCCGTCACCCAGGCCGGGCCGGATGTCCTTGACCAGGACGGTACCGGCGGCCGTGCCGTCGGTCTTCCACAGCTCCCGGCCGTGGACGCCGTCGTCGGCCGTGAAGTAGAGAGTGCCGCCGACGACGGACAGCCCCCGCGGCCAGCCGCCGCAGGCGCCGGGACAGACGTCTTTGACGAGCACCGTGCCGGGGTCCGAGCCGTCCGATTTCCATAGCTCCGGTCCACTGATGCCGTCGTCGGCCAGGAAGTAGGCGTCCGTCCCGAGGGTGGCGAAGGTCTGGAGGAGGGTGAGCACCCCCGCTCTCTCGCCGTCTGTCGGATTGATGTCCTTGACCTGGAAGGCCGGCTGGGCTGTCGCGGTGGAGAGGGAGAGGAGGGAAAGGACGAGGGCCAGGACGATCGCCGGCAAACGGTGGGTCATTCGACATCCTCCGGAGGGGATCTCGAAGGGCAGGGACTGCACCCTTCAGGGTTGGTGCGGTGTCCAGACTGCGGACGACGAACTCTCAGTATACTATGCGTAAAACACATAGGTAAAAATTCAAAAGCGGCATATTCTCGCAGACTCCTAATCTCGAACAGGCTGGGAAGGTCATCCGGGTGGAGGAGCGAAGACAGGCGCGGTGGTGGGAGCCACCGCGCCTGGAGAGGGTAAGGGGCGGTGCTTCAGTGCCAGTTGACCAGCACGGTGTAGAGGCCGTCCGTCGCGACCCCTGCGCTGTTGAGGCACTGGACGGAGACGAGGAAGTCCACGCCGCTGGAGCCCCAACTGACCACGCGGCAGCTCACGCCGCCGCTGCCATAGGGAGTCACCTGGACGTTGCCGCCGGCCGAGCCGTTGCCGCCCAGCCCGCCGAAGCGGACCTGGTAGTTGCCGGCGCTGCCGTGGGTGATCCCGATCGGTCCGCCCGCGGAGTTGTACGAGTAGGTCGCGATGGGGGCATAGCTCGGGCTGGTAGGGTTGTTCGCCCAGGTGTAGCCCAGGCGATCGGGCGGGCAGCCCGGGTTCGGGATCTTGCGCGAGTCCGCAGCCGCGGCGAGCTGGCGACAGTGGGGGGTACCGTTCGCCAGGTTGCCGTCGGTGTCGTCGGCGATGAAGCTGAGCCGCACGGCGTCGGGGATGTTCAGCGGGTTGGCGGACGCGGCGGCGAGGACCAGGCGCTGGGCGAGGCGGAACGACTCCTCTTCGGAGTAGGTCTTCTTGAGCTCCTGCACGAGCTGCCAGGTGAACTGGCCGTACCGTTTGCCCACCTCGTGGACTTCCGGGCTGCCCGAGGGCCAGAGGTCGACGGCGGTGGCCGGACGCAGGCAGGTGTTGGGTCCGGTGAAATCGCGCCCCAGGCAGGGCTGGCGGGTCAGGAGGAGGGCGACGGCGTCACCGAAGCCTTCGCTGTAGCCTCCGTCGAGGATGCCGCCGCGCCAGTGGTCGATCCCGTGGCCGTACTCATGGGCCACGACGTCCGAGTAGGCCGTGTTCGGGCAGGCTCCTCCCGCCCGGAAGAAGTTGATGGAGGAACCGTTCCAGAAGGCGTTGCACGTCGAGGCGATGTTGACCTTGGTCGGCAGGTTCAGGAACGGCTTGACGACCAGTGGATCGAGGATGCTGCGGGCCATCTGGAAGGTGGCGTTGGTCCAGTAGAAGGCCGTGGTCTGGGCGGTGGCGAACTCTCCCGAGGCCCCGAAGTTGAGGTCGATGGAGGTGGGCGGCGTACCCGAGGCCGAGGTCGACAGGACGGCGCCGGCGAGGTTCTGGATGGAGCTGAAGGGCCCCTGCAGCCCGCCGCTGATCGTCGCGAGTCCGCCGCCGATGTTGTAGCCGTAGCGGCCGTCCAATCCGGTGGGGACCACCGCTCCGCCGGGCATGCGGGTCACGTTGAGGTCCGGGAGGAGGTGGTTGACCGCCGGTACGAAGGGCGAGGCGTCGAAGACCTGCGCGCTGACCGCGCCGGCATGGAGGTGGTAGACCTCGTCCTCCCAGTGGAGGACGCGCGGCTGGCCCACGGCCGACACCCAGTAGCGCCGGACCCGCGGATCGGTGACGGACGAGCCGGAGAGGGTGAAGGTCCAGGAGATCTGGCCTTCGAGAGTGGGCTGCACCCAGACCTCGAGGGCCGGTGTGCTCGCCGTGGCCTGGGCGTCGAGCGCGCTGCCGGCGTGTTTGCGCGCCGCGCTTACGGCCACCTTGGGACCCACCGTCGGCGTGGTCGCGTTGAGCGAGGTGGGCAGGTTGCGCTTGCGCAGGTAGAGCATGGCTCCGGAGTCGTCGACCACGGTGAGCACGTCGCTGTACTTGGCGACGGGGATCCCCTTGTAGTCGACCGGATAGAGGACGAACCACTTCTCCGCACTGCCGCCGGCGGCGGCCGGACCGGTTGCGGCCCCGGTCTGCTCACGGTCGAGCGATTCCGGCAGGGGCGCCGCGGCCGCACCCGGACCGCTCGCCTCGTCCGCCATGATGCGGGTCGCCGTCCCCTGCTTCAGGGACAGCCCCTCGGGGAGGCCGGCATCCACGGCCTGCGCCGCTTCCGAGCTCGGGGCGCCGGCCGCGGACAGCGCCTGCACTCCGTTCTGCTGGAGCTTCACCCGGCCGTCGGTGGCCTCGTAGGTCCCAGCCGACCAGCGGCTGCCGTCCGGGTAGCCCTCCTGCGGACCGCCCATGGGGGTGCCGCCTTGCGCGCCGGCGCCGGTGGCCAACACGGCCATGAGAGCGACGGCCAGCGAAACTGCATGAGCCTGTTGCATGGTGCAACTCCTTTCGTGGATCTGACTTCAGGAATAACGAAGAAGCTCGACCGTTTCCCTCATGTATCCTCTTTGCCATGAAACAGACGGATCCCAAGGGACGGGGCCGTGCGGCCCTGATCCTCCTGATCGTCCTGGCTTCGACGGCGGCCGGCATCAGCCTGATGCTCACCAGCTACCACCTGACCGAGGGCAAGGAGCCCTGGGCGCTGTTCCGCCTGGCGTGCCGCTCCGAGGAGGGCGGGTGCGCCGACGTGCTGGCCAGCCCGTGGGCGGTGGGGCCGGGCGGCATCCCGACGGCGCTGCTCGGCGCGGTCTATTACGGGATGCTGGCGCTCTGGTACCTGGTGGTGGGGAGGCCGCGGGGGCGAGGACGCCTGTGGCAGGCGGTGCCGCTCGGGCTCAACCTGGCGGGCGCGGTGGTCTCGGTCTTCCTGGTCAGCGTGATGATCGGGAAGCTGCACGAGATCTGCTGGTGGTGCGCGCTGACCCACCTGATCAATTTCGTGCTGCTCTACCTGGGATGGCGCCTGTTCCGGGCGACGGAAGGCGACTCCTGGCCGCCGCGGCGCCTGGGGGTTGCCGGTGTTCTCCTGATGATCGCCTGGGCCGTGCTATGCCTCCAGGGGCTGGCGGTCTCGAACCTGCGGAAGTCGGCGCAGAGGGCGAACGACTACGCGCGCAGGTACTACGAGGACGTGGATCTCCAGCGCTACCTCCAGCAGCGCGAGGCGTCGGCCCTGGTGACGGTGAGGCCGGACGACCCGGTGCGCGGCAATCCCGCGGCGCCGCACACGGTGGTCGTGTTCAGCGACTTCCAGTGCCCGGGCTGCCGCGCGTTCGCGGCGTTCTACGAGGCCGAGGTCCGGCCGGCGCTCGGGGACCGGGTGAGGCTGATCTACAAGCACTACCCCCTGAACCAGGAGTGCAACCCGGGTCTCCAGGCCACGATCCACCCCGAGGCCTGCGAGGCGGCCGACGCCGCCGAGGCCGCGCGGGAGTTGGGAGGGAACGAGGCCTTCTGGAAGCTGCACGACCTGCTCTTCCAGAACCAGGACAGCTTCGGCCAGAAGCCCTGGAGCTCGCTGGTGCAGAAGGCCGGGCTCGATCCCGCGGCCGTGGCCGGGAAGATGAGAGCCCGGTCCGGACGCGCCCGCATCTCCGAGGACGTCAACCTGGGGCGGACGCTGAGCCTCCACCAGACCCCCACCGTCTACCTGGACGGCAGGCCGATGGAAGATTGGCAGCGGCTGGATCTCTGGCAGGCTCTCGTGCGGTAAGGGATCAATTCCCGCGGTGCAGGGCCACAGCCACGCCGACCACGAACAGGCCGACCCAGATCGGCCACGGGCCGTGGGCTCCGGCGAGGATGGCGCCGGCCACGATGCAGAAGCCTCCGAACAGAGTGCCGCGCAGGCCGCGGAAGGGGTTTTCGGGACGGCGGGTGGCCTGCTCCAGGAGGCGCAGGCCTTCGAGGACGAGGGTGGGGGACTTGGAGACCGCCTCGAGCACCTCGGGTACGCCGCGCAGGAACTGCTGGAAGAGGTGCTGCGGGCTGAACTGCTTCTTGAAGATGGCCTGGGCGTGCTCCTGCGAGACCGCGGCCACGTCCAGGCCGGGCTTGAGGATCTGGCCCACCCCCTCGAAGGTGACGAGGGCCTTGATCATGAGGACCATCTCGACCGGGAAGAACATGCGGTGCGTGGCGCCGAGGTTGACCGACCGCAGGATGAGCTGCGCCAGGGAGAAGTCCTTGAAGTTGGCGTTGCGATTCCAGCGGTGGAGGATCTCGGTGACCTCGCGCTTGAACCCGGCCGGGTCGGAGCCCGGGCCGGGCTGCGCGATCTGGCTCAGGT
>DATANP010000376.1:0-5835 GCA_036266195.1 Thermoanaerobaculia bacterium | reverse complement strand
CTCCTCCAGGATCAGCGCCGGGGCGTCCGGCGCGGTCCGCGCCCTCTCCTCGAAGAGACGGTGGACGAGCGTCTCCCGGGTGGGCACCGGCTTGCCGGCCCAGGCCCGGAGCTGCCCGCGTTCCGCCTCCGAAAGCAGAGGCAGCTCGGAGAGGCGCCGCCCCGGTTCGGCAACGGCACCCTCGAGGATCGTCCGGAGCTGCCCGGCCATGCGCTGCACGCTGGCCGGGCGGAACCGGTCGGCGCGGACGGTGAGCCAGCCGCGCAGGCGCCCCTCCCACTCGTGCAGGGAGAGGGTGAGGTCGAACTTGGCGATCGTGGGCTCCGGATCGAGCAGCGTCGCCGCGAGCCCCGGCATCCGCAGTGGCGGCGCCGGATCGTTCAGGTAGGCGAACAGGGCCTGGAACAGCGGCGTGACGCCGGTCCCGCGGGCCGGCTGCAGCTCGTCGACCAGGCGGTCGAAGGGGACGTCCTGGTGGGCCTGCGCGGCGACGGCCACGTCGCGGACCCGGCGCACGAAGTCCAGGAAACCGGGGTCGCCCTGGAGCGGCGCCCGCAGCACGAGGGTGTTCACGAAGAGACCGATCATGCCCTGGGTCTCGGACCGGCTGCGGCCGGCCGTGGGCACGCCGATGCCGAAGTCCTCCTGACCGGCGAGCCGCGACAGCAGGGCCGCGAAGCCGCCGAGCAGGACCATGAACGGGGTGATCCCCTTGCGCCCGAGGCTGCGGATCGCCGTCACCAGGCCGTCCGGCAGGTCCATCGCCGCGGAGACGCCGCGGCCGGCGGGCTCCCCGGACCGCGAGCCGTCTCCCGGCAGCTCCAGGTTCGGCAGATCCGCGAGCTGCCCGCGCCAGTACGCGACCTGCTCCCGGAGCGCCTCTCCGGCGAGCGCCCGGCGTTCGGCCGCGGCCACCTGGACGTAGCGCAGCGGCAGGTCCGGCAGCGGCGAAGGCCGGCCATCGAGGAAAGCCCCGTACAGCTCCGCCAACTCGTGGGCGAACAGGCCGAGCGACCAGCCGTCCGTGGCAATGTGGTGGAAAGCCGCGGAGAGCAGGTGCTCCTCCGGCCCGGTCTCGACGAGCAGGAACCTGGTTACCGGTCCCTCCCGGAGATCGAACGGCCTGTCGACCCCCTCCCGCAGCACGAGCTCCAGGAGGGCCTCCGGATCGGGGACTCCGGCGACCGAGATCCGCGCCAGCAGCGGCTCGTCCGGCGGCGGCAGCACCCGCTGGAAGGGCTCGCCCTCCACGTCGGGATAGACCGTGCGCAGCGGCTCGTGGCGGCGGACGATCTCCGCCAGCGCCCGGCCGAGCACGTCCATGTCCAGCCGCCCCTCCAGGCGCACCACGACCTGGAGGTTGTAGAGCGTGTTGCCGGGCTCCAGCCGGTCCAGGAACCAGAAGCGCTGCTGGGCGAAGGAGAGCGGGTAATGCCCCTCTTCCGCGACCGGAACCAGGGCCTCTCGTGAGACGGCGCCGCTCAGCCGCTCCGCCAGGCCGGCCACGGTGGGCGCCTGGAACAGGGCTGCGACCGGCAGGTCCACGCCGAGCGCCTCGCCGAGCCGGAACGCCGCGCGCACCGCGAGCAGCGAGTGGCCGCCCAGCTCGAAGAAGCTCTCGTGGACGCCCACGCTTTCGAGCCCCAGCACCTCGCGGAAGACCGCGGCCACCCGCTCCTCGGCGGCGTTGCGCGGCGCCACCGAGTCCGTGTGGACGGCGCGCGACGGCGCGGGCAGGGCCTTGCGGTCCACCTTGCCGTTCGGGGAGAGCGGCAGCGCCTCCAGGACGACCCAGGCCGTAGGCACCATGATGCCGGGCAGCAGGCCGCGCAGGTGGGCGACCAGCCCGGGCACGATCTCCTCGCCGCGGTCCTCCACGGGCACGACGTAGCCAACGAGCCGGGCTCCCTCAGGGCCGTCGGAGCGCAGCGCGGCCACGCACCGCCGCACCGCCGGGTGGCTCGCGAGCGCGGCCTCGATCTCCCCCAGCTCCATGCGAATGCCATGGAGCTTCACCTGAAGGTCGAGGCGGCCCAGGAAGTCGATCTGACCGTCCGGCAGCAGCCGCACCCGGTCGCCCGTGCGGTACATCCGCGTGCCGGGCGGGCCGAACGGATCGGGCACGAAGCGGTCCGCGGTCAGCTCCGGCCGCCCCAGATAGCCGCGGGCCAGGCCGTCGCCGGCCAGGCACAGCTCGCCGTGCACGCCGGCCGGGACCAGCTCGCCGTGGGGGCCCAGGACCCGCGCCCGGGTGTTGGCGAGCGGCCGGCCGATGGTGACCAGCCGGGCTCCCCGCGGCACCACGGTCCAGGTCGAGTAGGTCGTGTCCTCGCTGGGGCCATAGAGATTGACCACCCGCTCGACCTGGGGGTGGGCGTAGATCCGCTCCACGAGGTCGGGCTTCAGCGCCTCGCCCGCCAGGTTGACGGCCCGCAGGCCCGCGGGCAGAGGCTTGTCCATCAGCTCGGCCATGGGCGACGGCACGGCGTTGACCAGGGTGACCTCGCCGATCGCCCCGAGATGCGGCAGGCCGACCACGTTGGGCGCCAGGATCACCCGGCCGCCCATGGCGAGCGGCACGAAGATCTCCCAGATGGAGAGGTCGAAGCAGACCGAGGTGGCGGCGAGCACCCCCTGGAGGTCCTCGGCCGGGAACGTCGCCAGCGACCAGTGGACGAGCGTCACGGCGCTGCGGTGCTCGATGCCCACGGGCTTCGGACGGCCGGTGGAGCCCGAGGTGTAGATGACGTAGGCAAGATGGCCCTCACCCCCCGGCCCCCTCTCCCACCTCCCCGTCCCCCTCCCTGGGAGAGGGGGAGACTTGCGGTCCAGCAGGAGCGTCGGGCCGGTGAAGAAGGCGAGGCGATCGGCCAGGGCGGTCTCGGTGAGAAGCAGGCCGGCCTCGGCGTCCATGAGCATCAGCTCCAGGCGATCCTGGGGATAGGCCGGGTCGAGCGGGACGTAGGCGGCGCCGGTCCGCAGGATGCCGAGGATGGCCGCGATCAGGTCGGGCGTCCGATTGAGGCACAGGCCGACGCGATCCTCGGGCCCGGTCTGAAGATGCGACGCGATGACAGCGGCCCGGTCCATCAGCCCGCGGTAGGTCAGGCGCTCGGCCTCCCCCACTACGGCCACGGCGTCGGGCGTGCGCCCGGCCTGGGCGGCGACCAGGTCGTGCAGACAGAGGCCGCGGGGGTAGTCGGCCCGGGTGTCGTTCCAGTCCAGGACTGCCTGTTGCCGTTCCGGAGCGGTGAGAAGGGGCAGCTCCGAGAGGCGGAGGGCCGGGTCCGCGCCTTCGATCAGGGTCCGCCAGTGGCCGAGCAGGCGGTCGATCGTGACCGGCTCGAACAGCGCGGCGGCGTACTCGGCCAGCACGTCCCAGCCACCATCCGACCGCGGCGAGACGGCCACGAGCAGATCGAACTTGGCCGTGCCGGTCTCGGCCCGCCGTGGCTCGAAGGCCAGATCGCCCGCGACTCGGGCCGGCAGCGGCTCCTCCAGGACGAGCATGGCCTGGAAGAGCGGGTTCTGGGACAGGTCGCGGCTCGGCTGCAGCTCTTCGACCAGGCGCTCGAAGGGGAGGTCCTGGTGCGCGTAGGCGCCCAGGCAGGCCTCCCGCACCCGCGCCAGGAAGGTATGGAGGTCGGGATTGTCCCCCGCCCGGGCGTCCAGCACCAGGGTGTTCACGAACAGGCCGATCAGCCGCTCGACCTCGGGCCGGCGGCGGTTCGCCACGGGCGAGCCCACCGGGATGGTCCCCTCCGCGGTGTAGCGCGCCAGGAGCGCCTGGAACGTGCCCAGGACGGCCATGAACAGGGTCACCCCCTCGCCCCGCGCCAGCCGCTCGATCGTCGCCACCGTCTCCGCGGAGATCGAGATCGACCGCACCGCGCCCCGCGTGTCGCGCACCGCCGGCCGCGGATGGTCCACCGGCAGCTCCAGCACAGGCAGTCCCGTCAGTCGGACCCGCCAGTACGCGAGCTGCCGTTCCAGCACCTCGCCCGCCATCCACTCGCGCTGCCACACCGCGTAGTCCGCGTACTGCACCGGCAGCTCCGGCACCGGCCGCCCCGCATACAGGCTCGCCAGCTCGTCCAGGAACAGGTCGAGCGACCACCCATCCGAAGCAATATGGTGGAAGGTCACCAGCAGCCGATGCTCCTCCGGTCCCAGCTTCAGCAGCACCGCCCGCACCACCGGTCCCCGCTCCAAGTCGAAAGGCCGCCGAGCCTCCTCCGCCGCCCACCGTTCTGCCTCCCCGGGGCTCACCTCGACCACCCCAATCCGCGTCCCCCCTCTCCCCCCGGGAGAGGGGGCCAGGGGGTGAGGGCTCACGGGCTCCCCATCCCGCATCCCATAGACCGTCCGCAGCACCTCATGCCGCCGCAGGACCTCCTCGAACGCCGCACTCAACCGCTCCACGTCCAGCGGTCCGGACAGGCGCACCTCTCCCGGCACGTTGTAGGCAGCCGTCCCGGGTTCGAGCTGCTCCAGGAACCAGAGACGGCGCTGGGCAAACGAGAGCGGCAGGAAGTCAGTCCGCGGGATGGGCAGGATCGGCGGAGCCGAAGACGCCCCGGCGATCCGCTCCGCCAGCGCCGCCACCGTGGGAGCCTGAAACAGCGCGCTGACCGGCAGATCCACGCCGAAGACGCGCGCGACCCGGGCCGTCACCCGGGTGGCGAGGAGCGAATGGCCGCCCAGGGCAAAGAAGTCGTCGTGGATGCCCACCCGCTCGCGCCCCAGCAGGATCGCAAAGATCCCGGCCAGCAGCTCCTCATCGGGAGTCCGCGGCTCGTCCAGGGTTCCGGAGAACGGCGCCTCCGCCTCGTCCACCCGGCGGGCGAGCGCGGCGCGGTGCACCTTGCCGTTGGCGTTGAGCGGCAGCGCGGGCAGGGCCAGCCAGGCCGACGGGATCATGGCCTCCGGCAGGCGCTCGCGGAGATAGGAGCGGAGATCGTCAGGAAGCGACGGCGCCACGAACGCCACCAGCCGCCGCTGCTCGCCCGTCCCCGGGGCCAGCACCGCCGCCTCGCGCACTCCGGGATGCGAAGCCAGCACCCCCTCGATCTCGCCGGGCTCCACGCGGACGCCGCGGATCTTCACCTGGTCGTCGATCCGGCCGAGGAACTCGAGCTCCCGGTCCGGGCGCCAGCGCACCAGGTCGCCTGTCCGGTACAGGCGCGAGCCCGGCTCTCCGAACGGATCGGGCACGAAACGCTCCGCCGTGAGGTCCGCCCGGCCCAGATAGCCCCGGGCCAGCACACCGCCCAGGCACAGCTCTCCGGGCACGCCCACGGGCTGCGGGTTGCCGTGGCGGTCGAGCACCCGGGCCACGCGCCCGGGGAGCGGCTTGCCGATCGGCACCGGCCCCGTCTCATCCGGCCGCATCTCGTGGAAGATGGCCGAGACCACGGCCTCGGTGGGGCCATAGCCATTGAGCACCTGGACCCCGGCCAGCGGCGACAGGCTCCAGCGCCGGGCCGTCTCCGGCAGCAGCTCTTCGCCGCCGATCGGGATCACGCGCAGGCTCGGAAGATGCGTCTCCGCCTCCTGCACCCAGCGGGAGAAGACGGCCGTGGCCTGATCCGTGACCGTGACGCCGTACCGGAGGATGTTCTCCTCCAGCTCCTTCGGTCCCCAGACCTCCGGCCCCCGCAGCACCAGCGCGGCGCCGTTGAGCAGGGCCGTGAAGATCTGCTCGACCGAGGTGTCGAACCCCGCGGAGGAGAACTGGAGGACCCGGTCCTCCTCGGTGATCCCATAGAGCCGCGAGACGGTGAGGAAGTGCTCCACGGCCGCGGCGTGCGAGACGGCCACGCCCTTGGGCCGCCC
>DATANP010000375.1:0-7317 GCA_036266195.1 Thermoanaerobaculia bacterium | reverse complement strand
TTATTAGCTGTTGCGCGTTCTCCTGTGGACATCGGTTGCCAAGCTAATCAGGGTAGGTGGGAACACTTCAACGATGGTTTCTGGTCCGACCCGAAGAAGGGAACGTTTCAGAAAGGGATTTCGGAGGAGGAGATTGTAGCTCTAGCAGCACGAGCAGGCTTAGCCTACAAAGAGGGGTTACCTCACCCGAATTTTGGAACAGGTGTGTCGTCGGTGGTGCTCGGTCGAGCGTAAGTAGACTTGGCGGAGTTAGTGATGCTGGGTAGTAAATCAAGGATATTCGTAACTCTAGAGAGTAGGTGGTTTATCCCGGGAGAACTCCCGGCTGAGGTCGAGGCGTACTTTGGTGAGGAAGGGGTCAGGTGTGAGGAGATTGTTGACCAATACCTTGCCCTTCCAAAAATGGACAATCTGGGTATAAAGATTCGTGGTTCTGCTCTTGAGATAAAGTGGTTGCTAGGTGCTCGGACGCCTATTGTTTTGGGCAACTCCGCTAGAGGTTATTGTAGAGAGTGGAGGAAGATTTCTTTGCCGCTCAACTCGGCGGTTGATGTTAAGAGCTATGGTGATTCGTGGGTTCCCATTTCAAAACGAAGGAAGACACGGGTATTCGGCTTATCAGAGGAGGGTAGTGTCACTCTGGTTGCCATGCCTGATTTCCCGGCCAAAGGTTGCAGGATAGAATTATCTGACCTTCATGTGGAAGGTAAACGGTTTTGGACAGTGTGTATAGATGCATTTGGAGAGCAAATAAAAATGCTCAATTATATGCAATTATTAGCCGCACATGAGAGTCACTTCTTATGCGCTGCAGCGCTTGATGAAGAGCACGCAGCCGACTATCCTGAATTGCTGGCCGGAGAAAGGTAGAGTCGGCAGCGGGCGCGGTGGCTGTAGGTCGAGGGAGTAGTTGTTGCCGGCGGCTTTCCCCTGTGCCGGTGCCTCAGTCTCGGCCCTGGGTCCGTTCCCGCCGCCGCTCAGGATTGGAGAAGAAGAAGGGGCGTAACCTTGGCGGCATAGAGGCTAATCCCGGTTCTCTGGTAGAGGGTAGAGGTGCCCGAGGAACTTGGTGACTCACCAAGTCAGATTCTTGAGCCTTGAGGAAAGAGGGGGCGGTCAGAGAGGCGATCTTCGTCCAAAGCTTGGACCAGATACTCGCCCGTCTGCCTTTGCTCCTGAGCATCTCCGTCCTCAATCCAAGATTCTAGGAGTCTTGCGAAGACCTCATCAGCGGGAATCAGTCGCGCTCTGCCTTCACCTTGCACCGGCGCTCGAATCCCGATCCTCATCAGGCAGCTTCAGGCTTTCCGATTCCAGTTCTTCGAGACTCATCGTCGTGCCTCTCTCCTGGAAGAAGTTCCCAAATTCTATCCTAAAACGGCCTCCGGAGTCTCCCCGGCCTTCTCCCCATACTCCTTCACAAACGGCCGCTCGCGGCCAAGCCGCTCTTCGGCGACGTGGAGCAGCTCGGGCAGGCCCTTGCGGGTAACGGCGCTGACCGCGATGCCGTCGTATCGCTTCGTCAGCGACTCAGCTTCGTGCTCCGGCAGGAGATCGATCTTGTTCAGAACCAGCAGCCGTGGAATCTCGTGTAGGTCCAGCTCCTCCAGAATCCCCTCAACGGCAGCCTTCTTGGCTTCCAGCCTGGGGTCGGCGGCATCCACGACGTGCAGCAGCAAATCCGCGTCGGACAGCTCTTCCAGGGTCGCCTTGAAGGCGGCGATCAGATCCTTCGGCAGGTCGGCCATGAATCCCACGGTGTCGGTGATCACCACCTCGCCCTCGCGCGGAAAGCGCAGGCGGCGGCTGGTGGGGTCGAGGGTCATGAAGAGCTTGTCCGCGGCCTCGACTTCGCTGCCGGTCAGGGCGTTCAGGAGGGTGCTCTTGCCGGCGTTGGTGTAGCCGAGGATCGAGAGGGTCGGGACCCCTTCTTCGTGACGGCGGCGGCGGCGCAGGTCGCGCTGCTTGGAAAGGTTTTCCACTTGCTTTTCGAGCGACCGGATGCGGTCGCGGATCCGGCGGCGGCCGATTTCCATCACGGTTTCGCCGGGGCCCCGGCCTCCGATGCCTCCGGTCAGGCGCGAGAGGCCCGCGTCCTGGTCGGTCAGGCGGGGGAGGGAGTACTTGAGCTGCGCCAGCTCGACCTGCAGCTTGCCGTCCCGGCTCTTCGCGCGCTGGGCGAAGACGTCCAGGATGAGCTGGGTGCGGTCGATCGCCTTGAGGCCCGTGGCGTCCTCGAAGGCTCTCGCCTGGGCGGGTTTGAGATCGATGTCGAAGACGGCCACGCTCGCCCGGCGGCGCATGGCTTCCAGGACGATCTCCTGGAGCTTGCCGCTGCCCACCACGGTCCTGGGATGGACCTGCGAACGCTTCTGGCGCATGGTGCCGGCGATCTCCACGTCCGCCGAGCGCACCAGCTCCAGCATCTCCTGGAAGTGCTCGTCGTCCGGCACGATGCCGATCACCAGCACGCGCTCCTTGTCGGTCTGGCCCGCGTCGGTGATGATGCGCGCGACCTCTTCCTCCAGGGCCCGCATGGTGGCCTGGACGTCGAAGTCGTTCGCGAGCTGGTAGACGTCCCGCATCTTGATGCGTTCGAAGGGGTCCTGGGGAACGCCGTCGTCGCTCTGAACGGAGGCCTCGGGTGCCAGGTGGGCGACCTCGGTCCGGCCCGGCAGGCCGTCACCTAGTACCTCGACCATGGCGACCATGTCGAGGCGCAGGAGCGCGAGGTCGTTCAGGTCGTCCTTGGTCAGCGGCTCTCCCTTGAGATGGGTGTGGACGAGCCGCAGGCCGCGGAAGCGGCCGGTGCCGCCGCGGAGACGTCCGACGTCCGGCAGGGTCAGGCTGTGGGCGTCGCCCAGGATGACGTTGCGCACGGAGCCGTCGCGGTCGAGCAGGACGCCGACCTGGCGGCCGAGCTGGCGCGAGATCTCGGTCATGTGCCGGGCGAGCTCCGGCGAGACCACCTGCCGCGGATCGACGCGGCGGCGGTAGGTGCGCTCCAGGGCGCGGATCTCGGAGGTCTTGATGCCCCGGGTGTCCCCGGTGATCTGGTTGGAAATGACGGTCTCCTTGTTCCCCTCGCTTCGCTCTCTAGTGGACGGTGGGCGGGGAGTAGTATTCGTCGGCCGACTGCGTGTCGAGCCCCATCCCCATCAACGTCAGAAGGAGCTCTTCTCTTTCCAGGGTGCCCGGCGCTTCGAGGAGCGCCTGTTTTTCGGCGGGCCGGAAGGGGAGGGCGGCGGCGAGGCCGTTGAGGAGGATCACGCCGGGCAGGGAGCCGAGGAGGTCGAAGTCGAACTCCAGCCCGTGCGTCTCGGAGAAGGTGCGCAGCGCGCGCAGGAGGCGCGCCGGGTTGAGCAGGCTCGCCGGCTCCAGCTCGTCGCCGGGGAAGGCCGAGTAGTCGGCTTCCACCTGGCGGTAGCCGCGCCACATCGGCAGCTCGCGCACGATCCGGAAGCGGCTGATGCCGCGCAGCACGATCACGTAGCGGCCGTCCGGCTGCTGCTCGCTGCGGTCAATCTTGCCCACGCAGCCGATCGGATAGAGCTCCGGGTGGGACTGGGAGGCCGATTCGGCCTCGGCCACCCAGTTGTCCTGCCTCGGCACGAGCGGCTGGATCAGGCCGATGTGCTGGCTGCCGGCCAGGGCGTCCGCCACCATGTTCCGGTAGCGGGGCTCGAAGATGTTGAGCGGCAGCAGGTTGCCCGGCAGCAGCAGCGAGCCCGTCAGCGGAAAGACGGGGATGATGGTCGGTATCTCCTGGGGTTCTTGCGTGATGGTCATGCTCAGGAACCGGCCTCCGACTTGAGGACGGCGAGGAAGGCCTCCTGCGGGATCTCCACGGAGCCGACCATCTTCATCCTCTTCTTGCCTTCCTTCTGCTTCTCCAGGAGCTTGCGCTTGCGGCTGATGTCACCGCCGTAGCACTTCGCGGTCACGTCCTTGCGGAAGGCGCTGATCGTCGAGCGCGCGATGATGTTGCCGCCGATGGCCCCCTGGATGGCGATCTTGAACTGCTGCTTGGGGATGGTCTCGGCGAGGCGCTCGCAGTAGTGGAGCGCCCGCGGACGCGACTTCTCGCGATGGACGAGCTGCGAGAGGGCGTCGACTTTCTCGCCGTTGACCAGGATGTCGACCTTGACGAGGTCGGTCTCGCGGTAGTCGGTCAGCTCGTAGTCGAACGAGCCATAACCCTGGGTGAGGCTCTTCAGGCGGTCGTAGAAGTCGAAGAGGATCTCGGCGAGCGGCAGGTCGACGACCACCTGCACGCGGCTCTGGGTCAGATACTCGTAGGTCAGGTTCATGCCCCGGCGCTCGCGGCAGAGCTCCATGATCGGCCCCAGATAGCGCTCGGGGATCAGGATGGTCGCCTTGATGTACGGCTCCCGCGCGAAGGCGATCGCGGACGGGTCCGGGAAGTGCGCGGGGTTGTCCACCCAGAGCACCTCGCCGTCTTCCAGGGTGACCTCGTAGCGCACGGACGGCGCAGAGAGAAGGAGGGAGAGGTCGTACTCCCGCTCCAGCCGCTCCTGGACGACTTCGAGGTGGAGGAGGCCGAGGAAGCCGCAGCGGAAGCCGAAGCCCAGCGCGGACGAGGAGTCCTTCTGATAGGTCAGGGCGGCGTCGTTGATCTGGAGCTTCTCCAGGGCGCGGGCCAGGTCCTCGTAGTCGTCCGTGGCGATCGGGTAGATCGAGGAGAAGACGACCGGCTTGGCGTCCTTGTAGCCGGGGAGCGGCTCGGAGGCCGGGCGGTCGGCCTGGGTGATGGTGTCGCCGATGGTGATGTCCCGCACCGCCTTGATGCCGGCGATGATGTAGCCCACGTCGCCGGCTTCGAGCCCGTCGGTCTTGATCCGCTTCAGGCGCAGGTGGCCGACCTCCTCGACCTTGTACTCCTTCTCGGTATGCATCAGCCGGATCGTCTGGCCGGCCCGGATGCTGCCGTCCTTGACCCGGACGAGGAGGACGACGCCGCGATAGGCATCGTACTGGGCGTCGAAGATCAGGGCGCGGAGCGGGTCGGCCGGATCGCCGGTCGGAGCGGGCAACTTGTGGACGACCGCTTCGAGGATGTCGTCGATGCCGATCCCCTGCTTGGCCGAGCAGAGCACGGCTTCGAAGGGGTCGAGCCCGAGGTCGGAGTCGATCTCCTCGCGCACGCGCTCGATTTCCGCGGAGGGGAGGTCGATCTTGTTGATGACCGGCACGATCTCCAGGTCGAACTCCATTGCCAGATAGAGATTGGCCACGGTCTGGGCCTCGACTCCCTGGGAGGCGTCGACGAGGAGGAGCGCCCCCTCGCAGGACATGAGCGAGCGGCGGACCTCGTGCGAGAAGTCGACGTGGCCGGGGGTGTCGATGAGGTTGAGCTGGTAGCGGTTGCCGTCCTTGGCGTCGTACAGGAGGCTGACCGTGTTGCTCTTGATGGTGATGCCGCGCTCGCGCTCGATGTCCATGGAGTCCAGGATCTGGTCCCGGAACTCGCGGTCCTCGACGCCGCCGCAGCGCTGGATCAGCCGATCGGCCAGGGTAGACTTCCCGTGGTCGATGTGAGCGATGATGCAGAAGTTTCGGATGTTGTCCAAACAGGCGTTCCTCTCGGGCAAAGACAAGTGGCCTTCATCCTACAACGCTTGAGGGGGTGCCGCTCTTCCTGAGGACAAACGATTGAAGCCGAAGGGTGGCGGAAAGCTGGTCTGGTCGTCGGAGCGGCGGGTGGAGACGAGGTCGGACGCGCCGGCGAAGGAACCCTGGCGGAGCCTTCCCCCGGGGGAGCAGGACGTGCGGGTGCGGCGCGAGAGCAAGGGCCGGGGCGGCAAGACGGTCACAGTGGCGGCCCCGCTGGTGCTGACCCGCGACGACGCCTCGCGGCTTCTGGGGGAGTGGAAGCGGCTGTGCGGGGGCGGAGGGGCGATGAAGGTGGGGAAGACCTCTTCAGGAGACCCCTGCTTTGAGCTGGAGATCCAGGGGGATCACGCGGAGCAGATTCTGGGCGAGCTGGTGAAGGCTGGGTATCGGGCGAAGCGGTCGGGCGGGTAAGGACTCAAAGGACTGCAAGGACGGCAAGGACCAAAGGTTGATGTCCTTGGAGACCTTGCAGTCCTTTTGGTCTTTGGGCAGCTAACCCTCGTCGATCCGGTGGCCGGCTCCGGCGTAGAGGTAGTCGTAGCCGGTCTGGGTAAGCTTGTATTCTCCGCCGGCCTCTCCGGACTTCTCCAGGAGGCCGTGGGCGAGGAGGCCGTCGAGGGCCCCTTCGAACTCGATGCCGGGGGTGATCTGCTCGGTCTTGCGGAAGTGGTCTTCAGGCAGGGTCTGGCCGACCTGGGCTCCGAGGCGCTCTCCTCTCTGCTCGGGGAACTGCATCAGCAGGATCTCTTGGGCTTTGCTCAGCAGGATCATCGCGTCTCCTTTCGCGAGGACCGGAGGAGCAACGCGCGTGCCATCGGAATGTGAAAAGGGGTCCCCTTGCGGAGACCCCTTTCCGACCAT
The DNA here is from genome assembly GCA_036266195.1 of Thermoanaerobaculia bacterium. Lineage (GTDB taxonomy): Bacteria > Acidobacteriota > Thermoanaerobaculia > Multivoradales > UBA5704 > DATMER01. Next base: position 822 of record DATANP010000375.1, on the reverse strand, counting down.
CCTCCGAAAACCGGACCAGAAAAAGAGACCTACAAGAAAGAAAACCTGCTGGACCGCCGGCCGGGGGGTTTGGGACCCCCCGGCCGCCCATCCCTCCAATCAGGAGAACCCTGCCTCATCCCTCTCAAGACTCTTGCCCTTTTGAGATTGCAGCCGCCGTGCCAAGGGCCATGGAAACCCGTTCTCTCGCAGGATCAAATACTTGAAAATCCTGCACAGCCGTCATGGGTCAAACTCTGAACCAAAATGGGCGGGTCAATGTCTGATCTGGGGTCAGGATCAGACCCTGGCAACGCTCATGCATTGAGCATCCGGCTGAGAGGAGGAGCGAGATGGCTGATACGACCGTCACCAAGATCGATTCGAAGCACTCGCCGCGCGGGTCCATGGGGCAGACCTATCTGGCTTCCGGGATTCACGTGGCCATGCGCCTTTGGGAGGAGGAGAGCACGGAGGGCAAGGCGGCGAGCCGCCGCGACTACGAGACTGTCGGATACGTGCTGGAGGGGAAGGCCGAGCTGATCGTCGAGGGTCAGACGGTGATCCTGAGTCCCGGCGACTCGTGGGTGGTGCCCAAGGGCGCGGAGCACCGGTACCGCGTGCTGGAGCCGTTCAAGGCGGTGGAGGCGACCTCGCCGCCGGCCCACGCCCACGGCCGGGATGAGTAGCCCCTCACCCCCTGGCCCCCTCTCCCATCCCCTCCCTTCCTCCGGGAGAGGGGGAACGCATCTGGGGCTTGATAGCTGGATCCCGGCAATAGGGCTGGCAGGCGTCCCCCCTCTCCCGGGTGGGCGGGAGTGCGATGGGAGAGGGGGCCAGGGG
>DATANP010000374.1:0-6646 GCA_036266195.1 Thermoanaerobaculia bacterium | reverse complement strand
TGCCGTCGTTGGCTTTGTAGGTGAAGGTGTCGGTGCCGTGGAAGTTCGCGGCAGGCGCATAGCTCACATGTCCGGCGTTTCCGGGGGTGATCACCGTGACCGTGCCTTGTGCGGGCTGGGTCACCTCGGTGAGCGTGAGCGGATCGTTGTTGGCGTCGGAATCGTTGGCGAAGAGATCGATCTCGACGGCGGTGTCCTCGGGCGTCGTGGCGGTGTCGTCGCCGGCTTCGGGCGCGTTGCGCAGGCTGTCGACGTCGGACGCGGTGTTGTTGGCCGGATGCGGATCGGGGCCGTGGGTGCCGTCGTCCGTCACGGCCGCCCGGTTGGTGATGGTGGTCACGCCGGCCGGGAGCGGGCGGTTGATCCGCACGGTCAGGGTGCGGGTGGCGTTGCCGCCGCTCGCCACGCTGAAGGCCGGCCAGGTGACGGCCCCGGCTGCGAGCATGCCGCCGTCACTCGCGCTGACGAAGGTGGTGTTCTGCGGCAGCGTGTCGGTCAACGTGACGCCGGTCGCGCCGCGGGCCCCGACGTTGGTCACGGTCAGGGTGTAGGTGATCGCCTGACCGGGCACGGCGCTCGTGCGGCCGTCGTCCTTGGCCAGGGCGAGGTCCGGGACGGCCGGGACCTGGAACGTGAGCGAGTGGCGGTTGTTGCCCTCCTCGCACTCGCTGACCTTGCCGCGGCCGGTGCCGGGGTCGGCGACGACGAAGACGGTGTACGTGCCCGGAGCCGGGGTCCGCCAGACGAAGGGGATGTCCTCGAACTCGCCGGGCTCGAGCCGATGGGTCGTCGCGACCGTGCCGAGCAGGGTACCGCCCGCGGACGGGTCTCCGTTGTAGAAGACCACGGCCACGCCGGCCGGCGCGAAGATCTTGCCGCCGTTGCCGATGCGCACGGTGACCGGCACCTCGACGCCGGGGTTGGCGAGGTCAACGACGATGCGCGAAGCCGTGAGGTCCGGCGCGGCAAAAGGATTCCCCTCGGTGCGCAGGTTGAGGCGGTAGGTGTTATGGGTGCGCCAGCTCGGCTCCTCGCGCCGCGGGATCGAGCCGTCGTCGTTGACGTTCCCGACGTGGTACGTATGCTGGTTCCACAGCGTCCGCGTCGGTACCCAGGAGTCGGCGGCGTCGCCGATGACGTAGACCCCGGTCTGGGGTCCGAAGCCGGCGAGCGTGTTTGCGATCGCGACGATCTCGGCATTACCGTCGGCATCCACGTCCGCCACGACGGGCAGCTCATAGGTGGTGCCCGAGCTCTTGGCGAGCTGGTACAGGACCGTGCCATCGCTGCCGCGGTAGATGCGCAGGAAGCGCTCGTCGCCGTAGACCACCTCGGCCTTACCGTCGCCCTCGAAGTCGAAAACCGAGGAGCCGGTAACGTTGGAGCTGCCATCCTGAGTGACAGCCTGCCATTTGATCGTGCCGTTCGTCTCGAAGACGACGTAGCGGCTCGCTCCAGCTACGCCGATCTCCGGCTGGCCATCGCCGTCGATGTCGGCGACCGTTGGCGCACCGCCATGGCCTCCGCCGGGGAGCAGGACGGGGCCCCAGACCGTCGTGCCGTCGTGCTGAAGCAGGTAGACGCGACCGTTGGTTACCAGGACGATCTCGGGGAACGGATCGGCATCGAAGTTGCCGACCGCATTGAAGCCATCGCCAAGGTCTGACCTGCGCCAGAGGACGGTGCCGTCCCAACGGTACGCTGTGTTGCCGGCGACGACCTCCGGATTTCCTGACAGGTCGAGGTCGGCCACCAGTGACAGCGGGCCGACGCCGACGCTGACGTTGTCGCCTCGCCCGAAGCCACCCACCCAGCGCCGGGTGCCGTCGCGGTCGAGAACGGTCGCTCCGACGATGATCTCCGGGAGACCGTCGCGGTCGAGATCCGCCAGGCCGGGCCCGCCCCAATTGACAGCGCCTGGGATCAGGGCGCTGCGCCACTTGAACGTGCCATCGTGCTCGAAGGCCAGGAGGCGGTCGGCGGACTCGGCTACGGCGAGGATCTCGGGCCGGCCGTCGAGATCGATATCGCCGACGGCGACGCTGCCGGCACCGCGCACGTCGAAGGCGGAATCCGTGACCGTGAAGAGCTCCGCACCGGTGCGGCCGTCCACCGCCCGCAGGTGGCCGTCGGTGTTGTAGTTGGCCCCCTGGTACGTGGTGAAGACCACCTCGGGCACGCCGTCGCCGGTGAGGTCGATCACCGCCGGCGTCATCATCACCTGGTTCGAGCCTGGCAGGACCGGGCTACCCGTCCACTGCCACTCGACCTGAGGCGAGAAGCTCCCCACCGGCGGGTGGAAGTCGCAGGCGGCGCCCGTCTGGTTGAGGTTGTTGTCCTCGGACAGCTCGGGGATGACGTGCTCGCTGTCCACGAAAGCCCAGATCAGATCGTCACGGAAGCGCACCTCGCCGGAGACCGGCACGGGCAAGGTCGCGGTTGCATTCGAGGAGAGCGAGCCCGTGAACTCCGCCTGCCCGAGGACGCGGTCGGTCGCGGCAGTGAAGAGGCCGTCGCGGTCGAAATCCACGAACACGGTCACGCGGAACGGCTGCGCGACGCTGGTGTTGCCTTGGTTTTTCAACCCGATCCCGAGCGTGCCCGATATCGTCAGGGCCTGGAGGTCGGTCGCGGCCGTGCTGCGGTCGATCGATAGGATGACCAGGTCGGGCAGCGGCGCGACCTCCACGACTTGAGCGTTGTTGGCGCGGGTGCACTCCTCGACCGGGCCGCGGTCCTGGCCGGTGCCGTCGTCGTTGGCAACCAGGAAGAGCTGGTGAGTACCGGGCGGCGGCGAGCTCCAGACGAACGGAACGTCCTGGAATTCGCCCGGCGCCAGCGGGAAGAGGTCGGTGTAGGTCGCGATCCGGGTGCCGCCGGCTGCGGGATCGCCGTCATAAAGGGAAACCGGAGTTCCGGCCGGAGCTTTCGCATCGCCGCCGTTGCCGATGCGGACGGTCAGCTCCAGCGAATCCGAATGGTGGACCGTGCGCACGAAGGAGGCGGTCAGATCCGGCAGGCCCGAGCGGGTCTCGACGGTGACGTCGTAGACGATCGGCGTCTCGCCCGCCGACGAGGGGTGCAGAGTGACCTCCACCTGCAGGTAGCGGCCGTCCGGCACGCCGCTCTCGATCCCCTTCTCAAGGTCGAGGAATTCCTTGGCCGCGAGCCCGCCGATCGCCTCGGCGCTCCGGGCGCGGATGATGACGCTGGAGCCCGGCGGCTCATAGGAGCTCCAGCGCACCCGGCCCCACTTCGTCCCGGCCTGGCCGCTGTCATGGTTGACTGTCCAGTGCCCCTGGGGTGCGGTCTTGCCGAGGACCACGGCGCCCGTCATGTCGCTGTAGTTGTAGGGACCGGCACCGGGACCGAGAGAGACCGTCAGATCCACCTTGTTGGTGGCCGGATCGATCCGCATCACATTGTCGGAGCCGAGGTTGGTCGCCCACACCTTGCCGTTGGTGTCCACGGCCACGCCGGTGGGCGTGTTGCCGACAGGGATGGTGGCCAGGAGGTCGCCTTCATTGCTCAGCCGCGTGATCGTGTGGGGGCCGCGGTTGGCGATCCAGATGTTGTCGTCGGGGGTGACCGCAAGGCCGGTCGAGACCGAGCCTCCCGTCGGGAAGACGTCCAGGATTTCTCCGGTTGGCGAGAGCACCGTGACGGTCCCCGCGTCGGCCTGGGTGTTCCAGATCCTGCCTTGGCTGTCGAGGCCGAGACCGTAGGAATTCCAAGTGGCGGCAAGACAATCCATCTGGCCCGTTCTCGGGTCGTAGCGCAGAAGGCCGGAGGCTGACCAGAGGACACCATTACGGTCGACCAGGCCGCCATAGCCGCCGCACGGGGGCGCGATGCTGTCGAGGATCGTTCCGGTCTCGCCGTCGAGCAGGTCGTGCCTCTGGTTGCCCCAGCCGCCGACCCAGAGATCGTTCTCGGGCGTAATCGCCACGGTGCGAGTGGCGGTACCGTTGACGCGGACGTAGTGGATGATGCACTCGTCAGCCGCGGTGGAGACTCCGCCGTTGTTGTCGGCGCCGTTCGTGTTCGGCCACGGCCGGATATCCCCCAGGCCGGTGGAGGTGTCGATCACCCCGTTGCCGTTGCGGTCGATGCACTGGAAGGCTTCCTTGAGGCCGATGTGCACCACCGATCCCCGGCCGCCTTCACCCTCGGCGCGGTTGGCCACCCAGGCGTCGCCGTTCAGGTCCACCGTGGTGCGGGAAGGATCGCGGCCGCGGTTGTTGGGCGCGGTGTAGTACTCGCCCAGAATCTGCCCGGTCACGGTGTTGATCTTGACCGCGGTGCCGCGGGCGGAAGCGGCGACCCAGATGAACGGGAACGGCTCGGTGACCTGGTTGAGCCGCAGCTCGTCGTGGTTCGGTGCGTCGTGGTTGACATTGAACAGCACGCCCTGGTCGAAGTCGGCGTCCAGGGTGTAGACGCGGCGGGCGGGCTCACCGGGCAAGCGGCAGGCCTCGCCCGTGTTCCGCAGGTTGTTCGTCTCGTCGACCTCCGTGACGACCGCGCCGCTATCCACGAACGCCCAGATCGGAGCGTCGCGGAAGGCGACTTCGCCCTCGACCGCCACCGGCACGGTGAGCGCGGCCCCGGCGGCCAGGAGAGTCGTCACATCGCTCTCGCCGAAAACGTGATCGGTTCCGGGGGTGTAGACGCGGTTGCCGTCGCTGTCCGCGAAGACCGTCAGCCGGAAGGGCGCCGTGACGTCCAGGCCGCCCTGGTTCGCGATCTCCACGCCGAGCGTGCCGGTCAGGGCCAGAGTCGCGAAGTCGGTGACCGTGCCGCTGCGGTCAAGCGCGCGGATGATCAGATCGGCCGGCGTGCGCACAGTGGCGCCGCCCTGGTCGTCGGTGGTGTCGCCGGGCTTGACGTTCGGCCCCTGGCCGCCATCGTAGGAGATGCTGGCCGAGTTGCTCAGCACGGCGCCCACGGGCAGCACGAAGTCGGCCTGCACGGTGACGGTCAGCGGCACGCTCTGTCCTGGCTCCAGCGTGCCCAACGACCATGTGACCTTGTGAGTCTGCGGATCGTAGACGCCGCCCTGACCGGCGGACACAAAGCTGGTGAGGTCGGAAAGCGCGTCCACCACCTTGACGCCGCTCGCGGAGAGCGTGCCCTGGAGGCTCGCCGTCAGGGTATAGGTGATGACCTGGCCCGGCGTTACCAGGGTGCCGGCGTCGTGGGTCTTGGTCAGCCCGAGATCGAGGACGCCGTTGGCCTGGAAGCTGTCGCAGCCTGTCTCGCCGTCGTCGTCGGTGACGCAGACCTCGACCACGAAGGTGCTGTCGCCCGTGAAGGTATGGGTGCCCGTGACCGTGCCGGAGCCATTGCTCTCCGCCACCACGCCCGCCTCCCGCGTGCCGTCGCCCCAATCGATCGTCGCAGTGTGGGTGTCGGCCCTGCCGGCGTCGGTGAAGGTCGCGTGCACGGGCACGGGCTGGCCTGGCGCGGTGAGCACCTTCTCGCCGGCCTCGACCACCGGGACGAGGTTTCGCACCTGGGCCGGGACGTCGTCGCAGCCGGTGCCGCCGTCGTCGTCCGTGGCACAGACGCGCACGGTGAAGCTGCCGTCGTCCGGGAAGGAGTGCGTTCCAGTGATGACGTCGAAGCCCGCGATCTCGGCGATGGTGCCCAGGGACGGCGGCGTGCCGTCGCCCCAGTCGATCGTGGCGGTGTGGGTGTCGAGCACGCCCGCGTCGGTGAAGCCCACCCGAGCCTCGAGCGGCCGGCCTTCGTCGCCCACGATCGATTTGCTGGAGAAGCCGCTGTAGGTTACGTCCGCCTGCGAGTAGCCGTAGAACGCGAGGCGGCCGTTCGGGAAGCTGCCCGTCACGTCGAGCTCGAGCACGCCGTTGATGAACAGGCGCAGGCGGTCGGGCGTGGCTTCGAGGGCGAAGGTGTACTCCGTGCCCGGCGTCCATCCGGTGGCGCCGAAGCGCTTGCCGCGGGCCAACTCGTGCACGCCGCTCGCCGTGCCGTTGCAGGTGCGGTTGTCGTGCGCCCAGAGCTCGGCGTCGGCCGGAACACCCGTGACGCGCGACAGCACCAGGCCGCGGCGGGCCGTGGCCTGGCCGCCGCAGCCGAAGCGGAAGGATTGCTCCTCCCGCCGCCAGTCGATCAGCAGGTAGTCGGCCGCGGAGCTCGTGGTGTCGCCCGGCTTGAAGCCGACGGCGAGACCGAACGCGTCTCCGTCTGACGATTCCGAGGAGACGCGGAGCCGGCCCTCGATGCGGCTGCCGAGGGCGAGAAAGTTGCCGTAGAACAGGCTTGGCCGGCTGTTGTTCTCCTGCACGACCGCGCCGGCGCCCGCGTCCACCTGCCAGTCGGAGAAGCCGTCGTAACAGGAGAGGTAGTCCTCGGTCCGCCAAGCCGCGAGCGCGAAGGCGCCCGCGCCCTGAACCACCGGGTTCTGATTGCGCACACTCACCTGGATCGTGTCGCATCCGGTCTCGCCGTCGTCATCGGTGACGCAGATGCGGACCTCGGCGCTCGCGTCATCTGGATAGACGTGGCTGGCCATGATACGGCCCGCCGCGATTGTACCCGCGTCGAAGGTGGCATCGCCCCAATCGACAACGGCGATGTGGGTGTCCGCGGTCCCCGGATCGGCGAAGGGCACCGACAGGCT
>DATANP010000373.1:0-12614 GCA_036266195.1 Thermoanaerobaculia bacterium | reverse complement strand
ATAAGGGAGGCGCTTGCGAGACCGTAGATTAGGCTGATTCCCAAACCTAAAAACATTGTGTGCATGAATCTAAAGGGCGATATTTGCTGCATGATAATCCTTAGTTATCCTATAGTGATTAGTCCCACGGCGACGGTATCGCGCTCGACCTTTCATCTTGTTGGTTGCTTCGCGCTGGAATGCCTGCGTCCTTCGGGACTTAGAATTGGTGATGGAATTCGTTCCACCCTGGCACTGAAGTGCCGGGCTTTATGCCTTGGTCCCTTCGGGACTGCGTATGGAAGCCGCGTGGTGATTGGAGCTTGCGCCCCGAAGGGGCATCGGCATAGAGGCAGGGGTTTCAACCCCTGCCATGGATCAGCCCTATCCCCCAAAGTCCCGGAGGGACGCAGGCACAGTCTCAGCGCCTCGCCTCGTCTCGCAAGCAGGTAGATCCGCTGTACAATAACAAAGCAGGGCAACGCAGTGGACCCATAGCCATATGCGCTGGCAGGAAACCTTAGATTCTGCCAGCTGAGTTGTCACAGCGTTGGGCGACAGAGGTAGGTTTGATGCTGAGTGAAATTGGAAACTGTCTTCCCGGGCTTCTGGTATTCATCTTGATGCTTGGCGCCGTAGGCACTGCCTCTGCGCAGGGCGACTCATGGAAGGTGAAGATCCATCCTGAGCGCGAACGGGTATCCTTGGACCCAGGGCGGAGCTACGACCTGATCGTCATGGTTCAGGGAGATCGGGATCCTTCCTTCGAGAAGCTGCTGAAGGAGGTGTCTCGGCCTGTGTCGGCTACAACCTTGGAGGGAGCCTGGATCTGCCTTTTGAAGGGTTATGAAGTCGCGGCTTCGGGCCCAAAGCTCAAGCGGCTCGTGGAGTCACCGCAGGTGCGGTCAGTCTGGGTGGTGGCCAAGGAGTTCGGTGGGAGATATGGAACAATCCTTCGAGGGATGGCCTACTCAATCGAGAACCTGCCTCCCGGGAGCGGCGCCAACATGAGCCTCGGTCCCCAGGTCGGGCGGGAAGGATCGATCTTCGACCTCGAGGAACCAGTTCATCAGCTGTCACAACTGGCGGCTGCGAAGGGGATCACCTTCGTTTTCTCTGCCGGCAACCAGGGCCCCGAAGACAATACTCTGAACCCATGGGGTCTGGCGGACTGGGAGATCAGCGTCGGTGCAGCCAGTCCGGATGGGAAGGAGCTGTGGCCGGGATCGGCTCGTGGAATCAAGGGCAGCAGCCGGTTCCGGCCAACGTTTGTCGCTCCTGGTATAGACCTGATCGTCACCCACTCGGAGAGCATTCCGAAGTCAGCAGAAAACAAGGCTGCCGAGGAACGGATGGGCTTTCGGCAACGAGTTCCGAAGGAAGAGTGGAGCCGAAAGACTGTAGCATCGGGGACCAGCATTGCAGCAGCGGAGGCTTCCCGCTGCGTGGCCCTTCTCCTTTATTTCCTCCGTGAGGAGGCGCGGATCCGGATTGAGGCCAAGGCCGAGATGGTCCTCGAGCTCGGGTTCCCAAAGGACCATGCATTGAGCTCGGAGAGGCTGATCGGCACCGTGAGAAAAGAGAAAGAGTACCTGGTAGTGTCGTATCCTCTGGACCGGCCGGACCCTCGCCTCATCAAGCAGATCCTGATGGATATTGCTCTGCCCATGCCCGGTTATGCAACCCACGAAGTCGGCGCCGGGTTCGTCTCGTACGAAATGGTTTTGCGCGAATTTGGAAAACACGGCGCTCCTGAAACGAGCATTATGCCGGTGAAGGTCGCCGAGTAACAGTCTCGCTGCCTAGGGAAGCCAAGCGCAGCAAGGAGCAAGAATGACGGGCTTGATGCGAGATGAACCGATGTTTCTGGTCCTGATCGCGGGGTTGGCCGCGGTAGCCTGGTCGGGCTACGCACTGTGGCATTCGGGTGGAGGTGAAGACATTTCGGGCCCGAGGCTTCGCGACGTTCTTTCGGAGGTCAAGGAGGAACTTCGACTCGCAGGGCAGCATGGCGATCTGAGGGCTCTCCCCGACCTGGCCAAAGTAGAGGTCGAGCTCGAGGTCATGATCTCCGAGTCGACCGAGGGCTCGGTCTCGGCAAGCGTCGTTCCCTTGGAAGCGTCGGGAAAGGATGCGCGAGCGCGCTCGGAATCGAAGACCCAGAAAGTGAAGGTTGTCCTTCAGCCTCCGGGAAGGTCACTGACGCAGGAAGGCGAAAGCCTGGAGGGACATCCCCTGGCGCGGGCCATCGCGGAGGTGGCAGAGGACCTTGCCAGGAGTGCGGAGACTGCTCCGAAACTGGACGTTTCCAGCGTGGAGTTTAACGTCAAGTTCGTGGTGGTGCGCAGCCGAACAACGGAGGCAGGGTTCGCCCTGAAGATCCTCGGCGCGAGCAGTAAGAAGACTGATTCCGGTCAGGCCACGAACGAGGTGAGGCTGGTGTTCGCGCCGCCGAAGGCGGAGGACGCCAAGTCCTGGGATGGATGAGCTCCACGAGGAAGGGCGAACAGTGGGGAATGCAATGAAACGCACATGGACGATCATCGGCGTGAGCGACGTTCCGGGCAGCTTCAAATGATACCAGTCGCTCTTTGGCCAGCCCGAGACGCCTCCGGCCCATGACCACTTTGGTCAGATCCTGGATACGGATGGAACCGTCCTGCTCTGCCTCCACCAGTGGGGCGCGCACGAGCATCCGTCCTTGATGAGCCCGGACACGGCGCCGCCTGGCAACGGGCTGCTCTTGTTCTTTCGCGTCCGCAACAGGGAAAGGGATCCAATGGTCAGCGAAGCCACCAAACGTTCGATCTTCCGCTGGATTCACATCATCTTTGCCATCCCGATCCTCGGTTATATCTATAGTCCGTTCGAGGAGATTCCCAATTACGCCCCCCTTGTCCGGTTTTTCTTCGCTCCCGTCATTGTCCTTTCGGGACTGTGGATGTGGAAGGGCCATGTCGTTCGGCGGCTGATCGGACGGCGGGGTATGTGATGGAGGGGAAGCCCGATTTCATGGAGACCTTGGAGCGTCTGCGCCCACGCTTGCAGCGGCTCCTCGTGACCTATCGCATTCCCACCGAGAACGCCGAAGATCTTTTGCAGGGCTCACTGCGGCAATTGTTGGGCGATTGGGAGAAGATCAAGGACCCTGAAGCTTTTCTCCTGGGGGAGTTACGCCGCCGTTGTCTCCTCTATTGGCGCACCCAGCGGAGGAAGCTCTACGAAGCGGTTGACTCCATTGTCCTGGACTTGGTCCAGAGGGTGACCCCCGAGCAGACCCGCGCCATGAACTACCTCCGGCGCCATGGCACGGAAGCGCCGGTGGCCGACCTGCGCCGCAGGGTGGAGGAGACGTTTCGCGACCTGGCAGCGCTCCTCCGGGAGATCCCGGAGGAGTCGGTCCGGGTCCGGCCCCGGCCGGGCCGGTGGTGCGTGCAGGAGGTCGTGGATCACCTGGTTGCCAGCCACCGGCCGGCGGTAGACGAGTTGGCCGATCTCCTGCGCGGCGTCAGCCCCTCGGGCGACCCGATTCCGGCCAGTCTTCAGCGGCCGGATGTCATGGACCGGGACTGGCGGGAGCTGGTCGACGAGCTGGATCGGGTCCATGGCGACTTTGCCGCCCTGGTGGCCGGGGCACCGGACGGTCCGCCCGGTCTGGCGCGGGCCCGGGTGGTGATGGTGGTGAAGGCTCGGGGGGAGGATGGCGAGGTGCGGCCGGTCCAATGGGTGGAGGAGCTGGACTGGAAGGCGTATGCCCTTGGGGTCCGGGTCCACGCTTTGGAGCACGCGGCTCAGATTCGCGATACGGTGTCCCAAGTTTAGGGAACTTTGGACCAAAAAAAGAGGAGCGGCCGGAGGAAATTGGACCGCTCCTGAATTCGGGTTGAAGGAGGTTGGTAGCCTCTTCATCTATATAGTTGCCGCAGCCCCCCCTTTTTTTGACAAATTTCCCGAAAAAAGTTGAAAAAAGTTTTGGCGACCCCTGGCGGGGCACCTCCCGGCCCTGCGTAATACACGGCGGGGAGGGTCCATGCCCAACGAACCGATCGACCTGTGGAGAGCGGAGAACCAGGGGTATCTCATGGCGGCCCTGGCCGAGGTGCGCTTCGCGCTCGACCGCCATGCCAGTGAGGAACAAGCGGCCGAAGAGCCTCCGAAGGCTCCGGAGTGGGACCTTCCGGCGCCCCCGGCTCTGGAGGTGGTCTGCCAGCGGTTCGGCCTGTCGCCGTTCGAGCGCGCCGTCCTCCTTCTCGGCGCCGGCATGGAGCTCGACTCCGGGTTCGCAGCCCGGTGCGCCGCCGCCCAGGGCGATCCGGCCCGCCGGTACCCGACGTTCAGCCTCGCGCTCGCGGCTCTGCCCGAGCCTCACTGGAGCGCCGTGTCCCCGGCCGGGCCCCTGCGCTACTGGCGGCTGATCGACGTCGGCACCGGTCCCACCCTGACTTCGAGCCCGCTGCGCATCGACGAGCGGGTGCTTCACTATCTGACCGGCCTCGACCCCTGGGACGACCGGCTGGCCGGCACGATCCGGCCCCTGGGGGACACCCCCGACCCGATCCCGTCCCACCAGGCGGTGGCGGAAGGGATCTCCTCCGCGTTCGCGGGCTCGGCCGGGGGGCAGGGCTTCCCGGTCGTCCAACTCTGCGGCGGCGATCCCGCGGCCAAGCGGTCGGTCGCGGCTGCGGCCTGCGCCGCTCTCGGCTTGCGGGTCCAGGTGCTCTCCGCGGGCGACCTGCCGACGATGCCGTCCGAGCTGGCCGAGACGATCCGGCTCTGGGAACGGGAGGCGGCCCTGTCCGGCAGCGCCCTGTTCGTGGATGCCGACGACCTGGAGGGGAGCGATGCGGCGCGGGAGAACGCGCTCAGCCATCTGGCGGAGGAGGTCCGCGGCGTCGTGCTCCTGGCGGTGCGCGAGCGGCGCCCGGTACGCGAGCGGCGCCTTCTGGCGTTCGACGTGCCCCGGCCGGACCGCGAGGAGCAGGGCGACCTCTGGCGCGCCGCCCTCGGCTCCGAGGTTGCCGCGAGCCTCGACGGCCAACTCGACGCTGTCATCTCCCAGTTCCAGCTCGGGATCGGCGGCATCCTGTCGGCCGGGGCCCAGCTCACGCTCCTCGGCGAGACGAGTAACGGTCACAGCCTCTGGGACGCCTGCCGCGCGCAGAGCCGGCCTCGACTGGAGGGGCTGGCCCAGAGGATCGAGCCGGTGGCGGACTGGAACGATCTGGTCCTGCCGGAGGCCCAGAAGGACACGTTGCGCGAGGTCGCGGCCCAGGTGCGGCGGCGGCAGGTGGTGTACGAGCAGTGGGGCTTCGCGGGCCGGGGCTCGCGGGGGCTCGGCGTGTCGGCGCTCTTCGCCGGCCCGAGCGGCACCGGCAAGACCATGGCCGCCGAGGTGCTGGCGCGCGAGCTGCGGCTCGACCTCTACCGCATCGACCTGTCGACCGTGGTGAGCAAGTACATCGGCGAGACGGAGAAGAACCTGCGCCGGGTGTTCGACGCCGCGGACGAGGGCGGGGCCATCCTGCTGTTCGACGAGGCCGACGCGCTGTTCGGCAAGCGCAGCGAGGTCAAGGACAGTCATGACCGTTATGCCAACATCGAGGTCAGCTATCTCCTCCAGCGCATGGAGGCCTACCGCGGCCTCGCGATCCTGACCACGAACCTCAAGGACTCGCTGGACTCGGCGTTCCTGCGCCGCCTGCGCTTCGTGGTCCAGTTTCCGTTCCCGGACGTGGAGCAGAGGGCCGAGATCTGGCGCCGGATCTTCCCGGACGAGACGCCGACCGAGGGGCTCGACCTGGACAAGCTGGCCCGCCTGGGCGTGGCCGGCGGCACGATCCGCAACATCGCGCTATCCGCGGCCTTCCTGGCGGCCGACGAGGGCACGCCGGTGCGCATGGCCCACCTGCTGCGCGCCGCCCGCAGCGAGTACGTGAAGCTGGAGCGCTCGCTCTCCGACGCCGAGACCCGGGGCTGGGTGGCCTGATGGGGGAGCCGGCCAAGACCAAGGCCGCGCCGGTCAAGAAGACCCAGCAGGCCGCCGCGAAGAAGACTCCCCAGCAGGGTAGCGGCCTCAAGCTGAGCACCTGGGCGCCGGGGGAGGTGGAGGCGCCCAGGACCGATCCGCGGGGCGGCCGGCCTCTCGATCCCTCCATCCGGGCGTCCATGGAGTCGCGCTTCGGCCACGACTTCGGCCGCGTGCGCATCCACACCGGCCCGGAGGCGAACCGGTCGGCGGCCGAGTTGGGCGCCCACGCCTACACGCTCGGCCTGGACGTCTTCTTCCAGGCCGGCCGCTACCGTCCGGAGCACACGGCCGGCCGGGCCCTGATCGTCCACGAGCTGGAGCACGTGGTGCGGGCCGGTCCGCGCGGTCCGGCGGTCCCGATGCTCCAGCCGGGGGGAGCGATCGACTTCGAGGCCAAGCTCAAGGAGATCTTCGCCGCCAAGGGCGGCCGGGACGCCAGCCTGCGCAAGTTCGTCCAGGCCCATCCCACGAGCATCCAGACGGCCGAGCGCCTGCTGACCGCCAAGGCGGTCGATGCCGCGACGACCCCCGTGCTCCTCGGCGTCCTCTTCAAGCTGGACAAGGACAGCGAGGAACGGGTCGCCGCGCTGTTGCGCAACAACACCTCGGCGCTTCGCCGGGAAGCCGTGTCCACGACCCGGAAGATGTGGGACAACTATGAGGCCGCCGCCTACCAGTACGCCTGGTTGCAGTGGGTCTTGAAGCGGCTCGGCGAGGAGAAGAAGAAGCGTCCGCCAACGCCCAGGGGCGCCAAGCCGCCCGAGCCGACCCTCCTGGAGCGCCAGTACGAGACCTGGAAAGCGCAGTACCAGGAACAGCTCGACAAACTGTCGGCGGACAGGGCGGGTCTGCTCAAGGCCTCCAACGCCGCCCTGGCCGCGATGATGAACGCGGCCAAGCCGCTCGTCTACGTCCAGGGAGACATACTCGACTCGCTGTCGGACATGACCCTGGGCACGATCGCCGACGCGCGCAAGGTGCGGATCGAAACCTACGCGGACACCTCTCTGCTCGAACGGACGAAGACTCCCTGGGTGGAATCCCAGCTCAAAGAGGCGCAGAAACGGCTCGACCAGGCCCGCGAGGCGGAGAAGAAGGCCCGGGCCGAGCGCAATCTCCTGGAGCAGCCGCCGGCTCCGGCGCCTTCGCCGCGGACCGGCTCCCCGGCAACCCCGGCCACTCTGTCGGCCCCGCCGACACCGGAAACTCCGGCGCAGAAGAAGCGGCGCGAGGCCCGGCTCGCCGCCGCCAAGGCTTCCGAGGCCCGGACCATCGCCAGCCGCGAGAAGGCGGAGAAGGCCCTCACCTTCCAGGGAGCGACCGATCCGCAGGTGAAGCAGTACCTGGAGTCCCAGGACCCCGCAACGCGGGACAAGGCCAAGGCGCGCCTGAGGACCGCGCAAGGGCCGCTCTTCAAGAAGCTCTCGCCGTTGTTTCCCAAGAGCTTCCTGCCCGGGCTGGACCCGAAGGCGACGATGAAGATGGAGGACGTCTGGTGGATCTACCACACGGCCCTGAACAGCCTCGAGTCCGGGTTCCCCAACTTCACCGCGGAGCTCACGACCGAGGCCCTCGTCAGCCAGCGGTCCGCGGTGGCCGACAACCGCAGGGCCCTCGGCGTCGGGGCCGACGCGGCGTTCGCCACCTACGCCCACCATGGCGCCGGGCAGTACGACATCCATGTGCCGGCGGGCGAGACCATCGCCGCCGTCCAGCCGGACACGGTCGATCTCACCGAGGTCCTCGACCGCGGCGCGCAGAAGAAGCGCATCTTCACGCACGTCTCCAGCCAGGTCCTTTCCGCGGGCGTGCTCACGGAGGCCGCCGCGAACGACGACGTGCTGGCCAAGCTCCTGCACGGCTATTTCGGCTTCCACCAGACGGACCGGGACAAGATGAAGGCCCATCTCGCAGGCACGGGCGGTTTCACGCCCTCGCCGGACGTCTCCCGCATCCTCGGCGCCCTGACGTTCGTGAACACGCTCGCCAACACCCCTCCTTCCCAGGACGTGGTCGACGACCTGAACGCCATCCGCGCCGCGCTGGAGACGGCGCTCCACACCGAGCTCAGGAATCTGGCGAAGCAGCCGGTCGACATCCCGGACACCGTGGACATTCTTCAGACGGTCGACGCCGGCTCCGGCGGCTTCGGCTGGTTCGGCCACGAAAGCACGGTCACCAAGAATGCCGTCGAAGAGATCCGCAAGGTGCGCGGAAAGATCACGAGCTCGCAGGCGAAAGCGCTGGTGTTCGACGCCGTCCGGCGGATCGTCCTGACCGATGCCACTGTCTCCGATCCCCTGAAGGCGCTGATGTCGAAGCTCCTGGGCAACGACATCGGGAACCGGAGCGGGCCCTGGGTCACGCTGCTCCATCACTACAAGGAGGTCGGAGCGACCCAGGAGGCTTGGATCGAGGTGGACTACCGCCATCTGCACGACGTGTCGGTGACGGCGGGAGCCAAGGTGGAGTCCGATACCTTGATCGGCAAGGTGGGCTCTTCGGGCAACTCCATCAGCCCGCACATCCACATGGCCATCCGGGTGTACACGGAAGATCCGCGGAAACAGGGGGTCCAGTCCATCGGCCACCTCCTGCCCGACGAATTCTTCCCCTTCGGGCGGAAGGGGAAGAAGACGCCGTGACGGCTCAGCGCGCGATGAGCGAGTAGACCTCGCCGAACACCGGGTGGAGGTCGGCGGCGGTGCCGACCTCCAGGCGCTCGAGCACCGGCTTGAACGGGTTGTCGTCGAGCTTGGGGGAGGGCCAGCGCAGGATCAGGCGGTTGAGGCCGGGGCGGAGGAGCGAGGCCGGGACGGTGAAAACGTACTTCACCCACTGGCTGTCGAGATGGAGAGGCTTGAGAGCGGTTCCGTTGACGACCGGCTCGACCTCCCCCTTGCGGGACAGCCGTGCGGTCAGCTCGAGCTCGACCGTGCGCGGGCGGTCCACGATCAGGCAGAAGGAGGATTCCGGCCAAGGCGACCGGAAGGTGCCGCGCTTCGGCAGGTCTTCGAGGTCCATGACCTCTGGATAGAAGCGCTCCAGCGGCTCCCAGTGGTAGAACGGGTCGGCGAGGTCGATCCCTTCGGGCCGGACGCCGTGATTCTCCGCCAGCGCGCGGGGGGCCGGCCGGTTCAGGACGCGGAGCAGGACCTCGATCAGGTCCGCGTCCAGGTGGTCCCAGCGCCAGCCGTGCTGGAGGAGGAGGCGGTAGGGCGAGGCCAGGTTGCGCTGCTGGGCCGCGGTGAGCACGGCCGGTCCGGGCGCGCACCGCGCCTCCAGCAGGTCGAGCATGGCGGACTCGACGCCGGGCGAGGCTTCGAGCGCGGCCCGGCACCAATGCTCCAGGATCTCCTGCTTCGGGCCGACCGACAGCAGCCGGTGCGCGGAGTGGACCGCGGCGCCGAGCCGGGCCGTGGCCTCGGCCTCGGGCGAAAGAGAGGGCTCGGGCAGGCGGGCGAGCAGGCTCCGCCAGTCTTCCTCGGCCTCGGTCATGCCGGAGAAGCGGAGCACCTCGGCGGTCACCGCGGCCATGGCCACCTGGATGCCCTCGCGGGTCAGGTGGCAGTAGTCGAGGAACATCCGGCGGCCGGGGAGTGGCGAGCCGGTGTGCTCCGCGAAGACCTCGCGGAGATCGACGCGGGCGAAGTCATGACGGTCGCACATCTCGCGCAGCAGCTCCCGGGCCTGCGTGGTGGCCTGCGGCGCGGAGAGGAACGCCAGGGTGGGGTAGCGCGCGCTGTCCACCTCGGCCAGGCAGGCGTCGCGGGCGCCTTCTACCTCTCCGAGAGCCAGGCGGGCCCGGGCCAGGAGGCGCCACATGGTCGGACAACGGCCTTTGTCCAGCTTCCGCATCCTCTCCGTGATCCGGATCGCTTCCTCGGGTGCTGCGTCCAGGGCCTCTCTGTACAGGCGGTGCCACTCGGCGACCCGCTTTCCAGGAAGGGAGACGACCGGCTGCCGGGTCTCCCAGTCGGCCAGGTTCACCTCCGGCACGACCACGATGACCGGGATGCCGACGGCGCCGGCGATCAGGGCGATCAACTCGAAGGTCCCCTCGGCGGTCCGCCGCAGCTCCTCCCCGGCAAGACGGAGGGGACCGTCGAGGCCTTCCCGGAGAGCTTCCGCGAAGCGCTGCCTTGCCCGGATCGACGGCGCGTAGGGCGACACCTCCGGGGTCTCCAACAGGTTCCAGTTGTTGCCCGCGAAGAGGACCAGCATGTCCGGCTGGATCTGGATCGAGGCGCGGACCGTGGCGGCCAGGGTGGGGAGCGTCTCATTGGTCCGCGCCAGGTCGATGACCTCGAAGTCGTCCCGGCCGATCGCGGCCCGGAGCTGTCCTTCCAGGACCTGCGCCGGGGTAAGGTGCGGAGCGTAGAGATAGCCCGCGGCCACGGACTCGCCGAAGAAGGCCACCCGGAGCGGGAGCTCGGCGGTCTTCTTCGCCAGGACCTTGCGCGTGGCGTAGTGATCGCCGAACGGCAGAGGGTCCGGACGCACCCAGGTGCCATCCTCCTGAGGAGCCCAGATGCTGATGGATTGATCCCGTGCCCCCTCTCCCCGGCCCTCTCCCCCATGCTGGGGGAGAGGGGGAGGGACTGCCAGCATTCCGGCCATCTGGAGGAGCCGAACCGTGCGCTGCCCTTCCTCGCTGGAGAGGAGATCGGCAAGCTCCTGGGCCCGATGGCGGGAAATACCGCGGTTCATACGAAGGTGTAGAGATCCTTGCTGATACCGGACCGTGGGCGTTGGCGCCAGGCCTCCAGCAGCTCCGGCCAGCCCTCGGGCAGGCCGTCGCGGTCGAGCATGAAGTCTTCGAGGACCAGACAATCGATGCCTGTCGTTCCGAAGCAGAGAAGGGCGTCCACGGGCGAGCACACGATCGGCTCGCCCTTCACGTTGAACGAGGTGTTGACCAGCATCGGGCAGCCGGTGCGGCGATGGAACGCCTCCAGGAGCGCGGCGTAGCGCGGCATCACTTCGGGGTCCACGGTCTGGGGCCGGGCCGAGCCGTCCACGTGGGTGATTGCCGGCAGGTCGAGCGGCGAGCGGACCTGGCAGGTCTCCAGCATGAAGGGCGACGGGTGGTCGAGATCCAGGTGCCTGGCGGTATGGGCGAGCAGCACGCTCGGCGCGAACGGCCGGAAGGCTTCGCGCTTCTTGATCATGCGGTTCAGCCGGTCGCGCATCCCGGGGTCGCGCGGGTCGGCGAGCAGGCTGCGGGCGCCGAGCGCGCGCGGACCCATCTCCATGCGGCCGTGGAACCAGCCCACCACCTTGCCGGCCGCCAGCCGGTCCACGACCGCTTCCAGCAGGTCGGACTCCCGGCCACGGAAGTCCTGCGCGGGCAGGCCCGTGGAGGCCAGGAGCCGCGCGATCTCGTCCGCGGACCAGGAGGGGCCGAGGCGGGCGTCCTGCATCAGACCCGTTCGTGGCGCCATGTCGGCCAGCTCCACGTGCAGGAGGGCTGCCGCGCCGAGGCAGCCTCCGGCGTCGCCGGCCGCGGGCTGCACGAACAGGCGCTCGAACGGACTTTCCCGCAAAATGCGGCCGTTCGCCACGCAGTTCAGGGCGACGCCGCCGGCCATGCAGAGGTTGGGCGACCCGGTCCGCTCGTGGAGCCAGCGGGCCTTCTCCAGGAGGATCTCCTCCAGCACGGTCTGGAGGCTCCGCGCCACATCCTGGTGGAAACGCGTGATCTCGGCGCCTCGCGCTCGAGGCGGCGCACCGAGGAGGTCGCAGAGAGCATCGGAGTACATCTTTGGGCCGCGCAGGAAGTTGAAGTAGCGGAGGTCGAGCTCGAACCGGCCGCCATCCAGAGAGGAGACGAGCTTGCGGATCTTGTCGGTATAGCGCGGCTCGCCATAGGGCGCGAGCCCCATGACTTTGTATTCGCCGTCGTTGACCTCGAAACCGAGCCAGGCGGTGAGGGTGGAGTAGAGGAGACCGAGCGAGTGCGGAAACTCGACGCGGTCGAACGCCTGCAGCTTCGCACCCCTGCCGTAGCCGTAGGTCGTCGTGTCCCATTCGCCGACGCCGTCCACCGTGAGCACCGCGGCCTCGGGAAAGCCCGAGTAGTAGAAGGCGCTGGCGGCGTGGGATTCGTGGTGGGAGAAGTGGTGCACGTCGAAGTCGTAGCCGAGCTCTTCGTGGATCATCCGGTAGGGGGCTTCCACGTCGAGCCAGGCCAGGTCGGGGGAGCCACCCTCAGGAAGCCCGGCCCAGAGCTGGCGGCCGCACTTGCGGCTCGCCTGCTCGTAATAGGCCAGACCGTCAATCTCGTGGATGCCGACCCCGGCCTCCTTCAGACAGTAGCGGAAGGCCGAGACCGGCAGGCGGGGGTCGTGCTTGACGCGCGAGAAGCGCTCCTCCTCGGCCGCGGCCACGAGCCGGCCGTCCCGCAGCAGGCAGCAGGCCGACTCGTGGTAGAACGCGGAGATCCCGACGACGATCACCGCCGATTGAGCCGGGACGCCGCGACCCGCTTCGGCTCGGGCTTGCCGAGCGCTTCCAGCCGCCGCCGCACGAGGTGGAGGCTGGAGACCGGGTCGGCCGGTTTGTCGCCCTCCGGCCGGGTCTTCTCGTAGGAGCGCTCATAGCAGCG
>DATANP010000372.1:0-5485 GCA_036266195.1 Thermoanaerobaculia bacterium | reverse complement strand
GCTGGCGGTTGTCTTCCAGGCCGGGCGCCGCGGAATGGTCAGAGACCGGGCCGATCACCGGCCCGGCCGGGATCTTGAGACCGCCGCGGGCCGCCTTCTGCCACTCGGCTTCCGAGGGCAGGCTCACGATCCAGCCCGGTTCCAGGGTGCCCGCCTTGCGCCAGCGCTCGGTCAGCCAGTCGCAGAAAGCCCGCGCCTCGTGCCAGGTGACCATCCCGGCCGGCTGGTTGGCGGCCTGGGAGACGGCCACTTCCTCGTTCCATTCGTGGAGTTGGGCCACGGTCACCGGGAAGCGCCCGATCCGGTAATCGTAAGGAATTTCATACCGGTGGAGCGGCCTCTCGCAGTCCTGCGCGATGTCGTCCTCGCTCCCGATCAGGCAGGGGCCGGCCGGCACCAGGCAGAGCTGCATGCCGTCCACCGAAACCGCCTCGGGACGCGGGTCGCCGATCGCGGCCAGGGCCTGTCCCGCGGCGGCGCGGCGCGGAGCCTCGACGCCGTCTTCCCCCAGGACCTGGAGCAGCTCTTCGATCACTTTTTTCCGGCAGGGCCGCGTCACGCCGGCCACCCCGGCGTCGGCCACGGCCTGGCCCGCCAGCACAACGGCCTCGCCCGCGGCCCCCGGAGCGCGCCGGATCAGCTCCTCCAGCACGGCGCTCGCCGCCTCGTCGCGCTGCTGGACCACGCCGAGATAACCGATCGTCAGGAGCGTCACCTCATGCCAGGTGGCCTGGCCGACGTGCTCCGCCATCGCCTCCACGATCGGCTCGATCCCCTGCTGCCCCTTCTGCGCCAGCGCCACGGCCGCGAGGTACTCCTGGAACGTGAGATGGATGAAGCCATACTGCCGGCCGCCGCGGTCGAGGAGCAGCGCCGTGTGCTCCCGCACGTCCTCCAGAAAGTGGCGGGCCGCGGCCGCCGGATCCTCGTGGCGCCGCTCCTGATAGATCCGCTCCAACTCGCGCAGGAGGTCGCCTTCGCGGACCAGCCCCACGCCGGGCGACGCGTGATGCATCCAGAGCGCGAGGGGCGGCAGGATCTTCATGGTTTCGACCAGGTCCAGGTCGCGACCCGACCGGCCGCCGAGGCTGCGCGCAAGATTCCAGTGTTTCAAAAGGGTTTCGACGTAGATCTCGTAAAGGTGAACCCGACGCTCGGGCAGCGAAACGCCTTGCCGCTTCATGAGCGCGAGGATCGTGAGAAGCAATGGATTCGAGGCCAGCGACCGCACCCCGGGATTGCGCCGGATGGCGGCCAGCAGCTCGTCCTTCTCGCGCCGCGCCTCCAGCGCGGCCACCCGCGTCTCTCCGGCCGCGGCGCGCTCCACGGCCGCGGTCCACTTGTCCACGAAGGCTTCGATCTCCGACTCGTCGAAGTCCACCAGCGTGCACTCCGCGAGCCCTTCGGCCGCCGGCCGCACCTCGCGGTAGCCCACGATCCGGCTGGTCAGCACGAACTTGTTGCCGGCCTTGCGATGGAAAAGATAGAACTCACGCACCCGGTCCACCACCAGATGCCGCCGCTCGAGTTCGCGGACCTCGTCGAGGCCGTCCAGGAACAGGAGGACGCCGCCCCTTCCGAACGCCTCCTCCAGCATGGCTTCGAGCGGCAGCTCCACACCGCGGTCGTGGTAGTACCGGGCGATGAACGGGATGAGCGCGATGTCGGCCGCAGCCAGCGCGGCGGCATACGCGGAAACCGGCAGGAGCACGGGTAGGCGCGCACCCAGGCCGAGCGCCTCGCCCTGGCCGGTGGCGAGCGCCAGCGCCGCGAACTTCACGAACGTGGTCTTGCCCGCGCCGGGGTCACCGAGCAGCACGAGGCCGTCGTTCTGATTGAGCAGGTCGAGCACGGGCCGCGGCTCGCTCAGGCGGCGCAGCGCGACCCGCTCCTCCTCGCACGGCGCGCGGCCGGCCACGTGGACGCGCTCCCAGGTCTCCCCCTCCGGCGTATCGACCCGGGCTTTCAGGGGAACGTACATATCGAGCAAAGGCAGCCGGAGCGGCGCCCGGTCGGACACGCCCATGCCGCGGAAATCGAGATAGCGGTAGCGATCGACTAGGTGCTCCAGATAGCGCTCGGTGACACGGGCCAGGTCCGCGGCCGGATGCCGGTCGCCGATCCGCCGCCAGAGCTCGTCCGGGCTCATGCGATCCGAGTCCGGATGAAGCACGATCACCTCCGGATGGCCCGCGGCCCGGCGGCGCAGCCCCCAGACCTGGATCAGCGCCAGCACGCCCGCGCCTCCCCAGAGGACGATCTGCACCAGCGCGGCCAGGCCTTCGAGATGGCTCGAATGCGAGCCCGCGAACTCGATCAGCGGCAGCAGCCAGTACGGCGCCGTAGCGCCGAGCCCCAGCAGAACCACCACGAGCGCGCCGATGCCGAAGCGGGTCTTCGCGGCCGGGTTGAGATGGGACGGAAGGAGGCGCATGGGAGAACCCGGCCTTTATAATACAGCGGCGGATCGACGCGCCCGGATCAGAAAGTCATTCGCCCAGGCATAGTCCGGCCGGTCCGGCAGCTTCGTCGCGGCGAACGCCTCGTCGAACCGCTCATGGAGTGCGAGCCGCCAGGCCTCGATCTCCTCCCAGGGCACCTCGCCGCGCTTGATCGCCAGCAGTCGCTCCCGGTGCGCCGCGTCCACCCGCACCGGCACGCGGCCTTCCGAAAGCACGCCGATGCCGGCGAATTGCAGACGGATCAGGTGCATCGCGTGCTTCCAGCGGATCTCGCCCACGGTCCGGAGGTCCTGCTCCAGCTTCTTGAACTGGGAGATCACATAGCCGTTGTACGTCTGATAAACCATTTTCGACAGGAAGCGATGGCGCTCCGCGAGCAGCTCGTCGGCCGGCGGCCGGCACACTTCGACCTCGGTTGTGTAGAGGCATTCGAGCACGTTCGGGTTCGCCTTGAGCGCCATGGTGAGGAACTTCTGGATCTCCCAATATGTCTCGTCGGCCCCGGCGCGGTCGATCTGGTCCGGCACACCGTAGAGCGACCAGTGCAGCTCCGCAGGCGGCAGATAGATGCCGCGGCGGTCCACGTCCGAGCCCTCCTCGCTCAGCCCATAGGCGCGGGAGCCGACCAGGCAGCGATAGATCACCCGGTCGAGCAGCGCGTCGTCCTCGACCCCGAGCGCCTCCAGGTCGTCCCGCTGCTGGTGCTTGCGGACCGTGAGATTGTTGCGCTGCAGCGAGACCTCGAGCCCGTCCGGCAGGCGCACCCGGTAGGCGTGCGTGCCGTCGGCCGGCGCCTTGACCACCACGCCGACCGCGCCCTCCGGGCAGAGCACCGTGCCTTTCGCGTCGCGGATCTCGATCCGGCTCACGACCTGTGTGCCCACGGGCAGGATGAGATGGGGCCGCATGGCCCGAGTCTAATCCGGGAGGAGCAGCAGGCGGAACGTCTCGGCGGGACCGATCAGCAAGCCGGTGGCGGTGATCCTGCCGGAGCCGGGCTCGGCGGTCAGGTACCGGCCGGACGACGCCTGCAGCGCGATGCCATCGTCGCGGCGGATCGTGCCCGAGCCCTCCGCCTTCCAGATGCGGAAGACCCCCGTCTTGCCAGCGGTTTCGGCGCTCGCGAAGACGCCGCCTCCCTCCCGGACGTCGAGATAGAAGCCGTCATGGGCCTGGATCGCCACCTGGTCGCCACTGCGCAGCGGCTCGCCGTTGAGATCGACGATCGCGAACCGGGTGAACGGCACGGGCCGCCAGGCGTCGGCGACCACCTCGCCCTCTCCACCCCCTCCAATACCGAAAAGCTGGCCGGTGGCGATGCGCAGCCTGGAGATGCGGCGGGAAAGATTCATGCGGCGCTTCAGGTCGCGCCAGGGCGACGTGAGCACCCCATCGGGCCGGACGAGCCAGAAGCCGCGCAGGTCGGAATTCTGTGGACGGCCCTTGTAGGGATGGATTGCCTCGTTGCAGTAGAGCTCCCAGAAGACGGCGTAGCGCACGCCCCATCCGACCGCCGCGTCGGTGAGCCCCCGGATGAGGTTGCCTAGATTCACGCCTGCCCCGACCTGGTCCCTCACCGCGCCGAACTCGCCGAGGTAGATGTTGTCCTCGCCGTAGAGCTCGCTGTCGGGAGCCATGGTCTTGAGGTACTCCAGGGCGTCGATCAAGCGCCGGCGGTCGAAGCGAAGGTCCCAGCTCGAATAGGAATAGAGGTCGGCGTGGGTGAAGGGGATCACCGAGTTCGTGGCCGTGACCTTGCCGTCCATGGCGTCGGCGAGGTGGTTGACCTCGGCGGCGTGGGCGACCACGACGCCGTGCATGCCGACCTCGCGCCGCGCCTGATCGACGCCGTCCTGCCGGGCGTTCCACCAGTCCCGCATGCCCTGGATCCGGACCGCATCGGGCTCGGCTCCGTCGAGCCCCTGACGGAACAGGTGGTCGCCCTCCCAGTTCTGGATGACGAAGGTCTTGCCGGACCCGGCGTACTGCTGCAGGAGATAGCGGGCCAGCTTGTAGAGGCGCTCGCGCTCGGTCTCGGCCTCCTCGGGTGTCACGCCATCGGTGAAGGGGACAGCGTGCGGCACGACCAGGATGAAGGTCGTGAACGGCTTGGCGAAGAGCTCGCGGTAGTAGGGCTTCCGGGCAAGCTCCGCGAGGTCGGTGGCCGGAGTCCCCCAGTCCGAGTGAAACGGGTACGGGCGGGCCGCGTCGAGTTGAAACCAGACTTTGATGACCCGGGTGCCAAGCTCCAGCAGCCGGTCGGCCCCCTCGTTGAGGAAATCCTCCTCGGTGAACGAGTACTTCCCGGCCGCATGGGTCGCGCCCACGACGTCCCGCATCTCCGCCGCCTGCGCCACGGAGGCGGCCAACGCGAGCACCAGCGAGACGAGGCGGACGGAGATCCTGGCCATGGCAACAGTGTAACCCACTCTGTCCTCGCCATGAGACTGCCATTCAGCTCCCCGGCTGCTACGGTGAATCAGTTGCCAATGAACTCTTCCGCAGCCGAACCGGCCGGATGGATACGAGTCATACGGACCGGCCCCTGAATCCGTTTGGGCGGTCCTCTGGCTCGCGGCTCTCCTCAAGTAAGCTTCTCCACCGGAATGTAAGGTTCCCTGGGCCTCCTGGTTTGTGATCGTACGCTCGCCGCGACTGTGCTGAGACGCTTCCAAACCCTGATTGATCGGCGGCTGTTGCATCCGCTGCCGATGGCATGAGAGTCACTCAAAGTAGCCGCTGACATCTAAGATGACATCCACTGCTCCGCCGGATGACTGGCCCGAGAAGACGGCAAGTGCTCCTCCCGCGCCAAGCGGCACTATGGCGTTGTTGGCTCTGGTCTTGCCCGCGCTGAAGTTAATGCTCGAAGCCACCGGCAACGGATCATCCGCAGAATAGAGCCTCAGGTGGCCGGAAGCCGTAGCACCGGTAGCAGTGACGTTTAGCACAACAGCCTTCGCCGTTTCCGGGATGCCGCATCGGCCGGCAATCGTGAACATCCTGGTTTGGCCGCCCGCGAG
>DATANP010000371.1:0-17205 GCA_036266195.1 Thermoanaerobaculia bacterium | reverse complement strand
CCAGCGAGCGCTCGACGGAGATGCCGATCAGCGTGGCCGGAAGCTCCGCCGCCAACGCCGAGGCCCACTCGTCCAGCTCTCGATAGGTGAGCGTCTCCTCCTCGAAGACTACGGCCACGGCGTCCGGCGTCTTCTCCACCTGCGATTCGATCAATTCGTGCAGGCAGACGTCCGGATATTCCACCTCGGTCCGGTTCCACGCCGCCAACTCGGCTTTTTCAGCCTCGGTGAGGAGCGGCAGGTCGGCGAGGCGAGCATCCGGATTTGCCGCCGCGCCTTCCAGGAGCACCTGGTAGTGCCCGAGGAGGCGCCGCGCGGTTTCCGGATCGAACAGATCGGTGGCGTAGGTGAGAACGCCCTGGATGCCGCTCTCCACCTCGGTCAGCTCCAGGGTGAGGTCGAACTTCGCGGCCGTGATCGGCAGATCGGCCATGCTCGCCTGCACGCCGGTCAGCCCGATCGATCCCGTCGGTACGTTCTGCAGGGCGAGCATCACCTGGAAGAGCGGGCTGTGCGCCAGGCTGCGCTGCACGCCGAGCCCTTCCACCAGCTTTTCGAACGGCAGGTCCTGGTGCGAGTAGCCGGCGACCGCCGCGTCCCGGACGCCGGTCAACAGACCGCGGAACGTGCGGTCCGACGAGGTCCGGCCGCGGAACACGAGGGTGTTCACGAACAGTCCGATCAATCCTTCCAGCTCCGAGCGCGTCCGGTTCGCCACGGGCGAGCCGACCAGCACGTCGTCCTGGCCCGACCAGCGGTGCAACAGCGCCTGGAAGCCCGACAGGAGCGCCATGAACAGGGTCGCGCCCTCCTTCCTGGCCAGCCGCTGGAGCGCCTGGACGAGCCCGGCCGGCAGCTCCAGGGCCTCTCCGGCGCCGCGATAGGACTGCACGGCCGGCCGCGGACGGTCGGTGGGCAGCTCCAGCAGCGCGGGCGCGCCCGCCAGTTCCTCGCGCCACCAGAGGAGCTGAGCCTCCAGCGCCTCGCCCCGCAGCCACATCCTCTGCCAGACCGCGAAGTCGAGATATTGGATCGGAAGCTCTGGCAACGGTGAAAGCCGACCCTGCGCGAACGCCTCGTACAGCATCGCGCTCTCCCGCACCAGCACTCCCGTGGACCAGCCGTCGGTCACGATGTGATGGACGGTGAGGAGGAGCAGCCATTCGTGCTCGTCCAGGCGCAGCAGGCGCGCGCGCAGCAGCGGCCCGCGGACGAGATCGAACGGAGCCTCCACGTCCTCCCGCACGGCGCGGGCCGCCTCGGCTTCCCGCCGGTCCGCCGGCAGGGCGCGGAGGTCTTCCACCGGCAGCTCCAGGGGCTGCGCGGGATGGATCACCTGCGCGGGCTCGCCATCCTGCTCCTCGAACGTGGTGCGCAGGGTCGCGTGCCGCCGGACGATCTCGGACAGGCTGGCGGCCAGGGCCTCGGGATCGAGCAAGCCGGTGAGCCGCAGCGCGGCTGGGATGTTGTAGGCCGCGCTCCCGGGCTGCAGCCGGTCGAGGAACCAGAGCCGCTCCTGCGCGAAGGAAAGAGGACCGCGGGCGGCGTGCGTGGGCAGGATCGGCCGCTCTTCGAGAGATCCGGCCTCACGGCTCAGCGTCTCGATCCGCACCGCCAGATCGGTAAGCACCGGCGCCTCGAACACGGTCCGCAGCGGCAGCTCCATACCGAACGCCTCCCGGATCCGGGAGATCAGGCGGGTGGCGAGCAGCGAGTGGCCGCCGAGCGTGAAGAAGTTGTCGTGAGCTCCCGGCTGATCGACGCCCAGGAGATCGCTCCAGATGCCGGAGACCAGCGCCTCGGCCGGCGTCCGTGGAGCCACCCACTCCGTCTCGCTCTGGATTCCGGCCTCGATGCGGGCCAGGGCTCGCCGGTCCACCTTTCCATTCGGCGAGAGCGGCATGGCGTCGAGTACCACCCAGGCCGAGGGCACCATGTATTCGGGCAGCTCGCGAGCGAGCGCCGCCCGGTCGGCATTTCCGACGACATACGCCGCCAGGCGTCCGTCCCTGGCGAGCACGACCGCCTCGCGCACCCCGGGCTGGCGGGCCAGCACGGCCTCGATCTCGCCCAGCTCGATGCGGAAGCCGCGGATCTTGACCTGGTGATCGATCCGGCCGAGATACTCGATCTCTCCATTTGCAAGCCAGCGCGCGAGATCGCCCGTGCGATACATCCGCGCTCCGTTCTGATCCGGAACGAAACGCTCCGCCGTCAGGTCCGGCCGGTGCAGGTATCCGCGGCCCACCTGGACGCCCGCGATGTGCAGCTCGCCGGCCACGCCGACTGGCACCGGATTGCCGTCCGCGTCGAGGATGTGAATGCGCGTGTTCGCCACCGGCCGGCCGATCGGAATCCGCTCCTCGCCCGGCCGGCAGGCGTGATAGGTCACGTCCACCGCCGCCTCGGTCGGGCCGTAGAGGTTGTGCAGCTCCACGCCCTGCGGCATGCGGGCAAAGAAACGTTTCGCAAGGTCCGCGGGCAACGCCTCGCCGCTCGCCATGACCCGGCGCAGGCTCGTGCACCGATCGGCGCCCGGCTGCTCCACGAAAACCTGGAGCATCGAGGGAACGAAGTGCAGCGTGGTGATCTCTTCGCGCTGGATCGTCTCCACCAGGTACGCCGGGTCCTGGTGGCCGCCGGGCCGCGCCACCACCAGCCGGGCGCCGACGATCAGCGGCCAGAAGAACTCCCACACCGAGACGTCGAAGCTGAAAGGAGTCTTCTGCAGGACGCGGTCGTCCGGCGTCAGGCCGTACTCCTGCTGCATCCACAGGATTCGATTGACGATCCCGCGGTGCGAGTTCATCGCCCCCTTCGGCCGACCGGTCGAGCCCGACGTATAGATCATGTAGGCGAGGGAATCCGGATCGGGGCGATGGCGCGACTCCTCGCCCTCGCCGCTCCTCACGATCTCCTCCCGCGTCAGCAGGACGGAGACGCCCGAGTCCTCGATCATGTAGGACACACGCTCCGCGGGGTAGCCGGGATCGATCGGAACATAGGCGCCGCCGGCCTTGAGGATCGCCACCAGCCACACCACCATCTCCAGCGAGCGCTCCAGGGAAACCCCGATCAGGGTGCTCGGAAGCTCCGCTGCCAAGGCCGAAGCCCACTCGTCCAGCTCGCGATAGGTGAGCGCTTCGCCCTCGAACACCACGGCCACGGCGTCCGGCGTCCTCTCCACCTGCGCTTCAATCAACTCGTGCAGGCAGACGTCCGGGTACTCCACCGCGGTCCGATTCCACGCCGCCAGCTCGGCCTTTTCGGGCTCGGTGAGCAGCGGCAGATCGGACAGGCGGGCCTCCGGATCGGCCACCGCCGCATCCAGGAGCACGCGGAAGCTTCCGAGCAGTCGGCGCACCGTGGTGCGGTCGAAGAGGTCGGTCGCATAGTCGAGCCGGCCCTCGCCGTCCTCGGAGAGCGAGAGCAGCAGGTCGAACTTGACCGTGTCCACCGGCAGGTCGATCGGGATCAGCGCCAGGCCGGGCAGCGACAACGCCGAAACCGGGGCGTTCTGGAGCACGAGCATGGCCTGGAACAGCGGGCTGTGCGCGAGGCTCCGCTCCACGCCCAGCTCCTCCACCAGTTTTTCGAACGGCAGGTCCTGGTGCGCGTAGGCCTCCAGCGCCCCGGCGCGCACGCCGGACAGCAGCTCCCGAAAGGTTTTCGCGCCGGCCGGACGGCGCATCACCAGCGTGTTGACGAACAGGCCGATCAACCCCTCGACCTCGGCCCGCGTGCGGTTCGCGATCGGAGTGCCGACGAGCACGTCCTCCTGGCCGGACCACCGGCGCAGCAGCTCCTCGAACGCGGCCAGCACGACCATGAACGGCGTGGCGCCTTCGCGGTGGGCCAGCTCGCGCACGATGGCCATGGAGACCGACGCCGGCTCTCCCCCGCCGCGGTAGGACTGCACCGCGGGCCGCGGGCGGTCCGTGGGCAGCTCCAGCAGGGCCGGAGCGCCGGCCAGGGCCTCGCGCCAGTGGCGCACCTGGGCCTCCAGCGCCTCGCCCCGCAGCTTCTGCCGTTGCCAGACGGCGAAGTCGGTGTATTGCACCGGCAGCTCGGGCAGGGGCGACGGGCGCCCCTGGGAGAAAGCCTGATAGAGCACCGCGCTCTCGCGGACCAGAACGCCCAGCGACCAGCCGTCGCTCACGATGTGGTGCATGTCCAGGAAGAGCCGCCAGTCGTCCTGGGCGATTTTCGTGAGCACGGCCCGGAAGAGCGGACCGCGGGTAAGGTCGAACGGCTCCGGGGCCGCTTCGTCCGAAAGCTCCAGCTCGAAGGCGGGCTCGGGCGCGACCACCTGGAACGGCACGCCGCCGGACTCGGCAAAGGTCGTGCGCAGGACCCCGTGCCGCCGCACCATCTCGCGCAGGCTCCTCTCCAGCGCGTCCACGTCGAGCCGGCCGCGCAGGCGCAGGGCGAGCGGCATGTTGTAGGCCGTGCTGCCGGGCTCGAGCCGGTCGAGGAACCACAGCCGCTCCTGACCGAAGGAGAGCGGCGGACGCTCCATCTCGACTTCCACGATTCGAGACTCCGCGGCCCGGCCCGAGGTCTCGACGCGGCCCGCCAAGCTCTCCAGGGTCGGCGCCTCGAACAGGGTCCGCAGCGGCAGCTCGGCGCCGAACGCATCCCGGATGCGCGAGACCATGCGGGTGGCCATCAGCGAATGGCCGCCGAGGCTGAAGAAGTTGTCCTCGACGCCGATCCGTTCCACGCCGAGCAGGTCGCGCCAGATCCCGGCCAGCCGCTCCTCCGTGATGGTTCTCGGCGCCCGATAGACGCCCGCCGTCCGGCGCACCGGCTCGATGCCAGCGAGCGCCTTGCGATCCACCTTGCCGTTCGGCGTCAGCGGCATCGCGTCCAGGGAGACGATCGCCGAAGGCACCATGTGCTCAGGAAGCGACTCGCGGAGAAATACCCGGACATCCTCCTCGATCGGCGGCGTCACGTAGGCCACGAGGCTCTGATCGCGGACCAGAACAACCGCCTCCCGCACCTCGGGATGACGCGCCAGCGCGGCCTCGATCTCCCCCAGCTCGATCCGGAAGCCGCGGATCTTGACCTGATGATCGATCCGGCCGAGATATTCGATCTCTCCGTTCGAAAGCCAGCGCGCGAGGTCTCCAGTGCGATACATCCGCATGCCATCCTGATCGGGGATGAAGCGCTCCGCGGTCAGATCCGGCCGGTGCAGATAGCCGCGGCCCACCTGGATGCCCGCGATGAGCAGCTCGCCGGCCACGCCGACCGGCACCGGATTGCCCTCGCGATCGAAGATATGGATGCGCGTGTTCGCCACCGGCCGGCCGATGGGAACCCGCTCCTCGCCCGGTTGGCAGGCGTGACAGGTGACGTCGACCGCCGCCTCGGTCGGACCGTACAGGTTGTGCAGCTCCACGCCCTGCGGCATCCGGTCAAAGAAACGTTTCGCAAGGTCCGCCGGCAGCGCCTCGCCGCTCGCCATGACCCGGCGCAGGCTCGTGCAATCCTCCACCCCGGGCTGCTCCACGAAGACCTGAAGCATCGAGGGCACGAAGTGAAGGGTTGTGATCGATTCCTTCCGGATCGTCTCCACCAGATAAGCCGGGTCCTGGTGGCCGCCGGGCCGCGCCACCACTAGCCGTGCGCCGACGATCAACGGCCAGAAGAATTCCCACACCGAGACGTCGAAGCTGAAAGGAGTCTTCTGGAGAACCCGGTCGTCCGGCGTGAGGCCGTACTCCTGCTGCATCCACAGAATCCGATTGACGATCCCGCGGTGCGCGTTCAAAGCGCCCTTCGGCCGGCCGGTCGAGCCTGACGTATAGATCATGTACGCCGGCTGCTCCGGAATCCTGGGACCGCCGGCGCCTCGCCGGCGTACTATTCCGCCGGCGAGGCGCCGGCGGTCCCAGGATTTGATCTGCGCGGCGTCGAGGAGCACCGACACGCCCGAGTCCTCGATCATGTAGGCCACGCGCTCGGCCGGGTAGCCGGGATCGATCGGCACGTAGGCGCCGCCGGCCTTCAGGATCGCCACCAGGCCGACCACCATCTCCAGCGAGCGTTCGAGGGAGATGCCGATCAGGGTATCCGGAAGCTCCGCCGCCAGCGCCGAGGCCCACTCGTCGAGCTCGCGATAGGTGAGCGTCTCGCCCTCGAAAACCACGGCCACGGCGTCCGGCGTCTTCTCCACCTGCGATTCGATCAATTCGTGGAGGCAGACATCCGGATATTCCATCCCGGTCCGGTTCCACGCCGCCAGCTCGGCTCGTTCGGCCTCGGTGAGGAGCGGCAGGTCGGCGAGGCGGGTGTCCGGATCGGCGACAGCGCCTTCCAGGAGCACCTCCAGGTGCCCGAGGAGGCGGCGCGCGGTGCTCCGGTCGAACAGGTCGGTGGCATAGGTGAGAACCCCTTCGAGGCCGCTCTCCGACTCCGTCACCTCCAACGACAGATCGAATTTCGAGGCACTCACCGGCAGCTCGGCCACCTTCGCCTGGACGCCCGGCAGCGCGATGGTCCCCGCCGGCACGTTCTGAAGCGCGAGCATCACCTGGAAGATGGGGCTGTGCGCCAGGCTCCGCTCCACGTCGAGCCCGTCCACGAGCTTTTCGAACGGCAGGTCCTGGCGCGCGTACGCGCCGATCGCCGTGTTCCGGACACCCTCCAGCAGCCCGCGGAACGTGCGGCCGGGCGCGGTGCGGCCCCGGAACACGAGGGTGTTCACGAAGAACCCGATCAGCCCCTCCAGCTCCGCGCGCACGCGGTTCGCCACCGGCGAGCCGACCAGCACGTCATCCTGGCCCGACCATCGGTGCAGCAGCGCCTGGAAGCCGG
Organism: Thermoanaerobaculia bacterium; assembly: GCA_036266195.1. GTDB lineage: Bacteria > Acidobacteriota > Thermoanaerobaculia > Multivoradales > UBA5704 > DATMER01. The sequence continues at coordinate 10,380 of DATANP010000371.1, read as the reverse complement.
CCAGCAGGACCATGAAGAGCGTCGCGCCCTCGTGCCGCGCCAGGTCGTTGAGCTTCCCGACGAGCCCGGCCGGCAGGGCCACGGCCTCGCCGGCGCCGCGGTGGGACTGCGCCGCCGGACGCGGCCGGTCGGTGGGCAGCTCCAGCAGCGCGGGCGCACCGGCCAGCTCCTCTCGCCACCAGCGAAGTTGCGCATCGAGCGCCCCGCGCTGCCAGGTGCGCTGCCAGACCGCGAAGTCGAGGTACTGGATCGGCAGCTCCGGCAACGGCGAAGGCCGGCCCTGGACGAAGGCTTCATACAGCGCCACGCTCTCCCGCACCAGGATGCCGGTGGACCAGCCGTCGCTCACGATGTGGTGCACGGTGAGGAGGAGCAGCCAGTCGTCGTCCGCCAGCCGGAGGAGGCCCGCGCGCAGCAGCGGCCCGCGGACGAGGTCGAACGGGGTTTCCACGTCCTCCCGCACGGCGCGCTCCGCCTCGGCCTCCCGCCGGTCCGGCGGCATGGCGCGGAGATCCTCGACCCGCAGGTCCAAAGGCGCCGCCGGGTGGACGACCTGCACCGGCTCGCCGCCCGCCTCCGCGAACGTCGTGCGCAGCACGGCGTGCCGGCGGATCACCTCCGACAGGCTGGCCGCGAGCGCTTCGGGATCGAGCGCGCCGGTGAGCCGGAGCGCGGCCGGGATGTTGTACGCGGCGCTCCCGGGCTCCAGCCGGTCGAGGAACCAGAGGCGCTCCTGCGCGAACGAAAGAGGGCCGCGGTCGAGATGATTAGCGGGGATCGGCTCGACGTCGAGGGCCCCGGCTTCGGGGCCGAGCGCCTCGATCCGCTCCGCCATGTCGGCGAGCACCGGCGCCTCGAACACGGCCCGCAGCGGCAGATCCACTCCGAACACCTCGCGCACCCGCGAGGTCAGCCGGGTGGCGAGAAGCGAATGGCCGCCGGACGCGAAGAACTCGTCGAGCGCGCCCACCCCCGTCCGCGGAAGAAGCTCGGACCAGACGGCCGCGAGCCGCTTCTCCGTGGGGGTCCGCGGCGGCATGTACCCGGCCCGGCCGGCCTCCTCGTCGGGCCGAATGCGGGCGAGCGCCCGCCGGTCCACCTTGCCGTTCGGGGTGAGCGGCAGGGCGTCGAGCAGCACATAGGCCGCCGGCACCATGTAGGCCGGCAGGGACCGGGAGAGCCTTTCGCGCAGCCCGGCCGCGGTCATGGTGGTATCCGCCGGGGCCACGTAGGCCACCAGCCGCTTTTCGCTGCCCTCGCCGTCCACCAGCACCGCGGCCTCGCGCACCTCGGGGTCGTCGGTCAGCGCGGCCTCGATCTCCCCGGGCTCGATGCGGAAGCCGCGGATTTTGACTTGGGTGTCGGCCCGGCCCAGGTATTCGACGATCCCGTCCGGCCGCCGCCGCACGAGATCGCCTGTACGGTACAGGCGCTCGCCGCCGGACGCGAACGGATCGGGCACGAAACGCTCCGCGGTGAGGTCCGGACGGTTCAGGTAGCCCCAGGCCAGGCCGTCGCCGCCGAGGAACAGCTCGCCGGTCACTCCGATCGGCACCGGCTGGAGATCGCGGTCCAGCGCCACGAGGGTCGTGTTGGCCAGCGGCCGGCCGATGGGCACGGTCGTGGCCCCCTCCGGCACGTCTTCGACCCGGTACCAGGCGGCGAACGTCGTGCTCTCCGTGGGCCCATAGCCGTTGAGGAGCTGCCCGGGACCGCCGTCGCGCAGGATCTGTCGCGTGGTGGCCGGGTCCATGGCCTCGCCCCCGGCGATCGCGTAGCGCAGGCCCTGGAACACGCCCGGCTCGGACCGGCCCACCTGGTGGAACAGCGAGGTGGTCAGGAAGAGCGTGGTAATGCCGTCGCGCCGGAGCTGGGCGGCCAGCGCGGCAGGCGAGAGCAGCGTGTCCTTCGAGATCCCCACCAGGCGCCCGCCGTTCAGGAGCGCCCCCCACAGCTCCAGGGTGGCCGCATCGAAGGAGGTGTTCGAGGCATGGGCCACGACGTCGTCCGGGCCCAGGTCCACGTAATTCGTGTTCCGCACCAGGCGCACCACGGCCCGGTGTGGCACGGCCACCCCCTTGGGCCGGCCCGTGGAGCCCGAGGTGTAGATCAGGTAAGCGAGGCTCTCAGGCGCCGCGAACACCTCGGGAGTGCGGTCGCTGCGGCTCTCCACGAGGTGCCGGTCCCGGTCCAGGCAGACGATCCGGCGGCTTTCCGACTCCTCGAACAGCCCGAGCGAGGGCTCCAGGGTGATCAGGACCGGCGCTCCGGCGTCCTCCAGCATGAAGGCCAGGCGCTCCTCCGGATAGGAGGTGTCGAGCGGCACATAGGCGCCGCCCGCCTTGAGCGCCGACAGGGTCGCCACCACCATGTCAAGCGAACGCTCCAGGTAGATCGCCACCGGCGCGCCCGGCCGGACGCCCAGCTCCAGCAGGAAGTTGGCGAGACGGTTGGCCCGCGCCTTGAGCTCGCGCCAGGTGCAGGACTCCTCGCCGAACACGGCCGCCACGGCGCCGGGGGCGCGCTCCGCGACCTCGTCGAACAGCTCGTGGATGCAGGCCTCCCGCGGGTAGGCGGTGGCGCTGTCGTTCCAGTCGGAAAGGAGCTGGTGGCGCTCGGCCAGAGTCATCAGCGGCAGGTCCGCGACCCTCCGGTCCGGATTCGCAACCACGGCCTCCAGGAGGTTGCGGAAGTGTCCCAGCAGGCGGCGGACGGTGGTCCTGTCGAACAGCTCCGCGGCGTACTCCAGCCGGCCCGAGATCCCGTCTTCTTCCTCGGTCAGCTCGAAACCCAAGTCAAACTTGGCGGCTTCGCTCGACAGGTCAATCTCCGACAGGGAGAGCCCGGGCAGATCCAGGGTCCGGCCCGGCACGTTCTGCAGCGTGAAGGAGACCTGGAAGAGTGGGTTGTGCGCCAGGGTGCGCTCGACCTGCAGGGCCTCCACGAGCCTTTCGAAGGGCAGGTCCTGATGGTCGAAGGCGCCCAGCGCGAAGTCGCGCAGGCGGTCCACGAGACCGGCGAAGCCCAGGTCCGCCGGATCGAGACGGCTGCGGAAGACCAGCGTGTTCGCGAACAGGCCGATAAGCGGCTCCAGATCCGCTTCGGTGCGGCCGGCGATGGGCGAGCCCACCAGCAGGTCGTCCTGGCCCGTGATCCGGTGCAGCAGGGCCTGGAAGGCCGTCATCAGAACCATGAACAGGGTCGCCCGGCGTGCGCCGGCGAGGTCCCTGAGGGACGCGGCGAGCGCCGGCGGGAGCGCCGTCTTCCCGACCTCTCCGCGGTAGGTGCGCACGGCCGGGCGGGGCCGGTCCACGGGCAGCTCCAGCACCGTGGGGGCGCCCTCCAGCGCCTGCCGCCACCAGGCCAGCCGCTCCTCCAGGAGCCGGCCCTGGAGGAGGCCGCGCTGCCCGAGGACGTAATCGGCGTACCGTGTGCGCAGCTCCGGCAGGGTGGCTCCGGCGTACAGCGCGGCCACCTCGCTCCGGAGGACCCCCAGGGACCAGCCGTCGCCCACGATGTGGTGCAGCACGAAGAGGAGGGCATGCTCCTCCTCGTCCAGGCGCAGGAGGGAGGTGCGCAGCAGGGGCCCGGTCTCCAGATCGAACGGCCGGCGCGCCTCCTCCCCTACCCATCGGCGCAGCTCGGCTTCGCGCGGGCCGGACGCGAGGCCGGAGAGGTCGGCCAGCGGCATCAGCGGGAATCTGGAGAGGCCCGGGGGCAGGATGCGCTGCACGGGCCGGCCGCCCACCTCGGCGAACACGGCCCTCAGCGGCTCGTGGCGGCGCACGGTCTCCGCCAGGGCGCGCTCCAGCGCCGCCCGGTCGAGCCGGCCGCGCAGCCGCAGACCGCCCAGCATGTTGTAGGCGGGGCTGCCCGGCTCCAGGCGCTCCAGGAACCACAGGCGCTCCTGCGCGAAGGAGAGCGGCGCCTCGGCGACGCCCCCCTCCCTGCTGGCGAGGACCGGGGCTCCGGCCCTGTCTTCCAGAGCCCGCTCCATCCGGCGCAGGCCGGCCAGGCAGAGGTCGAGCGCCTGCCGCGGGTCTCCGCCCGGCTCCAGGCTCCAGAGGTGAAGGATCCGGCCCGGATCGTGGCGGGCGAGGAGGTCTTCGTAGTCCTCCGCCAGGTCCGGTCGGACGATCGTCACCGCGGCGCCGGCCCGGACCAGCAGGCGCTCCAGGGCCTCGGCTACGCCGCTGCCGTCGGAGACGATCAGCCAGGGCGCCTCCGCCACGTCCCGGGCCGCCGGCGCCGGGGGCGCCTCGGGCCGAAGCAGCCGCGCCTGCTCGCGCACCGTCGGATAGCGGAACAGGTCGGCGAGCTTGAGCGCCGGGTCCAGGTCCTGCCGCAGGCGGGAGCACAGGCGCTGGAGCAGCAGCGAATGGCCGCCGAGGTCGAAGAAGTTGTCGTCCAGCCCCACCTCTTCGACGTCCAGCACGTCCTTCCAGACCTGCGCGATCACGGCCTCGACGGAACCGGGAGCCTCGACCGGAGCCGGGGGCGCGGTCTCCTTCGGCCGCTCCTCGGCGCGGCGCACGGGCTCCTGCCGGATCTCCTCGCGCAGGAGCCGCGCCGTGTCCACCTTGCCGTTGGGCGTGAGCGGCAGCGCCGCGCGCAGCCCGAAGGCCGACGGCACCATGTAGTCGGGGAGCGACTCGCGCAGCCACGAGCGCAGCCCGTCGGCCAGATCGCCATCGGTCACCCGTCCGGCGTCGCGCGGAACCACGAACGCGACCAGCCGGTCCGTGCGCACCAGGACCCGGGCCTCGGCCACCTCGGGGTGGCGGGTGAGCGCGGCCTCGATCTCCCCCAGCTCGATGCGGAACCCGCGGATCTTCACCTGATGATCGATCCTTCCCAGGTACTCCAGCTCGCCCCCGCCGTCCGATTGAATCCGCCAGCGGGCCAGGTCGCCCGAGCGGTACAGCCGCGCGCCGGGCGCCTCGCCGAACGGATCGGGGATGAAGCGCGCCGCGGTCAGCTCGGGCCGGTTGTGGTACCCCCGCGCCAGGCCCGCGCCGCCCACACACAGCTCTCCGGCCACCCCCACGGGCACCGGCCTCTGCCGCCGATCGAGCACGTGGACGGACAGATCCGGAATCGCCGCGCCGATCCAGCTCCCGGGCGCGCCCTCCAGATCGGACGGACCGAGGGGGCGATACGTGACGTGTACCGTGGTCTCGGTGATGCCGTACATGTTGACCAGTCGCGGACGGTCCTCGGGATGGCGCGCCCACCAGGGCCCCAGGCTCTGGAGATTGAGCGCCTCGCCGCCGAACACCACGAACCGCAGCGCCAGCTCCGGAGACACGCCGAGCGTCTCCTCGGCCTGCACGAGCTGGCCGAACGCCGAGGGGGTCTGATTCAAGAACGTCACCTGCTCACGCACCAGCAGTCGATAGAAGTCCTCGGGCGAGCGGCTCACCCAGTACGGCACCACCACGAGCCGCCCACCGTAGAGCAGCGCGCCCCAGATCTCCCACACCGAGAAGTCGAAGGCGTACGAATGGAACAGCGTCCACACGTCCGAGGGGCCGAAACGGAACCATTCCTCGGTGCGCGTGAACAGCCGCACCGCGTTGGCGTGCGTCACCATCACGCCCTTGGGCCGGCCGGTGGACCCCGAGGTATAGATCATGTACGCGGCGTCGTCCGCATCGCCGAGACTCCGCGGAGGACCCTCCGCCTCGACGCGCCCCTCCAGGCTGGCGGTCGGGATCCTGTCGCCGCCCAGCTCGCGCATCCGCTCCTCCAGGCCGGGGCCGACGACGAGCGCGGCCATGCCCGCATCCTCCAGCACCCAGGCCAGGCGGTCGCGCGGATAGTCGGGATCGAGCGGCACGTAGGCGGCGCCGGTCTTGAGCACCGCCAGCACCGCGACCACCATCTCCAGCGAGCGCTCGGCGCAGATGCCCACCCACGCGCCGGGCTCTGCGCCCAGGCCGCGCAACCTGTGCGCCAGGCCGTTGGCCCAGCGGTCCAGCTCGCGGTACGTGAGATGCCGCCCCTCGTACGACACCGCGCGGGCGGCGGGCGTGCGCGCCGCCTGGGCCTCGAACAGCCGGTGCAGGCACGCTCCTTCCGGCACCGCACCGGCGCCGGCCGGCACGGCGTGGCCGCTCCAGCCCGCGATCTGCGCCCGCTCGGCCGCGGTGAGCAGCTCCAGATCGTCCAGGGAAAGATCGGGCTTCTCCACCGCCTCCGCGAGCAGCCGGTGCAGATGGCCCAGCCAGCGCCGCGCCGTGGCCGCCTCGAACAGGTCCGTGCTGTACTCCAGCGCCGTGGTCAGCCCGCCCCCCTCCTCCAGCACCGCGAGCGTCAGATCGAACCGCGCCTGGCCGGCGTGGACCTCGCGCGCGGAGAGCGTCAGCCCCGGCAGGTGGACCCCGGCGAGCGGCGGGCTCTGCAGAGCGAGCAACACCTGGAACAGCGGCGGACGCGACAGGTCGCGCTGCATCTCGACCGTCTCGACCAGCTTTTCGAACGGCAGGTCCTGGTGCTCGTAGGCCGCGAGACAGGCATCCCGCACCTGGCCCAGCAGGCCGCGGAAAGAAAGGTTTTCCGTGAACCGCGCCCGCAGCGCGAGCAGGTTCACGAAGAAGCCCACCAGCCCCTCGATCTCCGGCCGCGTGCGGTTCGCCACCGGCGAACCCACGAGGAGGTCGTCCTGGCCGGTGAGGCGGTGCAACAGCGCCTGGAACGCCGCCAGGACCGTCATGAAGCGGCTCGCGCCCTCGCGCCGGCCCAACTCGTCCACGGCCTCCGCGAGGCCCGGCAGCGTCGCGATCTCCACGGCCCCGTGGTAGCTCGGCACGGCCGGGCGCGGCCGGTCCGTGGGCAGCTCCAGCACGGTCGGCACGCCCGCGAGAGCCTCCCGCCAGTAGGCCACGTGGCGCTCCAGCTCCTCGCCCTGAAGCTGCTGGCGCTGCCACTCCGCAAAGTCCGCGTACTGGATCGGCAGCGCCGGCAGCGGCGACGGCAAACCTTGCCTCGCCGATATCGTGCCGTAGAGAGTGCTCACCTCCATCACGAGCAGATCGAGCGACCAGCCGTCGCTCGCGATGTGGTGGACCGTGAACAGCGCCAGGTGCTCCTCCGTACCCAGGCGCAGCAGGAGCGTGCGCAGCATCGGTCCGTGCGACAGATCGAACGGCCGCCGCGCCTCCGCGCGCGACAGGCGGCCGGCCTCCGCGCTCCGGACCTCCGCCGGCAGACCGCCGAGATCGACGACCGGCAGGCGCAGGGTCACGTGAGGGGACACGACCTGGACCGCAACGCCGTCCACCTCGTGGAACGTCGTGCGCAAAGCCTCCTGCCGGTCGACGATCTCGCGCAGGCTCGCCTCCAGCGCCGCCACGTCGAGCCGCCCCTCGATCCACGCCGCCCGGGGCTCGTTGTAGACCGGATTGCCGGGCTCCAGCCGGTCGATGAACCACAGCCGCTCCTGCGAGAACGAGAGCGGATAAGGCCCCCCGGCCTCCCTCAACGGGCTCCGAGGGATGGAAGAAGGAGCCTCCTGCTGAAGGAACCGGATCGCCTCCGCCAGCTCCGCCGGGGTCGGAAACGAGAACACATGCTGGAGCGGAAAATCCACCCCGAACACATCCCGAACCCGGGCCAGGATCTGGGGAGCGAGCAGCGAGTGGCCGCCAAGCTGGAAGAAGTCGTCATGCGCCCCCACCGGAGCAACGCCCAACACCTCCTGCCAGATCGAAGCAACCTTCTCCTCCGCCTCATCCCGGGGAGCCTCATAGGGAGTGAAGAGCGCCGGCCGGGGGTGAAAAGCCGAGCTCTCCGCCTCCACGCCGGGAGGATCGATCCAGTAGCGGCGTCTTTCAAAGGGGTACGTGGGGAGGGAGACCCTCTTTCCTGGGACCGCCGGCGCCTCGCCGGCGGTTTCTTCCTTGAATACCGCCGGCGAGGCGCCGGCGGTCCCAGGGGAGCGCAAAGATTCGACCGCCTCCTCAAGAGTCCTGCACTCGACCGTCCTTCCATGCTCGAACCGCCGCCGCCCCGCCCCCAGCGTAAATTCGACATCCCCCAGATCCAGCTCCGGATGCCCCTCCAGCCAGTCCGCCAGCCGCTGGCAGGCCCGCTCCAGCGCCTCCTCGCTGCGCGCCGAAACCGGCAGGCGATACCAACTCCGGTTCGACCTCGCCGCCGGGAGCCTCGGCGGCTCTTCATACTCCACGCGCACGCGAGGACGCATGTACGAAAGTACCGCCTCCGAATCCGTGATCAGGGACTGGAGATTGTCGCGGTCCCGCACCGCCTCGTCCGCCCGCTTGAGCACCAGCACCTCGCAGGTACCCTCGAGCGTGCGCGCGTCGATCGACACCCAGCCCGCGAGCGCCAGGTCGCACTCGCCGTTGAGCAGGCTCTGCCGCGCGAGGTGGACCGCCAGACCCGACGTGGAGTCCCCGCCCTGCACCGTGAAGCTCGGACCCTTGAGATTCAGCTTGTACGACACCCGCGTCGCCAGCGAGTCCGGCGCGTTGCCCACCAGGAGCTGGAGCGGGTCCATCCCCGCGAGCGCCCCCGACAGGGCCGGCAGGAGATTGAACAGGAGATAGCTGCTGACCGGCTGGCCCGCGAACACGCCGGTCATGCCGACAGCGTCAGGGTCGTAGCCGGCGTCCTCCAGCGCCTCCCAGCACGTCTCCAGGAACACGCGCTGCTGCGGGTCCAGGATCTCCGCCTCGCGATGGTTGATCCCGAAGAAGCCCGCATCGAACCGATCCAGGCCCGGCCCGCCGGGAAAACGCCCTGCCCTTCCGATGACGGCGATCACGCCGCCCAGATCCTTCTGCATTCCTGACTCCACCTTGTCGCCTCTTGAACTACTGGACGCCTGCGCGGGAGGGGCACATATACGCCTATTTGACTTAGTGCTTCCCCGGCGGCAAGGGGGGACAATGAAAACGCCTCCCGCCGGGGGAGGCGTTCGAGGATATCAGGGGAGAAAAGACTCAGCGGCCCTGGGCGTCGCGCACGACGAGGATCTCGTCGGCCGTCAGGCGGCCTCCGAGGTCCCGCACCTGGAGCTCGACCTCGTCGCCGCGCTCGAGATTCTCGGGCTTGTAGCTGCGCCCCTGGTACTCCACCGTGGTCTGGGCGTCATAGTGGACCAGGACGACGCCGTTCCGGGTGGTCGAGAAGCGGGAGGAGCTCGAAGGCTCGATCTCCAGCGTCTGGTTGCGGGTATCGATGTAGCTCACCGTGCCGCGCAGATCCGAGGTCCGGTTGTCGTCATAGGTGTTGTTGCTGCCCGTCCCGGTCCCGCTGCTCACGTCCGACAGTACCTGGATCTCTTCGGCCAGCAGGCGCCCGCTCGACTCGCTCACGTCGGCCAGGATGCGGTCGCCGGACTCCAGGTCCTGCGGCCGGTAGCTTTTGCCCTGGAACTCCACCGTGGTGCGGTCGTCATAGTAGAGGGTGACCGTCTCGTTCTCGTTGCCGTTGCGCAGATAGTTGCTGTTGGAGGAGCTTTCGCGGTCCACTACGATGCGGCGGTTCGCGGTGTCCACCCGCTCCACCGTACCGCGAACGTTGTTGGCGGTGTCGTAACGGTCGTCGTAGGTCCCCGAGGTGCTGCCCGAAGTGCTTCCCGAGGTACTGCCCCCGGAGCTGCCGCCGCCACCCAGGATGTCGCCGACCCCCGTCGAGCCGCAGCCGGTGAGGACCGCCATTGCCGCGCTCATCGCGAGCGCTATCATCAAGCCTGTCAGTCGATTGTGTCTCATCGTCGTTACCTCCCGTTGAGCCTTCAGCCCATCCGCAAAGGAGGTATCTGCACGACCCGTGCCGACCGATTTCGTCCGGACCTGTTCCATCCGTCGTTCCCGGCTGTCCTACTCCTGCGAAAGGAGATCAACCCATGATCCGCAGGACGTTTCAGACTCTTACACTCGCCTCCCTCCTGACCCTCCCCCTGGCCACCACCGCCTGCTCGCCGGGCCAGAGCCCGACCGAGCCCGCGTTCGACGATACGGAGACCTCGGCGGTCTCCGCCAGCAGCACCAGCACCGTGTCCTCCGTGACGGACGAAAGCCGGCGAGGCCGGGGCGGTAAGGACGACGGCACCACGAAGAGCGACGACAATAAGGCCGACGACAAGGGCGGCCGGGGCCGTGGCCGCGGCAACCGGGGTGGAGGCAATGACGACGGCCAGAAGGCTCCGCGCGGCGGCCAGGAGTTCGAGGCCGCGGTCGCCTCGGTGGGCAGCGGCTCGCTGACCCTCGTCAACGGCGTCCGGGTGGTGGTCAACGGAACCACCCAGTGGAGCAGCCGCGGCGACCTCTTCACCCTCGACCAGGTCGCGGGCTCGCTCGCCGCTGGCCGTCACCCGCGCGTCGAAGGGCGCGGCACGCGCCAGGCCGACGG
>DATANP010000370.1:0-4254 GCA_036266195.1 Thermoanaerobaculia bacterium | reverse complement strand
ATGCGCTCCGCCCCTCCACTGGCGACAACGGCGAGTTCGCCTTGCTGCACCCGATCCAGGATCTCTCGGGTCCTTTGGGAGAGGTCGGAGGGGGTGATGATGGTGCGCGTCATCCAGGATGCCTCTTGATGAGAGTATCTCACACTGGCTCCATTTCCAAACTCGGATAGGAGTTCCGCTCTTCCGACTCACCCCCCTCCGCCGCCGTATTGGCACACACTTTGCCTGCTTTCCAGGGTGCAAAGGAGGTGTTATGGCGACAGACACCAAGACCGAAAGAACCGTGTACCACGTTGTACCGAACTCCTCGGCGGAGAAGTGGCTGGTCACTCAGGAGAACGCTTCCTTCCGCAGGGAGTTCGACACCAAGGAGGAGGCCGTCGAGGAGGCCAAGCGCCTCGGCAAGGCGGCGCCTCTCGGGCAGGTGAAGGTCCATAAGAAGGACGGCAACATGGAGTACGAGTCGACCTACGGGGAAGACCCCCGGCGGTCGCCGAGCTAGTCCCAGGGGCCGGCGCCTGCCGGCCCACCCCCTTCCTTGACCCTCCGGGAGCCCGGTTGCTACGATCCCCGGGCGGCCGGGGTGTGCCTCGCCCGTCCAATCTCTCCAAGACAAGGATTGCCATGCACATCGAGCTCACGGAAGAGCAGAAGCTCCTGCAAGAGAACGTCCGCCGCTTCGCCGAAGAGGTCGCCAAGCCGCGGGCCAAGGAGATCGACCAGACCGGGGAGTTCCCGCGTTCCTTCTTCGACCAGGCGGGCGAGCTCGGTCTCGCCGGCGTGTCCGTGCCCGAGGAGTACGGCGGCGCCGGCATGGACACCATCTCCTACTGCATCGTCATCGAGGAGATCAGCCGCGTCTGTGCCACCTCGGGCGTCATCCTCTCGGTCAACAACTCCCTGGTCTGCGACCCGCTGCTCAAGTTCGGGACCGAGGAGCAGAAGAAGGAGTTCCTCACCCCTCTTGCCGCGGGCCAGAAGCTCGGCTGCTTCGGCCTGACCGAGCCCGGCGCCGGCAGCGACGCCGCCGGCCTGCGCACCACCGCGCGGCGCGACGGCGACGACTACATCCTCAATGGCAACAAGGTGTTCATCACCAACGGCACCCACGCCGACGTGGCCCTGGTCTTCGCCAGCGTGGATCTGGAGAAGAAGCACAAGGGCATCACCTGCTTCATCGTGCCGGCCGACACGCCGGGATACCACCACGGCGTGCACGAGTTCAAGCTGGGCGTGAACGCCTCGGGCACCACCGAGCTGTCGTTCGACAACATGCGCATCCCCTCTCGCTGGCGCCTGGGCCAGGAGGGCGAGGGCTTCAAGGTCGCCATGTCCACGCTCGACGGCGGGCGCATCGGCATCTCCGCCCAGGCTGTGGGCATCGCCCAGGCCGCGTTCGAGGAGGCGCTGGCCTACGCTCAGCAGCGCGAGCAGTTCAACCAGAAGATCTCCGAGTTCCAGGCCATCCAGTTCTACCTGGCCGACATGTCCACCGAGATCGATGCCGGCCGGCTGCTCACCTGGAAGGCCGCCTGGACCAAGGAGAACCAGAAGCGCTACTCGCTCGAAGCCGCGCAGGCCAAGCTGTTCACGTCCGAGATGGCCCAGCGGGTCACCAACAAGGCGCTCCAGATCCATGGTGGATATGGCTACACCAAGGAGTACAACGTCGAGCGCTACTTCCGCGACGCCCGCATCACCGAGATCTACGAGGGGACCAGCGAGGTCCAGAAGATGGTGATCGCCGACGCGGTCCTCAAGGCTTGAGGTGACGTCATGGCTCTCCTCACCGAAACCGAGACCCGGATCGACTTCGGCCTGACCGAGGACCAGGAGCTGCTGCGCGACCAGGTCCGCCGCTTCGCGGTGGAGCGCATCCAGCCCGGCGTTGCCGAGCGCGACCGCGAGCACCGATTCCCGATCGACATCTTCCAGGAGATGGGCGAGCTCGGCCTGCTCGGCATGATGGTGCCCGAGGAGTACGGCGGCGCGGGCATGGACTCCGTCTCCTACCTGCTCGCCATGGAGGAGATCGCCCGGGTGGACCCGGCTGTGGCGGTGACGATGAGCGTCACGAATTCGGTCTGCTGCTGGCCGATCGTCAAGTTCGGCAGCGAGGAGCTGAAGCGCCGGGTCCTGCCGGAGCTGGCCTCGGGCGAGGCGATCGGCGGCTTCGGCCTGACCGAGCCCGGCGCGGGCAGCGACGCGGGCAGTCTCAAGACCACGGCGCGCCGCGACGGCGACTTCTGGGTGCTCGACGGCGAGAAGGCGTGGATCACGAATGCCGGCTATGCCAAGTATTTCGTGGTGGTGGCGCGGACGAACCCCGAGGCCGGCAAGCGCGGCCTGTCGGCGATCGTGGTGCCGTCGGACGCGCCCGGCTTCTCGGTCGGCCAGCCCGAGGAGAAGATGGGCCTCAAGTCGTCGCGCACGGCGCAGATCTATTTCAGCGGCTGCCGGGTGCCGGTCTCGAACCTCCTGGGCCAGGAAGGGCAGGGGCTCAAGATCGCGCTCGCCACGCTCGACCATTCGCGTTTGGGCATCGCGGCGCAGGCGGTGGGCATCCACCAGCGGGCGCTGGAGCTGGCCGTGCAGTACGCCAAGGACCGGGTCCAGTTCGGCGTGCCGATCGCGAACCACCAGGCCATTCAATTCAAGATCGCTCAGATCGCGACCGAGCTGGCGGCGGCCCGAGTGCTTACCTATGCCGCGGCGGCGCAGGAGCACACGTCCCAGGCCGGCCGCCTCGCGGCCCAGGCCAAGGTCTACGCCTCCGAGGCCGCGAACCGTGCCTGCCAGGAGAGCCTCCAGATCCACGGCGGCAACGGCTTCCACGACGACTACGAAATCTCGCGCCTGTACCGCGACGTGCGGGTGACGACGATCTACGAAGGCACCAGCGAGATGCAGCGGCTGGTGATCGCGCGCAGCCTGTTGAGTTGACTAGCGGCGGTTCCCGATCCGGGCTAGAATTGCCTCATGGGGACGATCCGCCTCAAGGGTGAAGGTGTATTCTCGCGGCGCGGCGGCGAGCTCGCCGAGTTTCTGAGCGAGGTAGGGCTGGATCCATCCACCGGTGACCGCTGTTTCCTGGGCAGGAATTTTCTCCTCGACGAGGCTGTCCCCGAGCCGCGGGCCGACTCCTACGTAGCAGAGGGAGCGGCTGCGAGGCACGCCGACCTGAACACCTGGACGGACCGGCACCAGGATTACCTGAAGCGGCGCGTTCGCCCCGAACAGCCTCCGGTCGGGCCGCCCGGAACGCTGAATCCGGCTCGTCCCGAGGTATGCCCGGAGACGTTCCGGTTCCCCGAGGCCTTCTCCTTCGCGGCGGCAAAGACCGATCTCTACCTACTCAGGGTGGTGAACGCGCGCAAGCTGGCCCAGGACCTGGTCGAGACTGAAGGCGACATTCTCGGCTGGGCGCGGGAGGTTCTGGCGAGCGGAGACCGGGAGTCCGCGGCGGGCCATGCTCTTGCGGCAGCCTTGGGGCGGTGGAGCTCGCAGCTCGATCTGCGGCCCGTCTATGCGACGTTCTGGGAAGATCAACGCGATCTCTTCGAGTTCGAGAAGGACCGGCCAGACTGGGCTGACGCCCTCCGGGACCGGCTCGGGCTCCTGCACCTGTCTCCTCGTCTTCGTGGGGAGATTCCAGTCCTGGTCTTCCGGTATCCGGTGAGCGAGGTGCCCAGGCACGCCGAGGTTCGGGACGGCCGTCCTCTGGCGGCTCCGACGGTGCTGGATGGAGAGCTGTGCGAGGCCTTCTGTCCGGCACCCAGGGGACAGACCTGCGGCAGGGTCGTGGACCTTTCCGCCCCCTTCGAGGAGCCGTCGCGCGAGGTGGTCCATCCGTTCTTCCCGTACCGGATCGAGCACCTGTTCCGGTTGGGGGCGGTGCGCCGGCCCGTGCCGTCCTCGCTTCGGGAGTCACGAAAGACGCATCTGATGGCGGTCCAGACCCTGTGTTCCCGGCCCGACTACGGGATGGGCACCGACGGGGACCTTCTGTCATGAGCGGTTGGGAAGACGTCTTCGATCCGGAGCCGGTGCCGGAGTGGTTGCAGGCCTTCGACGCCGCGCCGGTCCAGGCGGTCGACGCCCTGCTCGGGAGGAGGTTTTACTTTGGGCCGCTGAACGCAGCCGAGCCGGAAGAACTGCTGGTCGATTGGGCTCTCCTCCTCTCCGGCAACGGCTTCGCCGGGCGCCTCGACGAGGCATTGACGACGTGGGTCGAGCAGAACTGGGGAGTCTTTC
>DATANP010000369.1:0-6564 GCA_036266195.1 Thermoanaerobaculia bacterium | reverse complement strand
CTCTCCTTCGACATCCGTGGCGAAGAGCACGTGAAAGCTGGCAAGAGAGCCTCTGCCCAGGACCAGGTAACTCGGGAGGTACTTGTCGCCCGGATATGCCTCAACGATCTCGTAGCTATCGACCGCATCCAGAATCTCCGTCCTGGGAATGAGCCTGCGTTCGAGCCGCATGTTGACATGATAGGTCCAAAAAACCCGGCGATTCCTGACGCAGGCCTGAATGAAGCTCAGCGGGTCTGTCGGGACCTTCCGGTCCGAAGCCATCGTGTCTCCCTCAATCGCACTCACCCTTTTTCACGAGCCGCGCTACTCAGGCCGCGTATGTAGATTGTAGCGGAAAACGGTCTCTCTCCGCACGTAAGGCGGCAACAAGGTGAGGCTCAAGGCCTCTGGCGGCCTTTCAGGCCGCGGGCGTTGGGGGGGCTCCAGACCCAGGGCATTGGCCTTCGGCCTCAGCCCTGGGCTGACTCTTCCGACCCTTCGGGCCGGTTTGATAGACTCTCTCAGCCCGCCAGCACCGCTTCCGCCGCCAGCAACCCCGCCGTCGGCCGCACTCCACCTCCCGGGTGGCTACCGCTGCCGCCCAGGAAGAGGCCCGGGACGGTCGTCTGGTAGCGTGGCGCGGAGGGGACCGGGCGCATCATCAGGAGCTGGTCGAGGGCCAGCTCACCGTGGTGGAGCTGGCCTCCGGTCAGGGCGAAGCTCGTTTCGAGGTCGGCCGGGGTGAGGATCTCTTTGGCTACGAGCCTGGAGCGCACTCCCGGAGCGTGCTTTTCGAGGACCGCTAGCACGGCGTCTCCCAGTTGCTCGCGGGCTTCGTCGGTCCAGCCTCCGTCCAGGGTATAGGGCGCGAAGCTGGCGAGGATCGAGACGACGTGGTGACCGGCGGGGGCCAGGCTGGGAGAGGCGACGGTCGGGACGCGGATCTCCAGGTGGGGGCGCTCGGAGAAGCGGCGGTACTTGATGGCGTCGAAGGCGCGCTCCAGGTCGTCTACGTGGCCGCCTCCGATGCGGATGGCCTCGTGTCCGCCTCCTCCGATTTCCAGCGGTCCGGAGAGGGCGAGATGGACCTTCGCCGCGCTCCCGCGGCTGCGCAGGCGATGGAGCTCCTCTTCGATCTTGAGCGGCAGGGTTCCCGGCGCGAGGAGCTTCAGCATGGTGCGCTTCGGGTCGGCCGAGGAGAGGACGACCGGGGCGTCGATCGTCTCGCCCGAGGCGAGGGTGACGCCTACTGCCTTCCCTCGATCGAGGCGGATGCGGGCGACTTCGGCTCCGGTGCGTATCTCGGCTCCGGCGGCCCGGCAGGCGGCGAGGAGCGCCGAAATCAGGGCGGGTGGGCCTCCGGCCAGCGTCTCCCCTCCGGCGCACTCGCGCAGCAGAAAGCTGGTCATGGTGCCGGCCGACCAGGGGCCGGACCAGGTGGAGGCCACCGCGGGCGCGGCGAGCGCTTCGACCAGCAGCGGCGTCTCGAACTTCTCGTTCAGGAAGTCGGCGACGCACATCGGCGCGACGCGCGCCAGCTCGATCAGGTCCTTGCGGTTGATCCGGAAGGCCGCGAGGCCGTGCCGGGCGATCTGCCAGAAGTCTCCGGCCGAGCGCGGCGAGATCGACGGCGGCGCTTCGGCGAGCAGTGCGGCGAAGAGCGGCGTGATCCGGCCGAGGAAGGCGCGCAGGCCGCGGTAGCTCTCGGCGTCGTGCTTCGATCGCTGGCCGATCGCGTCGGCGGCCTCTCCGGTCTCGCCGGAGAGGAGGATCCCGGGGCCGTTCGCCTCCGCGATATAGGTGGCCGGCGGCTTGCGGAAGGCCAGACCATGCTTGGCGAGGCCGAGCTTGTCGGCGACCGCACGGGGCACGAGGGATTCGTCGTGGAGCAGGCCGGGCACCGCGTAGCCGGGGTGGAATTCACGACGCGCCGACAGGCCGCCGGGCGCGTCCGCGCGCTCCAGGACGACCACCTTGCGTCCGGCGCCGGCCAGCTTCGCCGCCGCGGCGAGGCCGTTCGGACCGGCGCCGATGACGATCACATCCGCCATCAGACGGCCCTCTTCTCCAGCATGGTGCGGGCGCAGAGCGCTCCGGGCACGCCCATGATGCCGCCGCCGGGGTGGGTGCCCGAGGCGCACATCCAGAGCCTGTCGACCGGCGTCCGGTAGCGGCTCCAGCCGGCCATCGGGCGCAGGAAGGCGAGCTGCTCCAGCGACAGCTCGCCGTGGAAGATGTTGCCTTCGGTCAGGCCGTAGATCTGCTCCAGGTCCCAGGGCGAGAGCACCTGGCGGTGCAGGATCAGGTTCTTGAGGTTCGGCATGTATTCCGAGAGCGTGTCGATCACCGCGTCGCCGAACGCCTCGCGCTGGTTCGGCCAGTCCGCGGCCCCTTCCTTGAGGTTGTAGGGCGCGTACTGGACGAAGATCGACATGGTGTGCTTGCCCGGCGGCGCCACCGACGGGTCGGTCATCGATGGGATCAGCACGTCCATGAACGGCTTGCGCGAGAAGGCGCCGTACTTGGCGTCGTCGTAGGCGCGCTCCAGGTAGTCGATCGACGGCGCGATGGTGATGCCGCCCTGGAGGTGGGGACCGTATCCGGGCAGGGCGGCAAGCTCGGGCAGGCCGTCGAGCGCCAGGTTCACCTTGCCCGAGGAGCCGCGCATCTTGAAGCGCTTGACCTGGTGCGCGATCTCGGGATCGAGGTTCTCCTCGCCCACGAGGCGCAGGAAGGTGCGGTGCGGGTCGAGACCCGAGATCACGGCCTTGGCACGGATCTCGTCGCCGTTGTCCAGCACCACGCCGGCGGCCGCTCCCTTCTGCATCAGGAGATGGGCGACCGGCGCGTTGGTCCGGATCTCGACGCCCAGGTCGCGGGCCGAGGCGGCCATGGCGTTCGCGATGGCGCCGGTGCCGCCCTTGGGCAGGCCCCAGGCGCGGAACGAGCCGTCGATCTCGCCCATGTAGTGATGGAGGAGGACATAGGCCGTGCCGGGCGAGCGGATGCCCAGGAAGGTGCCGATGATGCCCGAGATCGCCATCGGCGCGATGAGGTTCTCGCTCTCGAACCACTCCGAGAGGAAGTCCACCGCGCTCATCGTCATCATCTTGACGTTCGAGAAGAGCCACTCGTCGCCCTGGCCGCGCAGGTGCTTGCCGAGGCGCGCGATGCGCAGCAGCTCGCGGGGATCGCGCGACAGCGGATCGGGGGCGGGTTCGTCGATCATCGGCTTGATGAGCCGGCCGAGCTCGGCCATCCTCTGGCCGAAGCGCTTGTAGACCTCGGCGTCGCGCGGCGAGAACTGGGCGATGGAGCGGCGGGTGCGCTCGGGATCGGAGTCGCGGATCAGGACCCGCCCGTCCGGGAAGGGCGTGACGGTCGCTTCGAGCGGCAGGATTTCGTAGCCGTAGCGCGGCAGCTCCAGATCGCGGATGATCCACGGCCGCAGCAGCGAGACCACGTAGGAGCAGCAGGTGAACGTGAAGCCGGGGTAGATCTCCTCGCTCGTGGTCGCGCCGCCGACCTGGTGGCGCCGTTCGAGGACCAGCACCTTGCGGCCGGCCTTGGCGAGGTAGGCCGCGCAGACCAGGCCGTTGTGCCCGGCCCCCACGACGATGGCGTCGTACTTCGTCGTCGAGGTCATGGCTTGCGCTTCCTCTCCGGATCGTAGAAGGGGGTCAGAGCGACGGTCGCCGTCACCTTGCGCCGCTCGTATTCGACGGTGTGCTCGATCTGGAGCTTCGTCCCCTTGGCCTCGAAGCCCGGGCGGACCGAGGCGATGGCCAGGTATTTCTTGAGGATCGGCGACCAGGTGTGGCTCGTGGCCTGTCCGATGTGGCGGCCGTCGTCGGCGTAGATCGGCAGGGCGTCGCGCCTCGCGGTAACCGGCAGGCTCGGCGGCAGGTTGAACCCCGCGTAGAGCGCTTCGAGCTCTTCCCAGCTCACTTCGAGGCCGACCAGGTGCCAGAGGGAGCCGCGCTTCATTTCGGCGGCGATGGCGTCGCGGCCGATGAAGTTGCCGCGTTCGAGGTCGACCATCCAGCCGAAGCCGAGCTCCAGGGGGGTGGACTTGCGCGATTCGAGGACCACCTTCTCGGCGCTGAAGTAGTCGACGCCGAGGAGGATGAAGCCGGCCTCGATGCGCGTCACGTCGAGCGCGTCCAGGCCCGCGGCCTCGATGCCGTGCGGCTGGCCGGCGGCCATCAGGGCGTCCCAGACCGGCAGGGCGTCTCCCCGCTCGACCCAGACCTCGTAGCCGAGGTCGCCGGTGTAGCCGGTGCGGGTGATCCAGACCGGGATGCCGCGGATCGTGGACTGGGTGACGCCGAAGAACTTGAGCGCCTCGACCTTGGGATCGCCGGTCGCCTCGCGCAGGATGGCGCGCGAGGTGGGACCCTGGAGGGCGAGGGCGGCCAGACGCGCGCTCGAATCCTCGACCCGCACGTCGAAGCCGCGGCTCACGGCCTCGATCCAGTGGAGGCTCGGATCGGCGGCGGTCACCCGGAAGTGGTTTTCGCCGAGGCGCGAGACCGTGCCGTCGTCGATCACCTTGCCTTCGTCGTCGCACCAGCAGGTGTAGCCGACGCGGCCCACCTTGAGCTTGGAGACGTCGCGCACCATCATGCGGGCGAGGACGGCCGCGACGTCCGGTCCGGTGACCTCGTACTTGTAGAGCGGCGTCACGTCGAGCAGGCCGGCCGACTCGCGGAAGGCGAAGTACTCGCGCTCGTGGCTCGTATCGAAGCTGCAGACGGCGCAGTAGCCGGACCAGTCCTTCCAGCGATAGCTGGAACACAGGGCCTGCGTGCGCTCGTGAAAAGGCGTCGGGATCGGCATCGTCGTCAGGTGGTTGGGTTGCCCCGCTGGAGCGCGGCGGAGCATACCACCAGTCCGAGGCGTTGTGACCCCTCACCCCCCGGCCCCCTCTCCCATCCCCTCCCTCCACCGGGAGAGGGGGAGACTGCTCTTTCAGCCTTTGGGTGGTGGCGCCCTCTCCCGGTGGAGGGAGGGGATGGGAGAGGGTCGGGGTGAGGGGCCGGTGCTAGAATCCCAGGTCGCCATGAAACAGCGCACCGCCTTCGGCCAACACACCCTGCCCGGCGAGTACTTCACGTCCGGGGAGATCTTCCGCGCCGAGCGCGAGCGGATCTTCCACCGCTCGTGGCTCCTCGCGGGTCATGTCTCGCAGCTCTCCGCGCCCGGCAGCTTCTTCCTGTTCGAGCTCGACCGGGAGAGCGTCATGATCGTCCGCGGCGAGGACGGGGCGGTCCGCGCCTTCCACAACCTCTGCCGGCACCGGGGGAGCCGTCTCTGCCTGACCCCGCACGGCGAGCTTGGGCATGCGGTCCAGTGTCCGTACCACGCCTGGACCTATGGGCTGGACGGCGGCCTGCGCGCAGCGCCCAACATGATGGACGTCCCGGGATTCGAGGCGCAGGACTACGGGCTCAAGCCGGCCGCGGTCGCCGATTGGCAGGGTCTGCTCTTCGTGAATCTCGATCCCGAGCCGGTCCCGTTCGAGCTGGCCCTGCCGGGCCTCCAAGGCAAGTTCGAGGCCTGGCACCTCCCCGAGCTGCGGTCGGTCCACCAGAGCGTCTACGAGGTCGAGGCCAACTGGAAGCTGTTCTTCCACAACTACAGCGAGTGTTACCACTGCCCGAAGGTCCATCCGCATCTCAACAAGCTGACGCCCTACCGCAACACCGAGAACGATCTGGACGAGGGGCCGGTCCTGGGCGGGCCGATGTGGATGAGCAACCCCGAGGGGAGCATGACCAGCCATGGCGGGCGCTGCGCGGTGCCCTTCGCCGATCTCTCCCAGGAGGAGCGCGGGCGGGTCTATTACTACACGGTCTTCCCGAGCGCCTTCCTGTCGTTCCACCCCGACTACGTGCTGGTCCACCGCGCGCAGTCGCTCACCATCGGCCGCACGCGCATCGTCTGCGACTGGTACTTCCATCCGGACGCGATCGCCGCACCGGGCTTCGATCCCCAGCCCGCCATCGACTTCTGGGACCTGACCAACCGCCAGGACTGGGAGCTGTGCGCCAACGCGTACAAGGGCGTCACCTCGAACGCCTGGGAGCCCGGCCCGTATTCGGAGCTGGAGAGCCAGCTCGCCGCCTTCGACCGGCAGTACCTGAGGGCGCTGGAGCCGGACAGCCCGCAGGCGGTCCGTCGGCGGGCGTGATTTACGTCTCCACGGTCTCGTGATATTCTTTCCTGAGACAGGGGAGTGTGGAGGCGCAAGATGAAGAACCTCAAAAGAACGCCGAGGGGATCTCAGACGGAGATCCGTGAGCCCGATCCGCTTCTCACGCCGGAACAGCGCGAGCGGCAGTCTCTGGCTGCGGCGCTGGTCAGAGAATGGACCCGGGAAGACGACGATGGACTCTGGCCGCTGGTCGAAGAGGAATTCGGCCTCGGACGATGAGGCTCCTTCTCGATACGACCGTCCTTTCCCGTCTCTGCTATCCGTTCCGAGAGGAGAACCGGCCTCTCGTTGAGTGGTTTGAGGAGGCGTCGAGGGCCGACAGCCTGGTCTGTCTGCCGGAGATCTCCGACTACGAGACGCGGCGG
>DATANP010000368.1:0-10810 GCA_036266195.1 Thermoanaerobaculia bacterium | reverse complement strand
CGGTGCTCGGCGAGCAGGGCCTCGAACCGCTTGCGGCGCTCGTCCAGCTCGGCCCCGGTCCGCGCCTCGCGCTCGGCGGCCTCCAGGTCCGAGCGCAGCGCCGCGGCCCGCTTGCCGGATGGATCGTTGCGGACAATGGTCTCCAGCTCCTTCCGCGCGGCGGCCAGGTCGCGGCGGGCGAGCGCCTCGCGGCCGGCGGCGAGCGCGGCGTCGGCCCGCTTCTCCTGCTCCAGCTCCTGGGCGAGACGGGCGAGCGCGGCCTCGTGCTCCGCCCTCTTCGGGCTGTGGGGATCGAGCTCGCCGAGCGTCTCCAGGGCCAGGCGGGCGAGCGGGAGCTGCTTGCGCTGGATGTAGTTGGCGAGCACCTGCTCGGTCTCCACCACCCGGCGGCGGCGCTCGGCCTTGTCGCGCTCCTCCGCCAGCCGGTCCTTGAGCCGCTGGAGCCCCTGGGCGCGCGGGTGGGAGGCCTCGATCTGGCCGAGGAGTTGGTGCGCCTCGTCCAGATTGCCGGCCGCGAGCGCGGCCTCGATGCGGGTGAGGTCCACCGAGGTCTCCTGCACCCGGCGGGCGGCGCGGTCGATCTGCGCCAGGAGGTCGTCGCGCTCGGCCCGGGTCAGCTCGCTGGAGCTGCGCTGCCGGAGAGCCGGAGCCGGCGGCTCGTCCACCTTCTCCCGCGCACTTTCCCGAACAAAGGCGGGGATCGGGATCTCGCGCGTCTCGGCCGCGGACATCGACTGCTCCACCTTCTCCAGCGACTCGATGAAGGTGATCGCGTCCGGCATCCGCTTCTCGCGGTCGCGCTCCAGGGCGCGGAGCACCACCCGGTCCAGATCGGGGGGGATCTGGACCTGCGGGTTGCGGCCGGTCATCGGCAGCGGGTCCTCGGACAGGCGCTTGAAGATGAACCCCGCCTGGCTCTCCGACTCGAACGGCGGCCGCCCGGTGATCATCTCGTAGAGCACCAGGCCGAAGGAGTAGATGTCGCTGCGCCGGTCGAGCCCCTCGGGTCCGGTCGGGTTCGCCTGCTCGGGCGAGCAGTACTGGAGCTTGCCCATGAACATCCCGACCTGGGTGATCTCGTGGTTGGCGTCCTTCTCCAGCGTACGGGCGAGGCCCAGATCGATGATCTTGATCCGCTTCTGCCCCTGCTTGTCCTCGGTGATCATGAGGTTGTCCGGGGACAGGTCGCGGTGGATCACGCCCGTGGCGTGGATCGCTTCCAGCCCGCGCAGGGCCTGGATGCCGAGGCGGATCGCGAGCGGCACCGGGAAAGGGCCGTTGCGCCGGATCCAGTCGCCGATGTCCTCGCCCTGGATGTGCTCCCACACCATGTAGAAGCTGCCTTCGGGCAGCGTGGCGAAGTCGTAGAGGATGGCGACGTTCGGGTGCTTGATCTGGGTGGCGAGGCGGGCCTCGCGCATGAACCGCTTCTGCGCGGCCGGGTCGGTCTGGAGATCCTGGCGCAGGATCTTGATGACCCGCAGCTCCTGCAGGTGGACGTGCCGGACGAGATACACCTCGCCCATGCCGCCGCTGCCCAGGCGCTCCACGACCTCGTACTTGCCATCCAGGGTGGACCCTGGCTCCCGCGCGCTCGACAACCTAGCCCACCTTGGTGCCACAGCTCGGACAGAACTTCGCGCCTGGGACCAGCTTCTGGCCGCAGTTGAAGCAGAACGCCGGAGTGGCGCCTGCCGCAGCCGCGCCGGCCGCGGCCCCCTCGCCAGCCGGGGGAGCCGGAGGCGTCGAAGTCCCCCCAGTCCCCGAGGACGCCGCGGACGGAGCCGGACCGGAGGCACCGCCACCCCCTCCGGTACCGCCCTGCATGGCCTCGCGCATCATCTGGGGCAGCATCATGCCGAGCCCGGCGCCCATGCCGACCCCCATGCCCGCGGCCACGTTGCCTCCGCCGCCGCCCGGCGCCTGCGCGGCGTCGCCGATCGCCCGCGCCGTCTTGAACTTGAGGTAGGTGTTCATGTCGCCGAGCGCCGCCATGCCGCTGCGCTCGTCGATCAGCTTCTGCACCTCCTCGGGCGGCGTGATCGCCCCAAGGTAGAGGTCCACCAGCTCGATGCCGTACTTCGTGAAGTCCTCGCTCACCCGGGCCTTGAGGCCCATGGCCAGCTCGTCGTAGAGCCGCGGCAGGTCGAAGACCGAGGTCAGGTTCTCGCCGAGGATATCGGTCAGCCGGGCCACGATCACGTCGCGGAACCAGTCCTCCAGCCGCTCGGTGTGGTAGACCCCGAGCGTGCCGACCACGGTGTTGACGAACACCTGGGCGTTGGTGATGCGCACCGCGTACTTGCCGAAGGCCCGCAGGCGGACCATGGCCAGCTCCTGGTCGCGGAACGGCACCGGCTCCTTGGTGCCCCACTTCAAATCCAGGAACGTGCGCGTGGAGACGAAGACGACCGCGGCCTGGAACGGCGATTCGCCGCCGAACGGGATGCCGAAGACGCTCGCGAGGATCGGGACGTTCTGGGTGGCGAGCGTGTGCCGGCCGGGGCCGAACGTGTCGAGGGCCTTGCCGTCGCGGTAGAAGACCGCCTGCTGGCTCTCCTCGACGATGAGCTGGCTGCCGAGGCGGATCGCCTTCGTGCCGTCCGGGGGCACGCGGGCGACCATCATCCGGCCGGAGGGGTCCTGGTGCTGAATGACTTCCATGGCTTGCTATCTCCTTCGGCTCAGGCGCCCGAGCCCGACTGGACGACGTTGCTGATCACCAGCTCGCGCTGCTTCCACTTGTCTTCGAGGGCGCGCGCGTGCTGGACCACCTGGTCCACGGCCGGCGTGGGGTCGGTCTGGCCGGGAGCCGGCACGGCCGCCAGCTCGCGCTCCAGCGCGGCCAGGTCGTCGAGGACCGAGAGGTCGAACTCGTAGAGCCGCTGGAGCTCCGCCTCGCCGACCTTCACCGGATCGAAGAACCCGCTCTGGCCATAATCCGCGAACCGGACGGCCTGGGAGAGCCCGTCGATCTGGCGTTCGAGTCGATCCAAGCCGCTGAGAGCGCCGATCTTGCCGGCGTCGGTATAGCGCCGGGCCAGATCGCGGACCGTCGCCTTGAGCCGCCCCAGCTCCGCGGAGAGGTGCTCGCGCTGCATCTTGTCAACATCACGCCGGAGCTCGCGGTCCTGAAACCCGCGGAACCCCGGGATCTTGTCCATCAGCCGTTCGAGGACATTTCGGTGTCCCTTGGCCTCTTCATAGCCGTTGGTCATCGTGTGCCTCCTGGATGGGGGAATCCTATCAGAGCGGAACTACGGCTGCGGGAGGCAGAGGTTTGCCCGTCCGACCCGCTGCGGCTCTCCGGCGGCCCGCCGCGCTCCAGGTCCTTGTAATTCAAAGAATTGGACCGCCTGAAGCCCTTCCCGGGCGGGCCCGGATTGGTTATTCTTCGGGGGCTGAAAATCTTGCAAGGCCGTACTCCAGTGCTGAAGCGACGTTTTGACCTCATGCTCCCCCTCGCTGGGCTCCTGGCCCTGGGGCTTCTTTCCGGCTGCTCGCAGCCGGATGGGCAGACCTCTGCCCGGGCCGCCTCTTCAGCTCCCGCGAAGAACGTAGTGCTGATCACCATCGACACCGTGCGCGCCGACCATCTGGGCTCCTATGGATACAAGGAAGCCGAGACCCCCTGGCTCGACCGTCTTGCCAAGGAGGGGGTCCGGTTCACCCAGGCTTCCGCGCCGGTGCCGCTGACCCTTCCCTCCCACTCCAGCCTGCTCTCCGGGCTGCTTCCGCCTCACCACGGGCTGCGCAACAACGGCGCCGGCTCGTTCCCGGCCGACAAGGCGACCCTGGCCTCGGTCCTCTCGGGCCAGGGGTTCCGGACCGGCGCGTTCGTCGGCGCGTTCGTGCTCGACCGCCGGTTCGGACTCTCCCGCGGTTTCGAGGTCTACGACGACGAGATCGAGCGCGCTCCGGGCGAAGCCGTGGTGCTCGAAGCCGAGCGCCCCGGCCGCGAGGTCATGGACCGGGCGCTCGCCTGGCTTGAGAAGGAGGACCCGCGGCCGTTCTTCCTCTGGGTCCACCTCTACGACGCCCACGCTCCCTACGAGCCGCCGTCCCCCCAGCGCGAACGCCACCCGGGCAAGCCCTATGACGGCGAGATCGCGGCCGTGGACGAGCAGGTCGGCCGGCTCCTTCAGGAGCTGGACCGCCGCGGCCTTTCCGGCAGCACGGCCATTGCGGTCGCCGGCGACCATGGCGAGGCGCTCGGCGAGCACGGCGAGCTGACCCACGGCCTCCTCCTCTACGAGCCCACGCTCCACGTGCCGCTGATCGTCCGCGCGCCCGGCCTTCCGGCCGGCAAGGTGCTGGAGACTCCGATCAGCCTCGTGGATCTCGGGCCCACCCTCGCCGGTCTGGCCGGCCAGACGTTTCCAGCGGCGGACGGCAGAGACCTGTCCGCATCCCTGCGGGAGGGCAAGGAGCCGGCTCCCACGGACGTGTACGCCGAGACCCAGTATCCGGCCGTGTTCGGCTGGAGCCCGCTCTCGGCCCTGCGGCGGCGCGACCTCAAGTACATCTCCTCCTCCGCTCCCGAGCTCTACGACCTGAGCCGCGACCGGAAGGAGACGAACAACCTGGTGTCGACCGCGGAAGCCAACACGGTCCAGGGCTTCTCCGGACGGCTGGTCGAGATCGAGTCGGGCGCCGTGGAGACTCCGCGGCTGCCCGCGGACGCCGACGCCCGCTCCCGGCTGGCAAGCCTGGGATATATCGGGGGCGGCTCCGCACCGAAGCCCAAGTCCGCGGCGCTGGACACCCGGCCGAGCCCGGTCGGCAAGGTGGACCTCTTCCAGCGCTTCGAGAAGGCGTTCAACCAGCTCGCCTCGGACCGGCCCGGCGACGCGCAGGCGGCGCTCTCGGAGCTGGAGGCCCTGGTCGCGGCCGATCCGCGCAACCCGGTGTTCCGGGGCAAGCTCGCGCAGGCCTGGAAGGAGCGCGGCCGGCTGGACAAGGCCGTGCCCCTCTACCGGCAGGCGGCCGAGGACGCGCCGGACGATCCGGAGGCCTGGTACAACCTCGCGACCGCGCTGCGGGCGGCGGGGCAGATCGGCGAGTCCCGCGAGGCCCTTCAGAAGGCCATGCACCTCGATCCGGCGCGGCCGGAGGCCCACAACACGCTGGCGATCCTCGAGCTCACCCAGGGCAGGCCCGACGCGGCGCGCCAGGAGCTGGAGCTCGCGGTGCGGCTCGATCCGCGCAACGCCCAGGCCCTGAACAACCTCGGCAACGTGCTGCGCGGCCAGGGCCGGCTCGCCGAGGCCGAGGACGCCTACCGCCGTGCGGTGACGGCTGCTCCGCGCTACGCCGAGGCCTGGAACGGCCTCGGGACGCTGGAAGTGGATCGCGATCGGCCGTCTCAGGCACTCTCCTTTTTTGAGCAGGCACTCCGTCTCGCGCCGCGATACCACGAGGTCCGTCTGAACCGGGCCATCGCCTACGACCTCGCGGGGCAGCCGGACGCCGCTGCCGCGGCCTACCGGGACTTCCTGGCCGCGACAGATCAGGACCCGCAATTTTCAAAACAGCGCCGTGACGCGCAGCAGCTTCTCGCCCGGCTCTCCAACCGCGCGACGGGCCTCGCGCCGGATGAGAGGAGGTGATCGACGCCCGGAAGCGGTTGGACGCAGTCGGAGCTGTCTTTCAGGATGTTCAGGAATGAAGTTCGATTCCTTTAATCAGAGGACTCCATTCAAGGAGGTCGAGAGTATGAGCTTCAAGAACACCAAGGCGTTCCGCGGCCTGGCCTTCGCCCTGTTGGCGCTGGCCTGGATCGTGGCTCTCGCGCCTGCCGCGAGCGCCCAGACGTCGGGCGCCTCCCTGGTCGGGCACGTCAAGGACAAGGACGGCGGGGCCCTGCCCGGCGTCACCATCTCCGCCACCAATGCGGACACCGGTCTCGACCGCACGACGGTCACCGACGCCGAGGGCACCTTCACGCTGCCCTCGCTGCCGGTCGGCTCCTACACGGTCAAGGCCGAGCTCTCCGGCTTCGCCACGGTGACCGTGGAAGAGGTGCGGCTCAACGTCGCCTCCACGCGCACGCTGGAGATCGAGATGAGCAACGCGACCGTCGAGGAGCAGATCACGGTCGTGGACGAGGCCCCCCTCGTCTCGACCACGCCGAGCATCGGCACCGTGGTCAGCGAGGACCAGCTCGAGAACCTGCCGCTCAACGGCCGGCAGTTCGCGAACCTCGCCATCCTGGCCCCCGGCACCGGCCTGGCCTACAACTCCGACCCGACCAAGCCGGGTCAGCTCACCGTCGCCTTGAACGGCGGCATCGGGCGCAACGTCAACTACGTGATCGACGGCGGCGACAACACCGACGACACGATCGGCGGCGCGCTGCAGAACTTCAACCTCGAGAGCGTCGCGGAGTTCAACATCCAGACGCAGCAGTACAAGGCCGAGTTCGGCCGCTCGACCGGCGGCGTCCTCACCGTGGTGACCAAGACCGGCACCAACAACTTCGAGGGCAGCGCCTGGGGCTTCTTCCGCGACGACAGCCTCGCCTCGAAGACCGAGAGCGAGAAGCTGGCCGGCATCGAAAAGCAGCCCTACGAGCGCAAGCAGTACGGCGCGGCGCTGGGCGGCCCGATCGTCAAGGACCGCGCCCACTTCTTCGCCACCTACGAGAAGACCGACCGCACCACGGCCTACACCATCCTCACCGACGGCATCCTGCCGAGCCTGGACGGCAACTCCGTCTCGCTGCCGTTCGACGACGAGCTGGGCACCGCCAAGGCGACCTTCGACATCTCGCCCAGGCAGTACCTCCAGGTGCGCTACGGCTTCCAGGAGAACAGCGACAAGTACGGCGCCAGCCCGCTGGCCGCCCCCGACTCGCTGGGCACGGTGAGCAACAAGTACAAGTCGGTCCTCGCCGGCCACACCCTCCAGTTCGGCAGCGACACCCTGAACGAGATCGTCTTCCAGTACACCAAGTTCGACAACGTGATCAGCGCCGACTCCGACAACCCAACCATCTACTTCCCGTCGGGCGTCCACTTCGGCCAGAACATCAACACCCCGCAGGGCACGCACCAGGTCAAGTACCAGTACAAGGACGACCTGAGCTTCTCGCGCAGCCTCGGCGGACGCACCCACCAGTTCAAGGTGGGCGCCAACTACATCCATGAGCCCGAGCTGGGCGGCGACTTCTCCACCGGCCTCGCCGGCCAGTACGCCCTCAAGGAGGACCACCTGGGCTCGCCGGTCACCGACATCACCATCTTCGGCGGCTTCTTCGGCGAGGAGACCCCGGTCAACCAGTACAGCGCCTACATCCAGGACGACCTCTTCGTCAACGACCGGCTGACCCTGAACGTCGGCCTGCGCTACGACTACTGGAAGGGCTTCGACCTCGACCAGCGCTCGAACCCGATCTGGAAGGCGCTGTCCACCCAGACGAAGTTCAACGAGGGCTACCTCCGCGACTTCCAGGGCGGCAAGGGCGGCGTGCTGGAGAACGACGACAACAACTTCGGCCCGCGCCTCGGCTTCTCCTACGACCTCAAGGGCGACGGCCGCCAGATCGTGCGTGGCGGCTGGGGCATCTACTACGACTTCCCCTACACCAACGCCACGATCCTCTTCCCGGCCGCGGCCGTGCAGTCGAACTACGGCGTGGTCTACAACAACCACAACGACAACGGCATCAAGAACTCGAACGGCACCTTCTTCCAGCCCGGCCAGCCGCTGCCCCCGAACCAGCTCCCGGGCGCCGACGTGTTCCCGCCGAACGAAGTGGCCTCGCCGACCCTGGCCACTCCGTACGCCGCCCAGGGCTCCCTCGGCTACTCCTGGCAGGCGACCAGCTGGCTCGGCCTGAACATCGAGGCCGTGCGCATCAACTACCGCGACATCCCCTTCCGCTTCCGGGCCAACCCGTTCAACGACGCCAACCACGACGGTGCCGTCGACAACGGTGAGACCCGCCGCTTCCCGCAGTTCGGCAACTTCCGTCTCTGGTACGGCAACGGCGAGGCCAACTACAGTGCCGTCAACCTGAGCGCCCGCGCCCGGGTCAGCGACACCTTCGAGCTGCAGGGCTTCTACACCTACGGCGAAGCCAAGGGCAACGTCCTGGCGGGCGCCGACGAGTTCCGCATCACCGACGCCGGCCACCAGGCCGACATGGGCGGCGCGCGCCGCGACGTCTCCGCCAACCCGCTCGACCCGCTGTGCGAGAAGTGCTTCGGGCCGCTCAACACCGACGCCCGCCACAAGGTCACCCTGAGCGGCGTCTATCGCGCGCCCTGGGCGATCAACATCTCCGGCATGTTCCGGTACCGCTCGGCCCTCCCCTACACCCGCTTCGTGGCCACCGACCTCAACGGCGACGGCTACCCGTACGACTTCCCGGGCCGTGAGGGTGTCAACGGCGGCCGCGGCGCCGACTTCTCCCAGCTCGACCTCCGCGTGTCGAAGGACTTCACCTTCGCCAACGAGTACGGCTTCGAGCTGATCGCCGAGGTCTTCAACCTCTTCAACTCGAAGAACGAGGCGACCTTCAACCGCTTCGGCCAGGCCAACGCCTACGCCGGCGACCCGCTGCAGGGCGAGCAGCAGCTCATGCAGCTCGGCGTGCGGTTCCACTTCTGATCACGACGACACCCGTCCCGGCTCGTGCCGGGCGGTCGTTCCCGAGGGGCGCTGCGGCGCCCCTTTTTCTTTGGGATCGACCACCTCCTTCACCTGCCGCACCTTCACCGCGTTCTCGTCCGGCACGATCTGGACCCCGCGCCGGCGGGCGTACACCTCGGTCATCTCCGCGCCGAAGAACAGGATCTGGGTCGAGTAGTAGATCCAGAGCAGCACGATCACCAGCGAGCCGGCCGCGCCGAACACCGACGCCACGCTGCTGCGCCCGAGGTACAGACCGATCAGGAACTTGCCGGCCGTGAACAGCAGCGCCGTGAAGAAGGCGCCCATCCACACGTCCCGCCAGGCGATCCTCACGTCCGGCAGGAAGCGGTAGATCATGGCGAACAGCAGCGTAATCAGCGCGAGCGACACCACGAAGTTGAGGATCGTGAACAGCACCTCGGCCCCGGGCATCAGGCCGGTCATCCACGTGTTGACCGCCGACAGCCCCGCCGAGACCACCAGCGAGACCAGGAGCAGGAAGCCGATCCCCAGGATCATCCCGAACGAGGCGATGCGGGTCTTCACGAACGCCATGACGCCGGCGCCGGGCTTGGGCTCCACGTTCCAGATCTGGTTCAGGGCCTTCTGGAGCTGGGCGAACACGCCGGTGGCGCCGAACAGGGCGGTCACGGCGGCGATCACCGTGGCGAGCACGCCCGAGCCCTGCCCCTGCTTCGCGGCGTTGGCGATCATGGTCTGGATCGCCACGCCGCCCTGATGTCCGATGAGCTGGTCGACCTGACCGACGATCTGCCCCTGCACGGCCTCGCGGCCCCAGACGAAACCGGCCACCGCGATGACGATCAGCAGCAGCGGCGCGATCGAGAAGAGGGTGTAGTAGGCGAGGGCCGCCCCGAGCGACAGGGCGTCATCCTCCTTCCATTCCTTGAAGCTCTCCTTGAACAGGTCGAGAGCGGGCTTGAGAGTCATGGGAGTACCTCCTTCCAGGGTGCGGTCTCAAGGCGCTTTCTCCGGAGACAGTCTTTCGAAACGGCGCTGGGCTCCTCCGAACGAGAAGGTCCACTGCCCGGTCCCGTCGCTCGACAGGAACGGGCTCTGGAGACGCGGGTAGGTCCGGGGCTCCAGCGCCCGGCCGGCCGCCGACGCGCGCTCGCCGGGCACGAAGCTCAGCCGGCTGCCGGCGACGGAGAACCGAAGCTCCCCCTCGACCGTGGTCAGCTCCGCGGATCCGGCCCGCGTCTTCCAGGCCGCGAAATCGCCATGCTCGGCGCGGCGCCCGGCCTCCAGTCCCACCGTCGCCGGCTGGCGGCGCGGCACCGCGACCCAGGAGCCCTTGAGGAGCTTGCTGGAGCTGTAGTACTCCGGGAAGCGCTCCTGGGCCGCCGCGATCTCCCAGCCGCCGGGGCTCACCAGGGTCACGTAGGCGTCGCCGCAC
This sequence comes from Thermoanaerobaculia bacterium, assembly GCA_036266195.1. Lineage (GTDB taxonomy): Bacteria > Acidobacteriota > Thermoanaerobaculia > Multivoradales > UBA5704 > DATMER01. The sequence goes on along the minus strand of DATANP010000368.1, from coordinate 756 downwards.
TGCGAGACGATCGTGTCGCCGGTATCTCCCGGGGTTCCGACGATCTCCGGCCGGGACCATGCGGGCGCCAGGTAGGCATGGCCGATCGCCTCGCCCGCTCCGAGCCGCGCGATCACGAGGTTGCGGTCGCCCACGGCCCGGTCCTCGGCCATCCAGCTCCGCCACTTGTCCGATTCATCGTTGCGCGTGCGGCTCCACAGGTAGAGCGGCGCGAACTTCCCGCACTCGGGGAAGAGAGTGACGCCGATCTCCTGGCCGCCCGAGACCTGAAGGCTCAGGCCGCCGACCGCCTGCGCGGTGCCGAGGATGTAGTCCGGCGTGGCATAGCTGTAGAGACCGGTGTCGAGGTCCTTGCGCTTGCCGAGCGCGATCTGGCGCCGGGCCTTGATCTCGTAGGACGGCTGCTTGCGGCGCTCGGTGAGGAGCTTCACCACGCTCTCCGGGATCTCGAAGTTGCTGACTGGAAGCTCCGGGCGATCCATGAAGTTGATCTCCGACGGATCGCCGATGCCGGCGGCCATCCAGGCCCAGGCGGCCCAGGGGGTGCTGCGGTCGCTGAGCGCCCAGAAGCTGTAGGTCCGGCTCTTGGGTCCTGCCGGGAAGCCGTTGACCTGCTTCTGCGCCCAATCGGCGAAGATCAGCTCGAGCTGGCGCGAGGCCAGGGTCCGGACCTCGGCCTGGGGGGCATGGTCGGCCATCTGGAGCAGCGCCGTGATCGACAGCACCATGTAGCCCGGGCTCTCCCCCTCGTACCAG
>DATANP010000367.1:0-9314 GCA_036266195.1 Thermoanaerobaculia bacterium | reverse complement strand
AGGAGAGGTCTCGGGTGACGGGCTGGGCTTCCATCGCGACGGTCATGGCAGGTTCTCCAGGTCTAAGGAAAGTACCGGTAGATCTCCCGTCGATGCAGAACCCGGACGAACACAACCTGTTCTTCTTCGACGGTCAACCCGAGCCGGTAGTCTCCAACACGGATACGGTAGTGCCGGCCTTGAGAGCGGAGCCGCGTCAGGTGAGGAATCTCAAGCAGGTTCGAAGCTTGCTCGACGGTCTCCACTGCCTGCCGGATTCGTCGGAGGACATCCCGATCGTCGATCCGGCGCAGGTCCCGGGTGAAGCTCTCTCGGAAGAGGAACTTCACTCGGCGCGCTCAAACAGCTTGAATACTTCGTCACGGCTCACGAAGGAGCTCCGCTCTCCCTCCTCGATGGCATGGACGAGCGCCACGTCCTCCAGGGCTTCTTCGAAGACATCGAGCAACAGCTCGCGCCGCTCTTCGAAGACCTCGACGATCGCGGTCTTGAGAAGCTCCTTGAGACGCTCTTCCTCGATCGATGCCTGTGCCATGGCTATCTCCTCCACCGGTACTATACCCACATCTATACGAACAGCGGCACGACCTCGAATCGTTCCACGTCCACCAGCCCCTTGTCGGTGAGCTTGAGCGACGGGATGACCTCCAGGGCGAGGAAGCTCATGGCCATGAACGGGTCGCGGAGCTGCGCGCCGTTGTGGTGGGCCGCGTCGAGCAGCCGGCGCATGGAGTCCCGCACGTGGCCGATCTCCCAGGTGGACATCAGGCCGGCGATGGGCAGCGGCAGCGTCGTTACCGCGCGCTCGCCCACCGCTACCGCCTGGCCGCCGCCCTCCTCGGCCACCGCCAGGGCGGCGGTGCGCATGGAGACGTCGTCTGCGCCGATCACCACCAGGTTGTGATGGTCGTGGGCCACGGTGCTCGCGATGGCGCCGCGGGTCAGGCCGATCCCGGACACGAAGCCGAGGCCCACGTTGCCCGTCCCGTGGTGGCGCTCGATCACGGCCATCTTTAGGAGGTCGTTCGCCGGGTCCGCCACCGCGCAGCCGTCCCGCACGGGCACCTCCCGGGTCAGGTGCCGGGTGATGAGCTGGTTCGGGATGGCGCCGATGACTCTCGCCGGGCGCGCCTGGGTGCCGCCGGCCCGGATGCCAAGCTCCAGGCTCTCCGGATCGATCCGCACCGTCCGCGGCAGATGGTCGTAGCGGCGGCGGAGCGTCTTGACCTTCATCTCTCCATCCTGCGCCACGAGCTCGCCGCTCGCGAACACCATCTCGGCGCGCGGCGCGTCGAGATCGGAGAACACCATGAGGTCGGCTCGCCGGCCCGGAGCCACGGCGCCGCGGTCGTCCATCCGGTAGTGCTCCGCCGTGTTCAGGGTGGCCATGCGGATCGCGGTCAGAGGGGCCACGCCCTCGGCGATCGCCACCCGCACCAGATGGTCGATCGACCCCTCCTCCAGCAGGTCGATCGGATGGCGGTCGTCCGTGCACAGGCACAGGCGCCGCTCGTTGGCGGGGGTCACGATCGGCAGCAGGTCGCGCAGGTTCTTCGCGTTGCTCGCCTCGCGGAGGAACACGGCCAGGCCGGCGCGCAGCTTCTCCCGCGCCTCCTCGACCGTGACACATTCGTGATCCGAGCTGATGCCGGAGGCCGCGTAGGCCGACAGCCGGTGCCCGGTGAGACCGGGGCAGTGGCCGTCCTTGACCCGCTCGCGGAAGACGCGGAGCTTGGCGAGGACCCCTTCGTCACCCTGGACCACGCCGGGGAAGTTCATGACCTCGGCCAGACCGAGGACCCGCGGATCGGACAGCAGCTCCTCCAGGTCCATCGCCTCCAGGCGCGCGCCCGAGGTCTCCAGGTCCGTGGCCGGCACGCAGGAAGGCACGTTCACCCGGACGTTGAGCACCGCATAGGCGGCATCCGCCAGCATGAAGCGAATGCCGTCCAGCCCCATCACGTTGGCGATCTCGTGCGGGTCCGTGACGATCGTGGTCACCCCGCGCGGGACCAGGGCCTTCGAGAGCTCCGCCGGGGTGACCATCGAGCTCTCGATGTGGACATGGGCGTCCAGGAGCCCCGGACAGACGTATCGGCCGCCGAGATCGATCTCCTGGCGGCCGCTGTAACCTGTGCCGATCCCAGCAGTCACTCCGGCAATAACGGGGCCCGCGATGGCGATGTCCGCGGGGTGGATCTCCCCGGAGAGCACGTTGACCAGGCGGGTATTTTTCAACAGCAGGTCGGCCGGCTCGTCCCCCCGGGCGACCGCGAGGGTCCTCGACAGGTTCATCCCCCGATGCTACACCCCCTGACTGTAGCGCGGCTCCTTCGGCATGAGGACCCAGAGGACCATGTAGGCGAGGAAGCCCGGGAACGCCAGCGACGCGGCGGAGATGATGACGTAGGCGATGCGGACCGTGGTCGGATCCCAGTCCAGCCACTCGGCGATGCCGCCGCAGACGCCTCCGAAAATCTTGTGCTTGCGGGAACGGTAAAGACCCATGAGTTACACCTCCTGAGCCGGTTTCCTCTGCAGGGCCGCGAGCCACAGGCAGAGCAGGATGGCGGGCAGTCCGATCGCGCCCGCGCCGATGAAGAAGAGGGCGTAGGACTCCATCAGGGTGTGCCCCTGAGCCTGAAGGCCTTCGACCACCGCGCCGGAGAAGCCCTTGAGGAACTTGCCGACCAGCGCGTACGTGGAGCTGAGCAGGGCGTACTGGCTCGCCGTGTAGCCGAGGCTGGTCAGGCTCGACATGTAGGTGACCAGCGCCACGCCCGCGACGCTCACCCCGAAGTTGTCGAGCATCATCACGAAGCCGAACAGGCGCGGGTCCGCGCCGTAGACCGCGAGGATCGCGAAGTTCGCGATGACGATCCCTTGCAGCAGCCCGCCGAGGATCAGGGCTTTCATGTATCCGGCGCGGGCCACGAGCAGTCCGCCGGCCGCGATGCCCAGGAAGGACCCGGCCAGCCCGACCGTGCCGCGCACGGCGCCCACCATGTCCTTGGAGATGCCGAGGTCGTGGTAGAAGGGCGTGGCCATCGGACCCATGACGAACTCCGGCAGGCGGTAGAGGCTGATGAACACCAGCATCAGGAGCCCGACCCAGCGCCAGGTCCGGAAGAAGGCGAGGAGCGGCCCGACCACCGCGTCGAAGAAGCCCGCGGGCGTCCAGAGCGGCGCCTCGGCGGACTTCTCGTGCAGGATCTCGTCGGCCTTCGCGGGCTCGAAGGCCCGGAACGTCGCCACCAGGCCGACCACCATGAGCAGGCCCATGAAGACGTAGGAGATCCGCCAGCCCATGTGGTTGGCGACGAACAGGATCAGGGCGTCGCTGGTGATGATGGCGATGCGGTAGCCGAGCTGGTAGGCGCTGGAGAGGAGGCCGAGCTCCTCGTTCGAGTCCGCGGCCTCGATGCGCCAGGCGTCCACCACGATGTCCTGGGTCGCCGAAGCGAAGGCCACCACCAGCGCGGCGGCGCCCAGCGGCACGAGCCCGCCTTGCGGCGTGATCGCGGCCATGGCGAGAAGGCCCAGGCCGACGACGATCTGGGCGAGCAGCATCCAGCCGCGCCGCCGGCCGAGCCGCCGGCCGGCCACCGGGGCGTCGGTCCGATCGATCACCGGCGACCACAGGAACTTGAAGGAGTAGGCGAGGCCCACCCAGGACAGGAATCCGATCGTCTTGAGCTCCACCCCCTCGTCGCGGAGCCAATATCCCAAGGTTGCCGCCGTCAGGAAGAACGGCAGCCCCGAGGAGAAGCCGAGCGCCAGCATGATGGCGACCTTGGGCCGCCGGAGCTCCCGGAAGACATCGCCGATGCCGGGCTTGCGCGGTTTTGCCTCACCTGTCATCGCTCCTCCTTTTGGCGAGGGGGAGCTTACAGCGTTTCCACCCGGCCGCGCAGCCGGGCGAGACCCTGGTTGACGCCGTCGAGCTCGGCCCGGACCTCGGTGAGCTTGGTGCGTTCGGCGCGGACGAAGCGGGTGTAGGGGCCGATGGCGTCCTCGATCCGCCGCACGCTCTCGTCCACCTCGCGGTCGAACTGCGAGGTGAGACCGGTCATGAGGTGCTCGCGGAGGGCCTCGATCTTCTCCCTCAGCTCCTTCTTCGCGTCATGCCGGCGGTTCGGGATGATGAAGAAGCCGAGCACCGCGATGGTGCCGGCGGCGATGATGCCGGTGAAGTCCGCCGCGGCCGTGACCGCGAGATGGGTAAGCACCGCGCCGAGCCCGATCGCGCCGACCTCGACCAGCGCCGTGCCGGCCACCGCCACCTGCACCGAATCGGCGAGCCGGCTCGCCTCGGCCTCCTTGTCGTAGCTCTGGATCGACCGCTGCGCCGACCGGCCCACGCTGTCGAGCAGCCGGGTGCGGTCGTAGTCGAAGCTGCCGCCGACCCGGCCGACGATGTGGTCGGCGTGGTCGTGCCGGCGCTTGGACACGTGATCCATGATCGCCTGCCACTGGCGGAGATCGGAGGACACGAGCCAGTCGATCACCTCGCTCACCCGCCGTTCGATGACCTGCGGGGTGTCGGCCACCACCACGCGCTCGAAGTCGGCCTTCATCTTGGATTTGTTGATCAGGTCCATGAAGCGGGCGATGCGCATGGTCTCGTCGAAGAAGGCGGTGCCGCGGGCCTCGAACTCGTGGAGGACATTGTCCACGTCGGCGAGGCGGTAGCGGAACTCCCGCCGCATATCCTCTTTATAGATGTTGAGCTGGCTCTCGATGTCCTCCATGGTGGTGAAGTCGGCCTTGAGCAGCTCCAGCCGGCCGTCAGTCACCTGGAGGTACCTGCCGGCGAGGTGGGTCGCGACGCCGAGCGGGTTGAGGAGCTTGAGCCGGACGCGTTCCTTCTCGTCGAGCGTGTCGACGATGTAGCGCTCCAGGGCCTCGAACCGGCTGTTGGCCAGGAGGTCGGCGTCGCCGCTCTGCTTGGCCTTGAGCGCGGACTTGGCGGCCACCGGAAAGATGTCGGGGGTGAAGCCGAGCAGGGCCCTGGCGTTCTCGGCAATGAAGACGCGCACCCGTTCGAGGTCCTCGGGCGTCTCCAGGATGTCGATCTTGTTGAGAATGATGACGACCTTCTTGCCCCACTCGCGGATACCCTGAAGGAACACGCGCTCACTCTCGGTGAACGGCCGGTCGGCCGACGTGATGAACAGGACCATGTCCGACCGCGGCACGAACTCGCGGGTGATGGCCTCGTGCTCGCGGTGGATCGCGTTGGTACCCGGGGTATCGACGATGTTGATGTCGAGGAGGAGGTCGACCGGAGCCGTGATGCGGTCGAGGGCCGGCTCCAGGGTCTCCCGGGATAGCGCCGGGCCGTGCTGGATCAGGTGGACGCGGGTGGTGGTGGGGGTGACCCCCTCTTCGAGGATCCGATCGCCGAGGAGGGCATTGATGAACGCGCTCTTGCCGGCGTTGAACTCGCCGGCCACGACCAGGAGGAACAGCTCGTCGAGCTGCCGTGCGGACTTCTGAAGGGTGGCCTGGTCCTCGTCGGACGCGTCGAACCGGGCCAGCGCGGTCTGAAGCGCGCCGATGAGCCGCCGGTTCTCGCCGAGAAGCTCGTCCTGGTTCTGATTGAGAATGCGCCGCAGCATCGTTCCCCGCCCGGCGGGAAACGATAGCACGGGCTGTGCCAGGGGGAGGGGAAGGGGCCGCCGCCGGGCTCTGCTGCGGAGTCAAGGAAATGCTGCGGGATCTCTCGAGGACCTTCGGAGAATTCCACTCGGCTTCGGAACCGCCAACCCCGCGGGGTGGACGGTCCACTCCCGGGGTTGAGCCTTCCGCCCCCGCGGAGGGGCGGTCCAATTCCAACTCGCAGCGACTCACCCCCGGGGATTGTCGATCCACCCCGCACGTTGAGCCGTTGCGAACCAGGATTGAGCCGCCCACCTCGTGGGTTGAGCCATCCAACCCTGGGGGTGGACCGTTGGCCCCGCGGGATTGACGAGCGCCGGATCGGGGTGGATCGTTCCGAACTGGATCAGGGAATCTCGAAGCTGCCCACCCGCCGCTCGTCGGAGCAGAGCGGCTCGCAGACGGCGTCGAGGGCCCGGTACTCTGCGCCGTGCCGCGCCTCGAAAGCAGCGAATGCCGCGAGGCTCGCCCAGCGGTCGAGAGTGAGATAACGGTCCGGGTCCTCGCGGTCGCGGATCAGCTCGCTCCCCAGATACCCGTCGCCGCTTTGAAACAGCCTCGCCCAGTCGCCGTTGGGACCGTAGGCGCGCTCGAACCCGGCCGTCCGGCCAGGCCGGACCCGAAACTCCCAGACGATCACGATCATGGGGGACAATCCTACGGCAGAACCCGCAAGGCCGTGCAGACCCGGCTCAGAACACGGTCGAGCTCCAGGTGCGTCGGGACCCTGGCAGCGGCGTAGCCTGTGCCGGACGGGTCCGGCTCATACGCCACCAGCCCCACGGCATCCATCATCTGGTTGGCGGCGTTCGCGAAGAAGAGGGTGCGCTCGAAGTCCTTGGCGTCCACGACCCGGATGGCGAGAAACAGGACTGCCATGGGCTTGCTCGCCTTCAGCCAGGTCAACAGGTCGCTCGTCGGCCCGCCGCCCTGACCCGCGCCGCGTGCCCATTCCGCCTTGAGGTCGATGGTCTTGAGGCCGGCCTCCTTGATCCGCTTGTCCAGGTCCGAGCTTCCAGGCCGCCCCTTCGGGTTCTTCTGCTGCGGGTTGCGGAGCGACTTCGGCGCTCCGGCTACCTTGGTTTCGATCAGGATCTCGACCGTCCCCTGCGGCGGATAGGAGGTGTCGAGGTTGTGGTTGGGGAAGATCAGGCCCGGGACCGCGCCGCGGCCATGAAGCGCCTTGCCTGAGCAGTTCTCCAGGAGAAGGGCGATCAGGTCCGTGAAGAAGTCGCCCTTGCCGTTCTGATTGTCCCCCTGATCCGCGAGGCCGGCGGCGAAAGCCTGATCGAAGCCCCACATCGCGGCGAGGAACTGGTCCTGCACCTGTGTCCAGCGGGACGGCTTCGCCGCGACGGCCTCCTGGTACATCTTATAGAGAGGAAGGCAGCCAGGGCTGTCCACGACGCGGGGGCTGGTCTTACGAGCCATGTGAAAGAGAGGTCTTGAGGCTCCGGCTGGACCGCGCCCGGGTCCGGCGTCGCTCGTGGAGAGCCGTCCTGGCCGCCGTCATCTCTCCAGGGGCGATGCCTTCACCCTGGAACAGGACCGCGTCCACCGCGGTCACGGCGTCATCCAGACTGCCGTTCCGGAGCGCTGAGTCCACGGCCGGAGAGAGATCTTCGAGAGCGGTCCGGTGCCGGGCCACCAGGTCGGCGGCAGGCACGAGGATCCGGTCCGCCTCGCGGGGTTCCAGCTTCAGGACTCCCCCTCCGTAGCTGCGCCCGGTCCGCTCGCAGGAGAGGAGCGTCGCCGAGTTGTAGAAGGCTGTGATGAAGGCCTTCCGCAGATTGGCGGGGATGCCGGGCAGCCGGACCGTCAGGAGGTTGTTCGAGGCCGCGACCCGCGCCTGATTGAGACAGAGCCGGGGCACGACGTCGCTCATGTAGGTGAGGAACGCATCCGGCTGGACCACACCGGGCACCTGATACCAGGGAGAGCGTACCCGGCATTTGTATCGCGAGGGGTAGCCGAGGCTCTCTCCCCGTTTGAGGTAGGACCGCTCTGCCCGGGTCAGCCGCTCTCCGGGACGCCAGAGCAGACAGCGCTCTCCCTGGGACCGAAACCGCGTGAAGTCGGCCTTGGTGATCAGCAGCCCGGGCGTCTGGCGTGCCCGGATCAGCGCCGGCTGGAGAGACGCCTCCGGAAGACGCCATTGAGCGGCCTCCTCCGAGGTCAGCACGAAGAACTCGTTGGCGCCGCTGACGAAGCCGATGCTCGCCTTGCCGATCTCGCCGAGCTGAACCAGCAGCCGGCGGGTCTCGAGGTCATCGAGAGTCGCGGCGCCAGGATGCGCGGCGTAGCCCGGCAGCCACTTCTCTGGCTCGGAGCCAGCCGGAAAGGTCTCGGCACGAGCCAGAACCGCCGGCAGCTCGGCGAGGTCCGATCCGTTCTCGACTTCGACGAGCCCGAGCCGGGCCGGCCCCTCGTCCTTGCCGGCCGCGAGGAGCAGCACGACCTCCGCCTGGACCTCCGGAAACACCGACTGCCGGAAGGACACGACGTGGACCTCCTGGAACGAGTCGAGCAGATGCTTCCGGAGCGGAGCCGCATACGAGACGTGGATCAGCTCAGCCGGCAGGATCAGGGCCAGCCGGCCGCCGGGCCTGAGAAAGGCCGCCGCGTGCGCCACGAAGTGCGCCCAGGACGATGCCAGCCGGGTCAGCCGCACGCCCGCGTGCGCGGCGCGCTCCAGGGCCTCCAGCCGCGCGTCGCCGGCGAACTCCTGGTAGCGGATGTACGGGGGGTTGCCGATGACGACGTCCACTCCCTCGGCCGGTCCGAAGAGGACGCCGGGAGGCGGAAGCTCGAAGAAGCTCGCGACCCGGGCGTTGGCGAGGGGGATGCCCAACTGGTGGGAGAGGCGGTCCTGGGTCACGCGGACCGCGTCCGGATTCAGGTCCACGGCGTGAAGCAGGGAGGCCGTCCGCGCCGGGCCGGCTCCCAGACACCGCAGGCGGCGGGCCACGGCCTCCAGGAACACGCCGTCGCCGCACGACGGATCGAGCACCGCCTGATCGGGCCCGACCACAGCCCATGAGACCATCGGCTCGACGAGAGACGACGGAGAATAGTACGCGCCGAGGCTCTTGCGCCGGTGCCGCTCCCTCGGGGTGCTCGTCACCATTTCGGATAGCATCTCACCTCCCCCTCGATCCTTCCAAGACGGGGAGGATACCATGGGCTGACGCCCGGTTTACGCCTTCCGGCAAGCGCCAGACCTTGCGATACACTCCGCGCCCATGAGCGCCACCCGGAACATCCCGACCATCGACCTCGACGACTACCTCAACGGAGACGCCGCCGCGCGCGAGCGCATGGTGCGGACCCTGGGCGACGGGCTCGTGGAGTTCGGCTTCCTCAACGTCGAAGGGCACGGGATCGATTCGGACCTGATCCGCGGCACCTACGATCTCTGGCAGCGCTTCTTCGCTCTGCCCGAGGAGGCCAAGACGCAGTACGCGGGCGTCGACGGCGGGTCCCGCGGCTTCACGCCGTTCGGGGTCGAGCACGCCAAGGACAACCCGCTGCCCGACCTCAAGGAGTTCTGGCATGTGGGCCAGGAGCCGCCCGCGGGACACCCCCTCCATGGCGTCTACACCGCCAACGTCTGGCCCGCGGAGATCCCGGAGATCCGGCAGCCCACGCTGCGG
>DATANP010000366.1:0-59882 GCA_036266195.1 Thermoanaerobaculia bacterium | reverse complement strand
AACCCTTTCCATTCCGCGCGTGCCGCGGACAGGCGACATGCCGCCTTCGTTCGCCCAGGAACGCTTGTGGTTCATCGACCGGCTCGCTCCGGGAAGCCCGCTCTACAACCTCGCCGGCGGCGTGAGGTTGACCGGATTCCTCGACGTGGCGGCCTTCGCCCGCAGCCTGCGCGAGATCGTGCGGCGCCACGAGTCGCTGCGCACGACCCTGCCCGAGTTGGACGGCCGGCCGGTGCAGAGGATCTCGATGGAGGCGAGCCTCGGCTTGCCCGTGATCGATCTCTCCGGGCTCCCGGAGCGGAGCGGCGAGCTGTGGCGGTTGACGGTGGAGGAGTCGCGGCGGCCGTTCGACCTCGCCCGCGGGCCGCTGCTGCGCTCGACCCTGGTGCGGCTCGGAGAGGCCGACCATGCGGTGCTTCTGACCATCCATCACATCGTGGCCGACGGCTGGTCCATGGACGTCTTCGTCCGCGAGCTGGGAGCGCTTTACCGCGCGTTCGTCCAGGGCCGGCCGTCTCCGTTGCCCGAGCTGCCGGTTCAGTACGCCGACGTCGCGGTCTGGCAACGGCTCCAGGGCGAGGCGCTGGAGCGCCAGCTCGGCTGGTGGCGGCGGGAGCTGGCGGGCGCGCCGGCTTTGACCGAGCTGCCGGGCGATCGGCAGCGCCCGGCCGTGCAGAGCTTCCGCGGACGCCTGGCCCAGGGCCCGATTCCAGCCGGCCTGGCCACCGACCTCGAAGCCTTGGCCCGGCGAGAAGGCGCGAGCCTTTTCATGGTTCTCCTGGCGGGCCTCTTCGCGCTCATCCGCGCGGAGGACATGGTCGTGGGCTCGCCCGTCGCGAACCGCAACCGCTCCGAGACCGAGGGCCTGATCGGTTTCTTCGCGAACACCCTGGCCCTGCGTGCCCGCCTCCGGCCGGATATGACCTTCCGCGAGCTGCTCGCGCAGGTCAAGGCGACGGCGCTCGGCGCGTACGCGAACCAGGACGTGCCGTTCGAGCGCGTGGTGGAGGATCTGCAGGTGCCGCGGAGCCTCGGCTGGAACCCGCTGTTCCAGGTGATGCTCGTGCTCCAGAGCGCGACCACGGCAGTCCTGGACCTGCCCGGGGCGCGGCTGGAGAGGATGGAGCCCTGGTCGGAGACCGCCAAGCTCGACCTGTCCTTCTCCTTTGAGGAGGCCGGACCCGCGCTCCGCATCACGGCCGAGTACTCCACCGACCTGTATGAGGAGGCCACGGTCGTCCGCATCATGGACCACCTGCGCGGCCTGCTGGAGCGGGCCGCGGGCGAGCCGGAGATGCCCGTCGCCGATCTGCCGGTCTTCGCCGGATCGGAGCGGAAGCAGGTGGAGACCGCCGGAGCCGCTCTCCAGGACCGCCTCGCCGAGCGCGAGCGGCGGCTCGCCGCGCTCCGCTCGCGCATGTCGGACACCCAGCGCGCCGCTCTGGGCCATCTGCGGTCGAAATCTCCGGTCCAGGGGATCCCACGCCGCGAAGGAGACGGCCCGGCGCCCCTCTCGTTCGCGCAGGAGCGCCTCTGGTTCTTCGACCGGTTGCAGCCCGGCGGCTCGTCCTACACCATCCCGGCTGCCCTGCGCCTGAGGGGATGGCTGGACGTGGACGCCCTGGCGCGCGCCCTGGCCGAGATCGTCCGGCGCCACGAGTCGCTGCGCACCACGTTCGCGGAGCGCGACGGCGAGGGCGTCCAGATCGTCTCGGCGCCGTTCGTGCCCGCCCTGCCGGTGATCGATTTGCGGATGGTGCCTGAAGAAGCCCGCCGCCTCCTCGCGACCGAGGCCGGCCGGCCGTTCGATCTCTCCACGGGACCTCTGTTCCGCGCGCTCCTCGTCCGACTCGGGCCGGACGACCAGGTGGTGCTCCTCAACATGCACCACATCGTGAGCGACAACTGGTCCATGGAGGTGCTGGTCCGCGAGTGTACCCTGCTGTATCAGACATTCGCCCAGGGCCGGCCGTCGCCGTTGCCGGAGCTGCCGATCCAATATCCGGATTTCGCAGTCTGGCAGCGCGAGCATCTCCGCGGCGAGGTCCTGGAAGCCCAGCTCTCCTACTGGCGCGAGGAGCTGGCCGGGGCACCGGCCCTCCTGGAGCTGCCCACGGACCGGCCGCGTCCTCCGGTCCAGACCTTCCGCGGAGCGGTGCTCACGTCGGTCCTGCCGGCGGAGCTGGCGGATGGACTGCGGCAGTCCGCGAAGAGGCAGGATGCCACGCTGTTCATGATCCTCATGGCGGGACTGCAGGCGCTTCTCGGCCGCCTCACGGGCCAGGAGGATGTGCTCGTGGGCTCGCCGATCGCCAACCGCAACCGGCTGGAGGTGGAGGGGCTGATCGGTTTCTTCGTGAACACCCTCGTGATGCGCGGCCGGCTCGAACCGGGCCTGAGCTTCCCCGGGTTCATGGAGCGGGTCCGGCGCGCGGCGCTCGACGCCTACGCCCACCAGGACCTGCCGTTCGAGAAGCTGGTCGAGGACCTGCACATCCCGCGCAGCCTGGCCTACAACCCGCTCTTCCAGGTGATGTTCGCGGTCCAGAACGCCGGTGCCGGGGCGGTCGAGTTGCCGGGCCTCAGCGTGAGCCCGTTCGACTTCGAGATCGGCACCTCCGTCTTCGACCTCGGCTTCGGGGTGAACGACGCCGGGACCGGGCCGCTGGAGATCGTGGTGGAGCTGCGGACCGACCTGTTCGACGTCACCACGGTCCGGCGGCTCGTGGACCGCTACCGTCTGCTGCTCGAAGCCGCCGCAGCCGATCCGGACATGGCGTTGGCGGATCTGCCGCTCCTCGCCGCATCGGAGCGCCACCAGCTTCTCGTCGAGTGGGGCGGGGTGGAGGAGAGGGCCGAGACGGCTCCCCCCTACCCAGTACCGCGGCTCTTCGAGGAGCGGGCGGCCCGCTCGCCGGGTGCTATCGCGGTCGAGCACAACGGCCGGAGCGTCACGTACCGCGAGCTGGACCTCCGGTCGGACCGCATCGCCGTGCGCCTGGGCGCGCTCGGGGTCGGGCCGGAGGAGCGGGTCGGACTGCTCGTGGAGCGCACGCCGGACCTCGCCGCGGCCATCCTGGGCATCTGGAAGGCCGGCGGCGCCTACGTGCCGCTCGATCCGTCGCTCCCCGCGGAGCGCCTCGCCTACATGATCTCGGACTCGGCGCCGCGGGTCCTGCTCACCCAGCGCTCGCTGGAGGATCTGCGCGCCGGGCTGCCGGTCGGGAACCTGGAGATCCTGGAGCTGGAGGCGGTGGGGGAGTCGGGGCGGACCCTGCTCCGGCGCGATCCGGAGCCGGGCGACCTCGCCTACCTCATCTATACGTCGGGCACCACGGGCCGGCCGAAGGCCGTGCAGGTGGAGCACGGCAGCCTGTCGCACACGATGCGGGCCGCGCAGGAGGCGTTCGGCTTCTCGGCCACGGACCGGATACCGTGCCTCGCGCCGTTCTCGTTCGACATCTTCCTGTTCGAGTTGCTCGGGCCGCTCCTCGCGGGTGGCACCTCGGTGCTCTTCGACCTGCGTCCGACGCTCGACGTACCCGCGCTGGCTGCGTCTCTGGATCGTATGACGCTGCTTCATGCGGTGCCGGCCCTGATGCGCGAGGTGGTCGAGCGGGTTGGCGAAAACACCACGCTGCGCCGGGTGTTCGTGGGCGGCGACGCCGTGCCGCCGGACCTGCTGTCGGACCTCCGCAGGACCTTCCCGGCCGCGGTCGCAACCGTGCTCTACGGGCCGACCGAGGCCACCATCATCTGCTCGCGCTACGAGGCCGTGGGAGAGCGCTTCGAGGACCGCAACCTCCTCGGGCGTCCGCTGCCGGGCGCGGTCCTGCGGGTGATGGATGCGCCGATCGGCGTGCCGGGTGAGCTGTGGATCGGCGGCCCGGGCGTGACGCGCGGGTATCGCGGACAGGAGGAGCTGACCGCCGAGAAGTTCGTGGAGCGCGACGGCCGGCGCTGGTACCGCACCGGCGACCTGGCGCGCTGGCTGGCGGACGGCAACCTGGAGTTCCTCGGCCGTATCGACAACCAGGTCAAGGTGCGCGGCTTCCGCATCGAGCTGGGCGAGATCGAGGCCACCCTCGCCGAGCACCCCGCAGTACGGCAGGTAGTGATGCTGGCGGTGGGCGAGGGAGAGGCGAAGCGGCTCGTGGCCTACGTCGTAGCGTCGGAAGACATGCTGCCCGCGCTGCGCGGACGGGTGTCCGATCGCTTGCCCGAGTACATGATGCCCGCGGCCTGGGTGTTCCTGGACGAGCTGCCCGTCACTTCGCACGGCAAGGTGGACCGCCGTGCGCTGGCCCGAATCGAGCCCGGGATCGAGGCCGGCAGCGGAGAGGCTCCGCGCACGGAGACGGAGGAGCGACTCGCCGCGCTGTGGTCCGGCCTGCTGGGAGTCGAGAGGGTCGGGACCGCGTCGGACTTCTTCGACCTCGGCGGCCACTCGCTCCTCGCGACGCGGCTGTCGTCCCGGGTGCGCGAGGCGTTCGGCGTCGAGCTGCCGCTGCGCGCCTTCTTCGAGGCCTCGGTCCTCTCTGACCAGGCGCGGCGGATCGACGAGGCCACGATGTCCAGCGCGCCTCCGATCCCGCGGCGGACGGACGGCGGCCCGGCGCCGCTCTCGTTCGCCCAGGAGCGGCTGTGGTTCATCGACCGCCTCACACCCGGGAGCCCGCTCTACAACATGCCGTCGGCCCTGCGCCTGACCGGGGAGGTGGACGTCGCGCTCCTGGAAACCGCGTTGCGCGAAATCGCCCACCGGCACGAGGTGCTGCGCGCCACGTTCCTGGAGATCGACGGCGAGCCGCGCCAGGTGGTCGATCCGGAGGTCCGGCTCCGCCTGCCCGTGATCGATCTGCGAGCCCTGCCGGACAGTGAGGCCGAGGCCCTGCGGCTGGCGGCCGAGGAGGCGGTGCGGCCGTTCGATCTCCGGCGCGGGCCCCTGCTGCGTGCCGGGCTCGTCCGCCTGGACGAGCGGGACTGGCTCGCGCTCTTCAACCTCCATCACATCGCGGGAGACGGTTGGTCATTCGGCATCCTGGTCCAGGAGCTGTCGGCCCTGTACGCCGGCCGCTCCCTGCCCGGGCTGCCCGTGCAGTACGCCGACTTCGCGGCCTGGCAGCGGCAGTGGCTGCAGGACGAGGTCCTGGAGGCTCAGCTCGCCTGGTGGCGCGCCGAGCTGGACGGGGCTCCGGCGCTCCTGGAGCTGCCCACCGACCGGCCGCGGCCCGCAGTGCAGAGCTACCGCGGCGCGGTGGAGGCCGTCGCGCTGCCCGCGAATCTGGCCGCCTCGCTGGCGGAGGTGGCGCGGCGCGAGGGAGCCACGCTGTTCATGACGCTCCTCGCCGGCTTCGAGGCGCTCCTGGCGCGCTACACCGGCCAGGATGATCTGCTCGTGGGCTCGCCCGTGGCCGGCCGCGGACGGCTGGAGCTGGAGGGGCTGATCGGTTTCTTCGTCAACACCCTGGTCCTGCGCGGCAGGCTCGCCGACGCGGGCTTCCAGGAGATTCTCGGCCGCGTGCGGACCTCCGCGCTCGGCGCGTTCGCGCACCAGGATCTGCCGTTCGAGCGCTTGGTTGAAGAGCTGCGGGTCGAGCGGAGCCTCGCGCACAGCCCGCTCGTCCAGGTGACGTTCGCGCTCCAGAACCTGCCCTCGGGAGCCGTCGAGCTGCCCGGCCTCCTGTTGGCGCCGGCCGACGCCCAGGGGAGCACCGCGAAGTTCGACCTGACCCTGTCGCTCTCGGAGACCGGCGGCACGCTTACGGGCGGCGTCGAGTACGCCTCGGATCTCTTCGACCGGGCGACGATCGTGCGCCTGCTCGGCCACTTCGAGACGCTGCTCGCCGGCGCCGTCGAGGATCCGGGACGCCACCTCGAAGACCTGCCGCTGCTCACCCCGGGCGAGACGCGCCAGATCCTGGGCGAGTGGAACGCGACGGAGATGGACCTGCCGAAGGAGCCGGTCCATCTCCTGTTCGAGCGCCAGGCCCGCGAGCGGCCCGACGCGCCCGCCGTGGTCTCCGCGCACGGGTCTCTTACTTACGGCGAGCTCGACCGGGGCGCCAACCGTCTGGCCCGCCGGCTGCGGCGTCTCGGCGTGGGACCGGAGACGGTCGTGGCCGTCTGCATCCCGCGCTCGCCGGAGCTGGTGCTCGCCGAGCTGGCCGTGCTCAAGGCCGGCGGCGCCTACCTGCCGCTCGATCCGTCCCACCCCGAAGAGCGCCTCGCCTACACCGTGGCCGACTCCGGAGCCCTCCTGCTCCTCCGCGAGGTAGGGGATCTCGCCGACGAGAGCGAGGAGCCCCTGGAGCCGGCCGGACACACGGATCTCCTGGCCTATGTCATTTATACGTCCGGCTCCACGGGCGCGCCCAAGGGCACGGAGCTGACCCACGCGGGTCTCTCGAACCTCACGGCCTGGCACCGGCGGACCTACGGTCCCGGCGCGGGCGACCGGACGACCCTGCTGGCCGGTCCGGGCTTCGACGCGTCGGTCTGGGAGGTCTGGCCGGCGCTCGCTTCCGGTGCCGCGCTCCACGTGCCGCCGCAGGAGACCGTGGCCTCGCCTCCGGACCTGGTGGCCTGGATGGCCGCGGAGCGGATCACCCAGTCGTTCCTGCCCACGCCGCTCGCCGAGGCCGTCCTGGCTGAGCCCCTGCCGGCCGGGCTGGAGCTGCGCGTGGTGGTCACCGGCGGCGACCGCCTCCACCGCCGGCCCTCCGCGGACGCGCCGTTCGCGCTCGTCAACCACTATGGCCCCACCGAGGGCACGGTCGTCGCGACCGCCGATCCCGTCGATCCAAGCGGCGACCGGATGCCGGCCATCGGCCGTCCGATCGCCAACGTGCGCGTCTACCTGCTCGATCGGGCGCTCGGGCCCGTGCCGGCCGGGGTGCCGGGAGAGCTCTTCGTGGCCGGCGCCGGGCTCGCGCGCGGGTATCGCAACCGGCCGGACCTAACGGCCGAGCGCTTCGCGCCCGACCCGTTCGGCGGGTTGACCGGGAAAAGCGGAGAGCGCCTCTACCGGACCGGCGACCTCGCGCGCTTCCTGCCCGGCGGCGAGATCGAGTTCCTCGGCCGCCTCGACCATCAGGTCAAGATCCGCGGCTTCCGCGTCGAGCTGGGCGAGATCGAGGCCGTGCTTGCGCAGAGTCCCGGCGTGCGCGAGGCGGCCGTGCTGGCCCGCGACGGTCGGCTGGTGGCCTACGTCGTGACCTCACCCCCTGTCCCCTCTCCCATCTCCCGTCCACCCCCCGCCGGGAGAGGGGGGACGTGACTGGGGCGGAGTTGCCGAGATCGCAGGAAGAGGCCTCAGAGGCGTTCCCCCTCTCCCGGGGTCGGGCGGGTGGGAGACGGGAGAGGGGGACAGGGGGTGAGGTCCGCGACTTCCTCGCGGCCCGCCTGCCCGAAGCCATGATCCCGACCGGTTGGGTCTTCCTGGACGCCCTGCCGCTGACGCCCAACGGCAAGGTGGACCGTCGGGCGCTCGCCCGTATCGAGCCGGCCGGGCCGGAACGGGAGGGCGCGGCTCTCCTCACCCCGGCCGAGGAGCTGCTGGCATTCCTCTGGACCGACCTGCTCGGCGTCCAGGACGTGCGGAGCGACGACAGCTTCTTCGATCTGGGCGGCCACTCGCTCCTCGCGACCCGCCTGATGTCGCGGGTCCGCGACGTGTTCGGCGTCGAGCTGCCCGTGCGCGTCCTGTTCGAGACGCCCCGCCTGGACGACCTCGCGCGGCGGATCGCGGCCGAGCCCTGGGTGGGATCGAGCGTGCTGCTGCCGCCTATCGTGTCGGCGGATCTGGATGATTGGAGCCCGCTCTCCTACGCCCAGGAGCGCCTCTGGTTCCTCGACCGCATGGATCCGGGCGGCGCGCTCTACAGCGTCCCGGCCGCGCTTCGTGCCACGGGCCAGCTCGATCTGGCCGCCCTGAGATCGGCGCTCGACGGCATCGTCCTTCGCCACGAGCCGCTCCGCGCCACCTTCCACCAGGAGGAGGGGGAGCCCTGGCAGAGGTTCGAGACGGAAGTCCAGGCCCCCATGCCTGTGGTGGATCTCACGGCCCTGCCTCCGGACCGGCGCGAGGCCGAGGCCCTGCGCCAGGCGCGGACCGAGGCGTCGCGGCCGTTCGACCTCGGCCACGGGCCGCTCCTGAGGATGCTCCTGCTCCGGACGGCGCCGGAGGAGTGGGTGATCTTCGTCAACATGCACCACATCGTGAGCGACGGCTGGTCCGTGGGCGTCTTCGTCCGCGAGCTGGCCGCGCTGTATGAAGGTCATGGCCTGCCGGAGCTGCCGGTCCGCTACTCCGACTACGTTACCTGGCAGCGGCGCTGGCTCTCCGGCCCGGTGCTCGACTCGCAGATCGCCTGGTGGAAGCGGGAGCTGGCCGGCGCGTCCACCCTGCTGGAGCTGCCCACGGACCGGCCGCGCCCGGCGGTGCAGAGCTTCCGCGGCGCGAGCCGGCCGGTGACGATCCCGGCCGGACTGTCGGCCGACGTCCGGACGTTCGGCCGGCGCGAGGGCGGCACCCTCTTCATGACCCTCCTCGCCGGCTTCCTGACCCTGCTGCACCGCTATACCGGCCAGCGGGACGTGCTCGTGGGCTCGCCGATCGCGAACCGCGTCCGGCCCGAGGTCGAGGGGCTGATCGGCCTGTTCGTCAACGCCGTCACCCTGCGCGGCCGGCTCGACGGCGAGCCGGCCTTCCGCGACCTGCTCCAGCGCGTGCGCGCCGCCGCGCTCGGCGCCTACGCCCATCAGGACCTGCCCTTCGAGCGCCTCGTGCAGGAGATGCAGGTCGAGCGCAGCCTGGCCCGGCATCCGCTCTACCAGGCGGTCTTCTCCCTGATGAACGCGCCGTCCGGAGCCCTGGAGCTGCCCGGCATGACCCTGGAGCCGCTCGACCTCGACAGCGGCACCGCCAAGCTCGACCTTCTCCTCTCGTTCAGCGACGAGGAGGTCCTGACCGGCGGCTGGGAATACAGCACCGACCTCTTCGACGCCGCGACCGTCGAGCGCATGTCCGGCCACCTGCGCACCGTCCTCGCCGCGGCCGTCGCGGACCCCGGCCGCCCGCTCGCGGACCTGCCGCTCCTCACCCCGGCCGAGACCCTCCAGATCCTGGAGGAGTGGAACGATACCGCGTGGTCCGAGCCGGGCGATCTCTGCCTGCACCACCTCTTCGAGGCGTCCGTCGTCCGGAACCCGGAGGCCTTGGCTGTCACCTACGAAGGCGAGAGCCTCACCTACGGCGAGCTGGACTCCGGGGCCGAACGCCTCGCCCGGCGTCTCTCTGCGATGGGAGTCGGGCCGGAGAGCCTGGTGGGGCTCTGTCTGGAGCGCGGCCTGGACCGGCTCGTCGCGGTTGTCGCGGTGTTCAAAGCCGGTGGCGCCTACCTGCCGCTCGATCCCTCCCACCCCGGCGATCGCCTGGCCTGGATGCTGGAGGACTCGCAGGCGCGTGTCATCCTGACCCATCAGGACCTGCTCGCGGTCCTGCCCGAGACCGACGCCGAGATCGTCTGCCTCGACCGGCCTGCCGAGGAGCCCGAGGCTGTCCTGCTGGAGGCCCATCCGGACAACCTCGCCTATGTGATCTACACCTCGGGCTCCACCGGGCGCCCGAATGGAGTCCAGGTGACGCACCGCACGGCCGTGCAGCTCATCCTCCAGGCCGTGGAGCACTTCCAGGTGGGACCGGAAAGCCGGGTGCTGCAGTCGGTCTCCTTCAGCTTCGACGCCTCGGTCCTGGAGACCTGGATGGCGCTCGCCGCGGGGGCGACCCTGTGCGTCAGCCGGCGCGAGACCCGGATGTCCGGCGAGGCCGTGGCCGAAATGATCCGCCGCGAGGGGATCACCACCGCGGTCCTGACCCCGGCCGTGCTCGGGGCCATGCCGGTATCGGGAGACGCCGACCTGCCCTCGCTGCGGGTGGTGAGCGTGGGCGGCGACTCCTGTCCGGGCGAGGTGGCGACCCGCTGGGCGCCGCCGCAGTCGGGCCTGTCGCGCCTCCTCAACTGTTACGGTCCGACCGAGACGACCGTCTACTCGACCGTGCTGAGCTGCCGGGGTTCCTATAGAAAGGAGCCGCCGATCGGCCGGCCCATCGGCAACACGCGCGCCTACCTGGTCGATCCGCACGGCGAGATCGTCCCGGCGGGGGTGCCGGGGGAGCTGCGCATCGCCGGCGCCGGTCTCACCCGGGGCTACCTGAACCGGCCCGGGCTGACGGCCGAGCGCTTCGTTCCCAATCCATTCGGAGGCCCGGGGGAACGCCTCTACCGGACGGGCGATCTGGCGCGCTGGCTCCCAGGCGGCGACATCGAGTTCCTCGGCCGCGTCGACCGCCAGGTGAAGATCCGCGGCCTGCGCATCGAGCTGGGCGAGATCGAGGCGGCGCTCGCCAGGCACCCGCTCGTGGCCGAGTGCGCGGTCTTCGTCCGCGAAGAGGGGGGCCGCCGGCTCATGGCCTGCGTCGTCCCGAGTCCGGCCGTCTCTGAGGAGCGCCAGGATCTCGGCGCCCAGCTCCGCGAGCACCTGCGCGGCCGGCTGCCCGACTACATGGTCCCCGCCGGCTTCCTCTTCCTGGAGGCGCTGCCCCTGACCCCGACCGGCAAGCTGGACCGCCTCGCCCTGGCGCACCTCGGCGGAGCCGGAGCCACGGGCGAGCGCGTCGAGCCCAGGGACGTGCTGGAGCTGGCGCTGGCGCGAATCTGGGCCGAGGTGCTGGACGTGCCGCGCGTCGGCGTGCGGGACGACTTCTTCGAGCTGGGCGGCCACTCGCTGATGGCCGTCCGCCTGATGGCCCGCGTCCAGGAGCGCTTCGGCAGGGAGCTGCCGCTGGCGGTCCTCTTCCAGGGCGGCACGGTCGAGTCCATGGCCGCGCGCCTGCGCGGCGAGGCGGAGGAGACCGGGTCCATCCTGGTGCCGATCCAGGCGCTCGGCACGGAGCCGCCCCTCTTCCTGGTCCACCCGGCCGGCGGCGACGTGCTCTGCTTCGCGGCGCTCGGCCGGTATCTGGGTCCGGACCAGCCGGTCTACGGCCTCCAGTCGCGGGGTCTCTCCGGAAACGAGGCGCCTCTCGGCCGGATCGAGGACATGGCGGCTCTCTATATCGAGGAGATGAAGAAGGTCCAGCCCGCCGGCCCCTACCGTCTCGGAGGCTGGTCGCTGGGCGGCCTGATCGCCTGGGAGATGGCGCGCAAGCTCCGCGAGCAGGGAGACGAGGTCGCGCTCCTGGCCCTCCTCGATGCTTCGCCCGAGATCGCGGGCCCCACGAGCCAGGGAGCCCTGGAGGATGATGCCGCCTTCCTGGCCGACATGGCGGCCTACGTCGAGAACCTTTGGGGCAAGAAGCTGGATCTCACCCGCGACGATCTGGAAGGTCTCGCGCCCGAGGAGCAGCGCGCCCGCCTGCTGGAGGCCCTCCGCCAGGCCGACTTCCTGCCGCCCGGGACGGGCCTGGAGCAGGTGACCCGGGTGCTGGACGTCTACAAGGCCAACGCCCGCGCGGCGAGCCTCTACGAGCCCAGGCCGTACGCGGGCCCCGTCATCCTCTTCCGGGCGGACGAGGAAGTCGGGGACTTCGGCTGGAGCCGTCTCACGACGGAGCCGGTCGAGATCGTACCCGTGCCGGGCCACCACCTCAACCTCCTCGCCGAGCCGCACGTCCGCACCCTGGCCCAGCGCCTGCGCCTCAGCCTGGAGGCGGCGGAGCGGGCGCAGCGAACGTCTTCCGCTTTGTGATACCCTGCGTCTCCTTGGAAAGATCCATGTTCCGGGAGGGCGGATGGCGCGACACGATGCCGGCTACAAGCTTCTCTTCTCCCATGCCGCGGTAGTGGCGGACCTGCTGCGCGGCTTTGTCAGGGAGGATTGGGTCAAGGAGGTCGACTTCCAGACGCTGGAGCGTGTGGAGGGCTCGTACGTCCACGAAAGCCTCAGGGCCCGCGAGAGCGACATGCTGTGGAAGGTCCGATGGCGGGACCGTTTTCTGTACGTCTACATCCTGCTGGAGTTCCAATCCTCGGTGGACCCGCACATGGCGCTGCGGGTGTTGGAATACCAGGTCCTTCTCTACCAGGATCTGCTCAAACAGAAGGCCTTTACCCCCTCGGGCAAACTGCCGCCGGTCTTCATCCTGGTCCTGTACAATGGGAAGCGGCCCTGGCAGGCCGCCTCGGACGTAGCCGACCTGATCGAGGCGGTACCCGGCGGGCTCGAAGCCTATCGTCCCCATCTGCGCTACGCTCTGCTGGACGAGTCGCAGATTCCGGAGATGGAGCTCGAGTCCGAGCGGAACCTGGCCGCGGCCCTGTTCCGACTGGAGAAGAGCCGCGATCTGGAGGCCTTGAAGCAGGAGGTGGGCCGTCTGACGGCTGTTCCGGAGCTTGATGACAGTCTGCGGAGGTCGGTACGGAGCTGGCTCACGCAGGTTTTGATACCGGCAAAGTTTCCAGGAGTCTCCCTGGCGGAGACCGGGAGTCTGGAGGAGATCCACACAATGCTCGCAGAGCGAGTCATGGAATGGACCCAGGAGTGGAAGAAGGAAGGCCTGGAGGAGGGCCTCCAGCAAGGCCGCCAGCAGGGCCGCCAGGACTTTCTTCTCTCTCAGATCGAAGAACGATTTGGCCCCTTGCCACATACGCTTCGCCATCGGATCGAGAGCATCCGGGATCCCGAAGAGCTCAAGAAGATTGGCAGGAGACTCTTCGCGGCGTCCTCGCTGGACGATCTCGGCCTCTGAGAATTCCTGCGCTTCGCTGTAGGCCTGCCTGTCCGAGGGCGAAGGCCCGAAACCTGTCCCCAAACCCGTGATTTTTGTCGCAACAATTGGATGGGCAGGGTCTGCCCCCTGAATTGTCGCGTCAGAACACGGGTGATTCGCGTCAAAAATCCCGGGCGCGGCGGCGGAAAACCGGGTTGCGGCCTCTGCGGAGCCGGGATTTGCGTCAAATCGGGAGGAGTTTGCGACAAGCTTGAACGTCGCCAGGATGTCTCTCCCCAGCCCGGGGTTGCGCAGTAGGGCGTCGCATGTTACGGCCTCCGGCGACGCGGGACGTGGCTTGACGCTTCCCGCCTGGGGCGTTACCCTCGATTCGGAACGAGAGGTCTCCATGTCCGAACCGGCCTACACCCTGCCAACTCCCGAGGACCATGACGGACAGATCTGGCACTGGATTGTCGATCCCAAGGCGCGGAGGGTCGTGATCCATACCTTGAGCGAGGATCGCTACGTCGAGTTCTGCAGTGGGGGAGTCGGGGAGACGGTGACCTCGGTATGCTGCCCGGCCTTCAGGTGGAGGTCGAGGATCTGTTCCCTGATCGATCCGCGAGCGTCTGCCGAGGGTCGGCAGTCGGTTGCGGATGTTCGGCAGAGCGTGGCCGACGATCCGCAGGCGTTGGCCAACCGCCCGCAGATCGTCGCGGATGACTGGCAGAGGGTTGCCGACAGTCAGCAGACGTTTGCCGATCGTCCGCAGGTGATTGCGGATGACCGGCAGAGAGTTGCCGATCCTCGGCAGATGTCGGCCGATCACCGGCAGGGCGTTGCCGATGGCCGGCAGAGAGTTGCGGACGACCCGCCAGGGATTGCGGACGGTCGGCAACCAGCGGCCCGACGCCGGCGCTCCCAGTGAAAACGGGGGCCGGGGGTGAGGGCCCTCGTGCGGTTCAGCCTGGAGAGAAAACACCCTCCATCCGGCGCCCCCCGCCCGCGTTTTCCGTATTCCCTTCAAGGAGTTGTCCCACCGCGGGAACCCGGCGGCACTAACAGTAGAAGAGGGGCCGATCGGGGGCCGGTCGTGGTAATCTAGAGTGCTTCGCTTCGGCGCGGATGCGCGGATGCGAACCCCCCTTCCTCCGGCGCGGAGCATCCCCGTCTTGCCGGGAGACGTGAAATCCACCGAGCGAGAAGCTTTGGAGAGTTTTTTAGCATGGGCAGAGACCTGGAAAACGCGCTCGAAAACGCGATTGCTGTCGTCGGCATGGTGGGCCGGTTCCCCGGTGCCCGCAACCTGGAGGAGTTCTGGGCCAACCTCCGCGACGGCGTGGATTCGGTCCGGTTCTTCACGGACGAGGAGCTGCGCGCCTTCGGCGTAAGCCCCGCCCTGCTCGCGGACCCGACCTACATCAAGGCCTCGGCCCAGCCCGCGGACCTCGACAAGTTCGATGCCCACTTCTTCGGCATCAACCACCGCGAGGCCGAGATCCTCGACCCCCAGCAGCGCTGGTTCCTGGAGGTCTGCTGGGAGGCGCTCGAAGACGCCGGCTACGACCCCGACAGCCTCACCGGCATGACCGGCGTGTTCGCCGGCCAGACCACGAGCACCTACCTGCTCTTCAACCTGCTGCCCAACAAGGCGCTCACGGCATCCATGGACCCGCTCCAGCTCCTGGTGGGCAACGCCGGCGACTCGCTCGCCACCCGGGTGTCGTACAAGTTCAACCTGAAGGGCCCCAGCTTCACGGTCCAGAGCGCCTGCTCGACCTCCGCCGTGGCGGTCCACACCGCCTGCCAGAGCCTGCTCAACGGCGAGTGCGACCTGGCGCTCGCGGGCGGCGTGTCGATCAACGTCCACCTGCTCACCGGCTACAAGGCCGCCGAAGGCTCGGTGTTCGCCAAGTCCGGCAAGTGCAAGGCGTTCGACGCCGGGGCCGAGGGCATTCTCTTCGGCGGCGGCGCGGGCGTGGTGGTGCTCAAGCGCGCCGAGGATGCGCTGCGCGACGGCGACAACGTCCACGCCATCATCCTGGGCTCGGCCGTGAACAACGACGGCGCGCTCAAGGTCGGCTACACGGCTCCTTCCGTGGACGGCCAGGCCGAGGTCATCTCCGAGGCCTGGGGCGCGGCCGGCGTGGAGATGGAGTCGGCCTCCTACATCGAGGCCCACGGCACCGGCACGCGCCTCGGCGATCCGATCGAGGTCCAGGCGCTCACCAAGGCGTTCCGCGCCGAGACCGACCGCAAGCAGTTCATCCCGCTCGGCTCGGTCAAGACGAACATCGGCCACCTGGACGTGGCGGCGGGCATCGGCGGCATCATCAAGACGATCCTGTCGCTCAAGCACCAGGTGATCCCGCCCAGCCTTCACTTCGTGGACCCGAACCCGGAGATCGACTTCGCGTCGAGCCCGATCTTCATCAACACGAAGCTGCGCCCCTGGGAGCCGGCCCCCGGTTCGCCGCGGCGCGCGGGCGTGAGCTCGTTCGGTTTCGGCGGCACGAACGCGCACATCGTGATGGAGGAGGCGCCCGAGGTCCCGACGACCCCCTCGCGCCGCGAGTGGCACCTGCTCGCGCTCTCGGCCAAGAGCGACGCGGCCCTCGAGGAGGCGACCCGCGGCCTTGCCGGATTCCTGGAGAGGCATCCGGATCTGGATCTGGCGGACGTCGAGTACACGCTCCACGTGGGCCGGCGCTCGTTCGAGCACCGCCGGCTGGTGGCCTGCCGCACGCGCGAGGAGGCGATCGAGGCGCTGGAGTCGCTCGATCCGGCGCGGGTGTTCACGGCCGTACCCGGCCACCTGGACTCCGGGGCCGGGCCGCTTCTGGCGTCCGCAGTCCAAGGAGAGGATCTGCGCGAGACCGGCCGGCGCTGGCTGTCGTGGGCGGAGGGGCTGGACTGGCAGCCGCTCTATGACGGCGAAACCCGGCGGCGGGTCTCGCTGCCGACCTATCCGTTCGAGCGCCGGCGCTACTGGATCGACATGCCCGGCGTGGTGCTGCCCGACCCGGCCCTGGCCAGCCACGAGCACGTGCTGGTGACGCCCGAGGAGGCGGTCCCGGCGAGCGCGGCGCTCAGCCCGGTGCTCGCCATGGCGGCGGGCTCGGTGCAGACGCTCCACCCGCGGCCGAACCTGTTCAACCCCTACGAGCCGCCGCGCGACGAGCGCGAGACCGCGGTCTGCCGCATCTGGCAGGAGATCCTGGGCGTGGAGCCGGTCGGCGTCCACGACAACTTTTTCCAGCTCGGCGGCCACTCGCTGCTCGCCACCCAGATCCTCTCGCGCGTGCGCCAGGATCTCGGGATCGACTTCCCGCTCCAGCACCTGTTCTCGTTCCCGACCGCGGCCGAGCTGGCGGACGCCATCCGCTACATGCAGGAGGAGGGGCGGCAGGACCAGACGGCGAAGATCCCGGTCAGTCCCCTGCGCGACACCTTCGGACCGTTCCCGCTCTCGTTCGCGCAGCAGCGGCTCTGGTTCCTCGACCAGTTTGATCCGGGCACGCCGGCCTTCAACGTGCCGGCCGCGATCGGCCTCAAGGGGAAGCTCGACGTGGACGCGCTGCACCGGGCGCTCAACGCCGTGGTGCGCCGCCACGAGACGCTGCGCACCCGATTCCCCTCGGTGGACGGCAAGGTGCACCAGGAGATCCTGCCCGAGCTGACGATCGAGATGCCGTTCGTGGACCTGTCGCCCATGGCGGCGGAGGAGCGCCTGGCCGAAGAGCGGCGGCTGATCCTCCACCACACGTCGACCTCGTTCAACCTGGCGACCGGTCCGCTCCTGTCGGCGGTCCTGCTGCGGCTGGCTCCGGAGGAGCACCTGCTCATCCTGGCCGTCCACCACATCGTGACCGACGGCTGGTCCATGGGCGTGCTCCAGGTGGACCTCACCCATGCCTACCGCGAGGCGGTGACGGGCACGCCTTCGCCGCAGGCCGAGCTGCCGATCCAATATCTCGACTTCGCGGACTGGCAGCGGCACCACTTCACCGGCGACGTGCTGGCGCGGGAGATCGGATTCTGGAACGGCAAGCTCGCGGGCATCCCGTTCCTCGACGTCCGCGGCGACCGTCCGCGTCCGCCGGTGCAGACGTTCCGCGGCGAGTACGAGGACTTCCAGCTCCCCGCGGCCGTGAGCCGGGGCCTGGAGGCGCTCACGCACGGCGAGGGCGCGTCGCTGTTCATGGTCCTCCTGACCGGCTACAAGGTGCTGCTCCAGCGCTACAGCCAGCAGGACGATTTCGGCGTCGGCGCGCTGATCGCGAACCGCACGCGGGCCGAGGTCGAAGGGCTGATCGGCTTCTTCGTCAACAACCTCGCGCTGCGCACGGACCTGTCGGGCAATCCCACGGTCCGCGAGCTGCTGCGGCGGGTGAAGACCACGACGCTCGACGCCTACGCGCACCAGGACATCCCGTTCGAGAAGCTGCTGGAGGAGATCCGCTTCGAGCGCGACATGTCCAGAAGCCCGGTGGTGCAGGCGATGCTCAATCTGCTCAACTTCCCGGCGGTCTACGAGGAGCTTCCCGGGCTCACGATCAGCAGCTCGGGCGTGCGCAACGACCGCGCGAACTTCGACCTGTCGCTGTGGATGGCGGAAGGGCCGGAGGGCACGGTTGGCTGGCTGGAGTACAACGCCGACCTGTTCGACCGCGTGACCGCGCGCCGGATGGTGGACCACCTCCAGCGCATCTACGCGGCGGTGGCGGCGAACCCGGACATGCCGATCCAGGACCTGCCGCTGATGAGCGACGGCGAGCAGCGCCAGGTGCTCGCCGCCTGGAACGAGACCGCGCAGGCGAGGCCGGAGGCAGACACGTTCGTGGACCTTTTCGCCGCCCAGGTGGAGAAGTCGCCGGACGCGGTGGCGGCTGTCTGCCAGGGGAAGAGCCTGACCTACCGCGAGCTCGACGACCGGGCGAAGAGCTGGGCGCGGGTGCTGTCCGGCCACGGCGTCGGGCCGGAGTCGTTGGTGGCGATCCTGGCGGAGCGCAGCCTCGACTTCCTGACCGGCGTGCTGGCGGTGTTCCAGGCGGGCGGCGCCTACCTGCCGCTCGATCCGAACCAGCCGGCGGCGCGAGCCCTCGCGGTGCTGGCGCAGAGCGGCGCGCGCTGGCTGCTCTCCGGCAACGGCCTCGGCCCGAAGCTGATGGCCGGTGATCTCCACGGCGACGTGCCGGAGGTCGAGATCCTGGAGATGGAGAGCCTCTCGGAAGGAGACGGCGTGCCGGTGCGGTCCAGCCAGGAGAACCTGGCGTACGTGATCTACACGTCGGGCTCCACGGGTCTGCCCAAGGGCGCGATGATCCATCACCGCGGCATGCTGAACCACCTGCTCGCCAAGGTGGAGGACCTGGGCCTGACCGCGTCCGACGCGGTGGCCCAGAACGCCTCGCAGAGCTTCGACATCTCGGTGTGGCAGCTCCTGGTCTCGCTGGCCGTGGGCGGCCGGGTCCACATCTATCCGGATGAAGTCGCGCACGATCCCGCGTCGCTCCTGGCGGCGGTGGAGCGCGATGGCCTGACGATCCTGGAGGTCGTGCCGTCGGTCCTCGCGGCCATGCTGGAGGTGCCGGATCTGCCGGCCCTGAAGACGCTCCGCTGGATGATCCCCACGGGCGAGGCCCTGCCGCCGGAGCTGTGCCGGCGGTGGCTGGCGATCTACCCCTCGATCCCGCTGATGAACGCCTATGGTCCGACCGAGTGCTCGGACGACGTGGCGCACCATCCGATCCGGCAGGCGCCGGAGCCACAGGTGGTCCACACGCCGATCGGCAAGCCGGTGGCGAACACGCAGCTCTACATCGTGGACCGCGAGCTGCGTGCGCTGCCGCCGGGCGTGGCGGGCGAGCTGTGCGTGGGCGGCCTGGGAGTCGGCCGCGGCTACCTGGCCGAGGCGGTGCGCACGGCGCAGGTGTTTGTGCCCGACCCCTTCCAGGGTGAAGGGCAGAGGCTGTATCGCACGGGCGACCTGGCGCGCTGGCTGTCCACGGGCGAGATCGAGTTCCTGGGCCGCGTGGACTTCCAGGTGAAGGTGCGCGGCTTCCGGATCGAGCCCGGGGAGATCGAGTCGGTGCTCGGCCGGCATCCCGGCGTCCACCAGGCTGTTGTCCTGGCGCTGGAGGAGAACGGCCAGAAGCGGCTCGTGGCCTACGCGGTGCCGCAGCAAGGCCAGACGCTGGAGACCGCGGACCTGAAGTCATTCGTGAAGGAGCGTCTGCCCGACTACATGGTGCCGGCCGCGTTCGTGGTGCTCGCCGCCATGCCGCTCACGCCGAACGGCAAGGTGGACCGCCGGGCGCTGCCCGCGCCGGTCTGGGGCCGCGCCGAGGACGAGGAGGGCTTCGTCGAGCCGCGCAACGAGATCGAGGAGGCGCTGGCCGAGCTGTGGAAGGAGATCCTCAACGTGCCGCGGGTCGGCGCGTTCGACAGCTTCTTCGACCTGGGCGGCCACTCGCTGCTCGCCACGCAGCTCGTGTCGCGCATCCAGCAGACGTTCGAGATCGACCTCAAGCTCCGCACGCTCTTCGAGGCGCCGACGCTGGCCGAGCTGTCCCTCGTGGTCGAGGAGCTGATGATCGCCAAGGTGGACAGCCTGAGCGAGGAGGAGCTGGCGCAGCTCCTATGATCGGAGAGGGCATCGAACGATGGCGAGCGCAGATCCTGGAGGAATGGAACGACACCAAGGTCAGCTATCCCAGGAACGCCACCATCCATGAGCTGATCGAGGAGCACGTCCGGCGCGCCCCGGACGCGCTCGCTTTGCGCTATGTCGGCGGGGAGATGACCTACGCCGAGCTGGACGCCCGGGCCAATGCGCTCGCCGCGGTCCTTGTGACGGAGGGGGTGGGTCCGGACCGGCTCGTGGGTCTCTGCCTGGAGCGCTCGCCCGAGGCGGTCGTGGCGATCGTGGCGATCCTCAAGGCCGGCGGCGCCTTCGCGCCGCTCGACCCGGCCTACCCGGAGGACCGCCTGGCCTTCATGCTGGAGGACACGGCGGCGCCGGTGCTGATCACGCGGCGGGGGCTGCTGGAGCGGTTGCCGGCGACTTCGGCGAAGGTGATCTGCTGGGAGGACCTGGAGGACCTAAAGGACTGCAAGGACGGCAAGGACCTCAAGAGGGTTTCTCCTGAGAACCTGGCCTATGTGATGTATACGTCCGGGTCTACCGGACGGCCGAAGGGCGTGGCGGTCACGCACCGCAACGTGGTGCGGCTGGCCCGCAGCTCGCGGTTCGCGGAGTTTGGTGCCGATCACGTTTTCCTGCACCTGGGGCCGCTTTCCTTTGATGCCACCACGCTGGAGGTGAGCTACTCGCTGCTCAACGGCTCGGCGCTGGCGATCATGCCGCCCGAGACGCCGAGCCTGGAGGAGCTGGGTGGATTCCTGGTCTGGGCCGGCGTGACCGCCGCGTGGATCACGGCCGGTCTGTTCCAGCAGATGGTGGAGTCGCAGCTCGACAGCCTCACGCACCTGCGCCTGATCATGTCGGGCGGCGACGTGCTCTCGCCGCTCCATGTGAAGCGGGTGCTCGAAACGGCGCCGGGCATCACCATGGTCAACGGCTACGGCCCGACGGAGAGCACGGTCTTCACCTCGTGCTACCCGATGCATTCGCCCGAGGAGGTGAAGTCGCCGCTCCCGATCGGGCGGCCCATCGGCAACACGCGGGTGGCGGTGGTGGACCAGGACCTTCGGCTCGCGCCGCCGGGCGCCGAAGGGGAGCTGTGGATCGGCGGCGACGGGCTCGCGCGCGGCTATCTCCATCGCCCGGACCTGACGGCCGACCGCTTCGTGCCCGATGCCTTCTGGGGGACCGGCGAACGGCTCTATCGAACCGGCGACCTCGTGCGGTGGCGGGCGGATGGCCTGCTGGAGTTCCTGGGGCGGGTCGACTTCCAGGTCAAGATCCGCGGCTTCCGCGTGGAACTGGGCGAGATCGAGGCGGCGCTCGCGGCCCATCCTGAAGTGGCCGAGGCCGCGGTCGTCGTCCAGGGCGAGGGCGGAGACAAGCGGCTGGTCGCGTTCTGGGTGGGACGCTCGGACGAGGAGCCGGATCTGCGCGGCTTCCTGGCCGAGCGCATGCCTCCGCACATGGTGCCCGGCGCGTTCGTGCGCATGGACGCGCTGCCGCTCAACACCAACGGCAAGGTGGACCGCCGGGCGCTCGCCGCAATCACGCCGATCGTGAGCCGGAGCGTGTCGGCCGCGCCTCGCACGCCCACCGAGGAGGTGCTGGCGGCGATCTGGGCCGAGGTGCTGGGGATTTCCGAGGTCGGTATCGACGAGGACTTCTTCGATCTGGGCGGCCACTCTCTGATCGCGACGCGGCTGGTCTCGCGCGTCTCGACCGAGCTGGGGGTGGACCTCGCGCTCCGCGCCGTGTTCGAGAACCCGACCGTGGCCGGTCTGGCATCGCTCGTGGACGAGGAGAGGTCCTCGGCGGGCGGCCGGATTCCGCCGGTCCTGCCGGTGCCCCGCGAGCCTCTCCTGCCGGCCTCGTTCGCGCAGGAGAGGCTGTGGCTGATCGACCGCCTCACGCCGGGGCAATCGGTCTACAACATTCCGATCGCCCTGCGCCTGCGCGGCCCGCTCGACGTCGCGGCGCTGGAGTCGGCGTTCAACGCCCTGGTGCGGCGCCACGAGTCGCTGCGCACCACGTTCGCGGAGGTGGACGGCCGGCCCTGGCAGCGGATCGCTCCATTCGAGCCGATCGAGCTGACCGTCGTCGAGGCTCCCGAGGCCTGGAGCCTGCTGGTGGAGGACGCGCTCCGCCCGTTCAATCTGGAGCACGGTCCGCTCGTCCGGGTCTCGCTCTACCGGATGGTGGAGGATGACGCCTGGCTCCTCCTGAACCTCCACCACATCATCAGCGACGGCTGGTCCATGGACGTGCTGACCCGCGAGCTGGCCGCGCTCTACGCCGGCCACCCGCTGCCGGAGCTGCCGGTGCAGTATGCGGACTTCGCGATCTGGCAGCGCGAGTGGCTGGCTGGCGAGGTGCTCGACCGGCAGATCGCCTGGTGGGTGGAGGAGCTGGCCGGCGCGCCGACCCTGCTGGAGCTGCCCGCGGACCGGCCGCGCCCCACGACGCCGAGCTTCCGCGGCGTCCGGATCGATCTCCGCCTGCCGGCCGCGCTCGCTGTCGGCGTGTCGCGGGTGGCGCGGCAGGGCGGGGCCACGCTGTTCATGACGACCCTCGCCGCGTTCCAGTCGCTGCTGGGCCGGTACACCGATCGCCGCGACGTCCTGGTGGGCTCGCCCGTGGCGAACCGCACCCGGCGCGAGCTGGAGGGGGTGATCGGCTTCTTCGCCAACACGCTCGTGCTGCGCGGCCGGCTGGAAGACGGCTCCTTTCGCGAGCGGCTGGCGCGCACACGGGCCTCGGCGCTCGGGGCCTACGC
Organism: Thermoanaerobaculia bacterium; assembly: GCA_036266195.1. GTDB lineage: Bacteria > Acidobacteriota > Thermoanaerobaculia > Multivoradales > UBA5704 > DATMER01. Next base: position 37,745 of record DATANP010000366.1, on the reverse strand, counting down.
GCACCAGGATCTGCCGTTCGAGCGCCTCGTCGAGGAGCTGCGGATCGAGCGCAGTCTGGCCTACAACCCGCTCTTCCAGGTGGTGTTCGCGTTCCAGCCGCCGCCCATGCAGGGGCTGGCGCTGCCGGGGGTGACCCTGGAGCTGGCGGACCTGCAGGGGCTCACCTCCAAGTTCGACCTCTTCCTGTCGCTCTGGGAGTCGGGCAACGGCTTCGCGGGCACCATCGACGCGGCCGCGGACCTGTTCGATCCCTCCACCCTGGAGCGGTTCGCGCGCTGCTTCGAGACCCTTCTCGAAGGGCTCGTGGAGCAGCCGGACCGGCCCGTGTCCGAGCTGCCGCTCCTGGCCGCCGCCGAGCGCGCGCAGGTGGTCGAAGGGTGGAACGACACGCGCTTCCCCTACCCGCGCGAGGCCTCCATCCACGAGCTGTTCGAAGAGCAGGTCCGCCTTACGCCGGGTGCCGTGGCGCTGCGCTTCCCGGGCGGGCAGATGACCTACGCGGAGCTGGACGCCCGGGCCGGCGCGCTGGCCGGCATCCTGGTCGAGGCGGGCCTGGGTCCGGACCGGCTCGCGGCGCTCTGCCTGGAGCGCTCGGCCGAGGCGATTGTATCGATGATCGCCATCCTCAAGGCCGGCGGCGCGTTCGTGCCCCTGGACCCCTCCTACCCGGCCGACCGTCTCGCGTTCATGCTGGAGGACACGGCCGCGCCGGTCCTGATCACCCGCCGCCATCTGCTCGACCGCCTGCCGGCCTCCGCGGCGCGAATCGTCTGCTGGGAAGACCTTTCGTCCCTGCCGTCCTTGCCGTCCTTTGGGTCCTTCCCTTCAGCGCCCTCCAATCTGGCCTATGTGATGTACACCTCCGGCTCCACCGGCCGGCCGAAGGGCGTGGCCGTGACCCACCGCAACGTGGTGCGGCTCGTGCGCAACACGAACTTCGCGGACTTCGGGGCCGACCAGGCGTTCCTGCAACTCGCGCCGCTCTCGTTCGACGCCTCGACCATGGAGATCTGGGGCCCGCTGCTCAACGGCGGCACGCTGGTGGTCTACCCGCCGGAGAACCCGACGCTGGAGGAGCTGGGCGCGTTCCTGAGCTGGGAGGGGATCACCTCGCTGTGGCTCACCGCGGGCCTGTTCCACCAGATGGTCGAGGCCCGGCTCGCGAGCCTGCGCGGCCTGCGCCAGCTCCTGGCCGGCGGCGACGTGCTGTCCCCGCCGCACGTGCTCCGGGTGCTCCAGGAGGCCCCGGGCGTCACGCTGATCAACGGCTACGGCCCGACCGAGAGCACCACGTTCGCCTGCTGCTATCCCATGCGGTCGCCGGAAGCCGTGGGGGCCACGGTGCCCATCGGATACCCGATCGGCAACACCTGGGTGGCGGTGCTCGACCGCGGGTTCCAGCCCGGTTTCCAGCCAGTACCGCCGGGCGTGGTGGGGGAGCTGTACATCGGCGGCGACGGCCTGGCGCGGGGATACCTCAATCGGCCCGACCTGACGGCCGAGCGCTTCGTGCCCGACCCGATCTTCGGGGATGGAGAGCGGCTCTACCGCACGGGCGACCTGGCGAGGTGGACGGCGGACGGGATCGTCGAGTTCCTGGGCCGGGCCGACCAGCAGGTGAAGATCCGCGGCTTCCGCATCGAGCCCGGTGAGATCGAGTCCGCGCTGGCGTCGCACCCGGACGTGGGCGAGGCCGCGGTCGTGGTCCAGGGCGAGGGAGCGGAAAAGCGGCTGGTCGCCTTCTGGGTCGACCGTTCGGACGCGGAGCCCGATCTCCGCGCCTTCCTCTCCGAGAGCCTGCCGGTCCATATGGTGCCTTCGGCGTTCGTCCGCCTCGACACGCTGCCGCTCAACCCGAACGGCAAGGTGGACCGCCGGGCGCTGGCGGCCGTGTCCGTCTCGGGTGCTGTGCATCCGATCTCCACTGCGCCGCGGACCCCCACCGAGGAGGTCCTGGCCGCGATCTGGGCCGGGCTGCTGGGGCTCGACCGGGTGGGGATCGAAGACGATTTCTTCGCCCTGGGCGGCCACTCGCTGCTCGCGACGCGGCTCGTCTCGCGCCTCTCGTCCGAGCTGGGCGTGGACCTCTCGCTGCGCACCGTGTTCGAGGAGCCGACCGTGGCCCGGCTCGCGGCGCGCGTGGACGAGGCCCGTGCCGAAGGCCGGCCGGCGCCACCGATCCTGCCCGTGCCCCGGACAGGAGATCCCCTGCCGGCTTCGTTCGCACAGGAGCGGCTCTGGCTGCTCGACCGCCTGACGCCGGGGCTGCCGGTCTACAACGTGCCGCTGGCCCTGCGCCTCTCGGGCGAGCTGGACCGCGAGTGCCTGGAGGCGGCGCTGAACGCGGTGGTCGAGCGCCACGAGGCGCTGCGCACCACGTTCCGCGAGGCCGGCGGGAGCGCCTGGCAGGTCGTGGCTCCGTTCGAGCCGCGGCCGCTGCCGGCGATCGACCTGACACCCGCGGAGGCCCGGGAGAAAGAGGCCCGACTGGCTCTCCTGCCGTTCGATCTGGCCGCCGGGCCGCTGCTGCGCGCCGTGCTCATCTCGCTGGGAGAGACGGACCACGTGCTCCTGCTGACGCTCCACCACATCGTGGGCGACGGCTGGTCTCTGGAGGTCCTGGCCCGCGACCTGGGCGCGTTCTACACCGCGTTCCGCCAAGGGGAGGTGGCCGACCTGCCGCCCCTGCGGGTCCAGTACGCGGACTATTCGGTCTGGCAGCGGGAGTGGCTGACTGGCGATGTTCTGGCGGACCTCGTGGGCTGGTGGCGCGGCGAGCTGGCGGGCGCGCCCACGGTGCTGGAGGTGCCGGCGGACCGGCCGCGCCCCGCGGCGCAGAGCTTCCGCGGCGGGCTTCAGAAGGCAACTCTGCCATCCGAGGTCGCCGCTGCGGTCCGCGGCCTGGCCCGGCGCGAAGGCGCGACGCTCTTCATGACTCTGCTGGCGGCGTTCCAGGCGCTGCTGCACCGCCTGACCGGCCAGCCGGACGTGCTCGTGGGCTCGCCGGTGGCGAACCGCAACCGGCCGGAGATCGAAGGGCTCGTCGGCTTCTTCGTCAACACCCTGGTGCTCCGCGGCCGGTTCCCCGACGGCGCCACGTTCCGCGGCGCGGTGGCGACGGCGCGGCGGGCGGCGCTCGGCGGCTACGCGCACCAGGATCTGCCGTTCGAACAGCTCGTGGTCGAGCTGCGGGTGGACCGGAGCCTCGCCTACTCGCCGCTCTTCCAGGTGATGTTCGTCCTCCAGTCCGGCGGCTTCCCGGCGCCGGAGATGCCGGGCCTGCGCGCCGAGACCGTGGCCCTGGAGACCGGCACGGCCAAGTTCGACCTGCTGCTGGAGGCCCGCGAGTCCGAGGATGGGATCCATCTCACGCTGGAGCATGCGGCCGACCTGTTCGACGCGAGCACCGCGGCCCGGCTGCTGGAGCGCTTCGGGGTCCTGCTGGAGGCCGCGGCGGCCGAACCGGACCGCACCGTGTCCAGCCTGCCGGTGATGAGCCGGGCCGAGCGCTCCCAGGTTCTGGAAGCCTGGAACGACGCGGCCCTCGACGTGCCGGAGGTCTGCCTCCACGACCTGGTGGCGGCGCAGATGGCCCGCACGCCCGACGCGGTCGCCCTGGTGGGCGACGCCGGGGAGAGGTGGACGTACGCCGACCTCGACCGCCGCGCGAGCCGGATCGCGGCCCGGCTGCGCGAGCTGGGCATCGGCCCCGAGATTCCGGTCGGCGTCTCGCTGCCCCGGACTCCCGGCATGGTGGCGGCCCTGCTCGGCGTGCTGCGGGCTGGCGGCTGCTACGTGCCGCTCGATCCGGCCTATCCCAGGGAGCGCCTGGCGCTGCTCCTTAAGGACACGGCCGCGCCGGTGGTGATCACCGAAAGCTGGCTGGCCGGAGAGCTGCCGGACGGGCCTGTGGATTCCGGAGTCCTGCCGGGCAACCTGGCCTACCTGATCTACACCTCGGGCTCGACCGGCCGGCCCAAGGGCGTGGCAATCGAGCACCGGAGCGCCGTGGCGTTCGCGGTCTGGGCGCGGCAGGTGTTCGGGGACGAGGAGCTGGCCGGGGTCTTCGCCTCGACGTCGATCAACTTCGACCTGTCGATCTTCGAGATCTTCGTGCCGCTCTGCTGGGGCGGCCGGGTCATCCTGGGCGCCAACGCGCTGGCCCTGCCCGGCCATCCGGCGGCGGGCGAGGTGCGGCTGGTCAACACGGTCCCCTCGGCCATGACCGAGCTGGTGCGCATGGGCGGCATCCCGTCCTCGGTTCGCACCGTCAATCTCGCGGGCGAGCCGCTGCGCCGCTCGCTGGCGAGGTCGATCACGGCGGAGCGCCTCCTCAACCTGTACGGTCCGTCCGAGGACACCACCTACTCGACCTTTACTGTCGTCCCGCTGAGCGACCGCGAGCCGACGATCGGCCGGCCGCTCGCGGGCTCGCGGGTCTATCTATTCGACCGGCATGGGAACCCGGCGCCGATCGGCGTGGCCGGCGAGCTGTGCCTGGGCGGCGCCGGGTTGGCCCGCGGCTACCTGGGCCGGCCGGAGCTGACGGCGGAGAAGTTCGTCCCCGACCCTCTCGGAAACCCTGGCGAGCGGCTGTACCGCACCGGCGATCTCGCGCGCTGGCTGCCGCATGGGGAGATCGAGTACCTCGGCCGCATCGACCACCAGGTCAAGGTGCGGGGCTTCCGCATCGAGCTGGGGGAGATCGAGGCCGCTCTCCTCGCGCACCCCGGCGTGCGGCAGGCCGCGGTCATGGCGATGGGAGAGGGCGCGGACCGCCGGCTCGTGGCCTGGGTGGCGCCCGCCCAACTGCCGGATCAACTGCCGGACCTGCGCTCCTGGCTTGCCGCGCGCCTGCCCGACTACATGGTGCCGGCTCTGTTCGTCGGACTGGAGATGCTGCCTCTCACTCCGAACGGCAAGGTGGACCGCAAGTCCCTGCCCGCGCCGGAACGGCAGGAGACCGCCGGCTCCGTCTCCGCGCCGCCGCGGACCGCGACCGAGGAGGTGCTCGCCGGACTCTGGGCCGACGTGCTGGGGCTTGAGGGCGTTGGGATCGACGACGACTTCTTCAGCCTCGGCGGCCATTCGCTCCTCGCCACGCGGCTGATCTCGCGGATCGCGGATTCGCTCGGCGTGGAGCTCACCCTGCGCCAGGTGTTCGAGAGCCCCACGGTGAGGACCTTGTCGGCGCGGCTCGACTCGACCGTCTCCGAGCGCCGCGGCGCCGGGCTGCAGCCCATCCGGCCCCTGCCCCGCACCGGCGGGGATTTCCCGCTCTCGCTCTCCCAGGAGAGGCTCTGGTTCCTCGACCAGATGGAGCCGGGCCGGCCGCTCTACAACATTCCGTACGCCGCCCGCTTCGCGGGCCCGCTGGACGTCCCCGCGCTCGCCGCCGCCCTGAACGCCCTGGTCCGGCGCCACGAATCGCTGCGCACAACCTTCCCGAAGGTCGCGGGCGAGCCGCGCCAGAGGATCGCCGACCCGGACGGCAGGGTCCAGCCGCTGCCGGTCGTGGACCTCTCCGGCCTGCCCGCGCAGCGGGTGGGCGCCGTGGCTGGCCGGCTCCTGGCCGACGCCGCCCTGTGGCCGTTCAACCTGGAGGAGGGACCGATCCTCTACACGGTCCTGCTGCGGCTGGCGCCGGAGCGCCACGAGATGCTGTTCAGCGTCCACCACATCGTGTCGGACGGCTGGTCCATGGACTTGGTCCAGCGCGACCTGGCCGCGCTCTATGCCGGCGAGCCGCTGCCCGGCCTGCCGGTCCAGTACGCGGACTACACCGTGTGGCAGCGCGAGAGCCTGCAAGGCGAGGCCCTGGCTGCGGAGGCCTCCTATTGGCGCGGCGAGCTGGCCGGGGCGCCGACGCTCCTGGACCTGCCGCTCGACCGTCCGCGGCCGGCCGCGCAGACCTATCGCGGCGGCACGCTCGCGGTGTCCTACCCTTCGCAACTTGCGGCGGAGGCGCAGGCCTTCGCGCGGCGGCAGGGCGCCACGATGTTCATGACCCTGCTGGCCGCGTTCCAGGCCCTGCTGCACCGCCTGTCCGGCGAAGGGGGAGACGTGGTCGTGGGCTCGCCGATCGCGGGCCGCGGCCGGCGCGAGGTGGAGGGGGTGGTCGGCTTCTTCGTCAACACGCTGGCGCTGCGGGGGCGCTTCGGCGAGGAGGGGCTCACGTTCGGCCGCCTGCTCGCCCGCACCCGCGCCACGGCCCTGGCGGCGTACGCACACCAGGACCTGTCGTTCGAGCGCCTGGTCGAGGAGCTGCGCGTCCAGCGCAGCCTGAGCTACAACCCGCTGATCCAGGTCCTGTTCACGGTCCAGGACTTCCAGGGCCACGTCGAGGCGATGAGGGATGTCGAGGCGTCCTGGCACGCGCTCTCGCTCGATACGGTCAAGCTCGACCTCGAGCTGGACCTGAACGAGCGGCTCCAGGGCCGCGCCGGCTATGCCTCGGACCTGTTCGACGCCGCCACGGTCGAGCGCCTGGTCGGCCACCTCGGCGTGCTCCTGGGTGCGGCCCTGAGGAATCCCGAGACCCCGGTCGCGGAGCTGCCGCTGCTCACCGACGCCGAGGCCCGCCAGCTCCGCGACTGGAGCGGCTCCGCCTGGGTCGTCGACGAGCCGCCGGTCCACATCCAATTCGCCGCCCGCGCCGCGCTCGCGCCAGAGGCCGTGGCGGTCGAGATGAACGGCGAGATCCTCACCTACGACGATCTTCAAGCCAAAGCCGAAACCCTGGCCCGCCATCTGCGCGCCGCGGGCGTCGGGCACGGCTCGCGGGTGGGCCTCTACCTGGAGCGCTCGATCGACCTGCCCGCGGCCATCCTGGGCATCTGGAACGCCGGAGGCGCCTACGTCCCGCTCGACCCCAACCTGCCCGAGGCCCGGATCGCCTACCTGATCGAAGACGCCATCCAAGGCCAGCACGCCCCCGTGATCGTCACGAGAGATCCGCAACCCTTCGAGGGAGTCGATGTCGTTTCGCTGAACGAGGTCTGGGCGGTGGCGCCCTCTCCTGCACATCGCCGATACCAGGGGAGGGACGGGGAGGGGTCTTCCTCCTCTCTCCACGACCTCGCCTACCTCATCTACACCTCCGGCACCACCGGCAAGCCCAAGGCCGTGCAGGTGGATCACCACAACCTCGCGCACACGATGAGGGCCTCGCGTCTCGCCTTTGGCTTCGCGCCGTCCGACCGCATGCCGTGCCTGGCCGCGTTCACGTTCGACATCTTCCTCTTCGAGCTGTTCGGTCCCCTGCTCGGCGGCGGCACCGCGGTGCTCTTCGCCCTGAAGCCGACCCTCGACGTCCCGGCGCTCGTCGAGTCCCTGGATGGCATGACCCTGCTGCACGCCGTGCCGGCGCTCATGCGCGAGGTCGTCGACGCCGCGGCCCGGAAACGCGTGGGATCGACTCTGCGCCGCCTGTTCGTCGGCGGCGACGCGGTCCCGGCCGACCTCCTGGCCGACATGCGCCGGGTCTTCCCGCAGGCCATGCCGACCGTCCTCTACGGTCCGACCGAGGCCACGATCATCTGCTCCAGCCACGACGCGTCGGGGGATGAGGGCCGGTCGCTCCTCGGCCGGCCGCTGCCGGGCTGCGTGGTGGAGCTGCGCGACCGCAACGGCCAGCCGGTACCCCTGGGCGTCGCGGGCGAGGTCTGGATCGGCGGCCCGGGCGTGACCCGCGGCTACCTGCACCGGCCGGACCTGACGGCGGAGAAGTTCGTCGAGGGCTGGTATTGCTCGGGCGACCTGGCGCGGCGCCTGCCGGACGGCACGCTGGAGTTCCTCGGCCGTATCGACAACCAGGTGAAGCTGCGCGGCTTCCGCATCGAGCTGGGCGAGATCGAGTCCGTGATCGCCCAGGAGTCCGCGGTGCGCCAGGTCACGGTGCTGGCCGTGGGCGAGGGGTCGCAGAAGCGCCTCGCCGCCTTCGTCGTCTCCTCGGAGGCGGGCTGGGGAGGCGAGGACATCCTGCGCGAGCGGTTCGCCACGCAGCTCCCGGACTACATGACCCCCTCGTCGGTCACCTTCCTGGACGAGCTGCCGCTCACCGCCCATGGCAAGGTGGACCGCAAGGCGCTGGCGCTCTTGGCACCCTCTCACGCGCGGCAGACGGGCGAGTGGGTCGCGCCGCACACCGCGACCGAGGTGGCCCTGGCCGAGCTGTGGGCCAGCCTCCTGGGCGTCGAGCGCGCCGGCCTCACCGACAACTTCTTCGATCTGGGCGGCCACTCGCTGATCGCCACCCGCCTGGTCTCGCGGATCTCCGAGACCTTCGGCATCGATCTGCCCTTGCGCGCCGTGTTCGAGGCGCCGGTCCTGTCCGAGCTGGTGGCCCTGGTCGAGGCGGCCGAGGGGGTGGAAGGTCCGGCCGCGCCGCTCGTGCCGGTGCCCCGCGACGGCTCGGACCTGCCGCTCTCGCTGGCCCAGGAGCGCCTCTGGTTCCTCGATCAACTGGCGCCGGGACAGCCGTTCTACAACATCCCCTGCGCCGCGCGCCTCCGAGGACCGCTGGACGTGGGCAGGCTCGCCGCAGCCCTGGACGGCCTGGTCCGGCGCCACGAGACGCTGCGCACCACCTTCCTGCGCACCGGGGGAGAGCCTCGCCAGCGGATCTGGCCCGCGGCTCACCGGGCTCTCCCCGTGGTGGACCTCTCCAGCCTGCCTCCAGGTACCGCCGATGCCCTGGCCGAGCACATCCTGGTGGACGCCGGCCTGATGCCCTTCGACCTCGTCCAGGGGCCGCTCCTGCGCACGTTCCTGGTGAGGCTCTCGCCCGAGCATCACGAGCTGCTCTTCAGCATCCATCACATCGTGGCGGACGGCTGGTCCACGGAGGTGGTGCGCCGCGACCTGATCGCCTTGTACCAGGGCGAGCCGCTGCCGGAGCTGCCGGTGCAGTACGCAGACTTCGCGGTCTGGCAGCTCAGGAACCTGACCGGCGAGGCGCTGGACCGCGAGGCCGCCTGGTGGCGGGAGGAGCTGGCGGGAGCGCCCACGCTCCTCGACTTGCCGCTCGACCGTCCGCGTCCGCCCGTCCAGAGCCACCGCGGCGGCGCGGTGCCGGTGTCCTTCCCGACGGAGCTGGCGGAGGCCGTGCGCGGCTTCGCCCGGCGCCAGCGGGCCACGATGTTCATGACCCTGCTCGCCGCGTTCCAGACCCTGCTGCACCGGGTGTCGGGCAACCGCGAGGGCGCCGACGTGGTGGTGGGCTCGCCGATCGCGGGCCGCGGGCGCGCCGAGCTCGAAAGGCTGATCGGCTTCTTCGTCAACACGCTGGCGCTGCGCGGCCGCTTCTCGGAAGAGGGGCTGAGCTTCAGCCGGCTCGTGGACCGGACGCGCACCACGGCCCTGGCGGCGTACGCGCACCAGGATCTGTCGTTCGAGCGCCTGGTCGAGGAGCTGCGGGTTGAGCGCAGCCTGAGCTACAACCCGCTGATCCAGGTCCTGTTCTCGGTGCAGGACTTCGAAGGCGGCGCCGTAGCGATGAAGGACGTGGAGATGGCCTGGCGGGTGCTGCCTCTGCGCTCGTCCAAGCTCGACCTCGAGCTGGACCTGGACGAGCACCTCCAGGGCCGGGTCGGCTATGCCGCCGACCTGTTCGACCCCTCGACGGTCCGGCGACTGGTGGGCCACCTCGAAGTGCTCCTGGCTGCGGCCGTGCAGCACCCCGACCTGCCGATCGACGAGCTGCCGCTCCTCACCGAAGCCGAGGTCCGCCAGCTCCGCCAGTGGAGCGGCCACTCGCTGGAGGTGGACGAGCCGCCGGTCCACGTCCAGTTTGCCGCCCGAGCCGCGCTCGCACCCGATGCCGTCGCCGTCGAGATGATGGGGGAGAGTCTCACGTACGGCGAGCTGCAGACCCGGGCCGAGGCTCTGGCCCGCCACCTGCGAGCCGCCGGGGTCGGTGGAGGCTCGCGCGTCGGACTCCTCCTGGAGCGCTCGCTCGACCTCCCGGCCGCCATCCTGGGCATCTGGAACGCCGGAGGAGCCTACGTCCCGCTCGATCCCAACCTGCCCGAGGCGAGGCTCGCCTTCCAGATCGACGAAGCCATCCGCGATCAGGACGCTCATGTCATCGTCACCCGCGATCCGAAATCCATGGAGGGCATCCATATCGTTTCGCTGACCGAGGTTTGGGCGGAGGCGCCCTCTCCTGCGCAGCAGGGGAGGGACGGGGAGGGGTCTTCTTCTTCTCTCACCGACCTCGCCTACCTCATCTACACCTCCGGAACCACCGGCCAGCCCAAGGCCGTGCAGGTGGACCACGGCAACCTCGCGCACACCATGCGCGCGGCCCGGCAGACGTTCGGCATCGCATCTACGGACCGCATGCCGTGCCTGGCGGCGTTCACCTTCGACATCTTCCTGTTCGAGCTGTTCGGCCCGCTCCTCGCCGGCGGCACCGTGGTGCTCTTCCCGCTCAAGCCGACCCTGGACGTCCCGGCCCTGGTCGATTCGCTCGACGGCATGACCCTGCTCCACGGCGTGCCCGCGCTCATGCGCGAGGTCGTGGACGGCGCGTCCCGGAAAGGCGTGGGATCGAGCCTGCGCCGCCTGTTCGTGGGCGGAGACGCGGTCCCGGCCGACCTCCTGGCCGACATGTGCGCCGTCTTCCCCCGCGCCGTGACCACGGTGCTCTACGGTCCGACCGAGGCCACGATCATCTGTTCCAGCCACGATGCTCACGGAGACGAGGGGCGCGCCCTGCTCGGCCTGCCGCTCCCCGGCTGCGTGCTCGACCTGCACGACCGCAACGGCCAACTCGTGCCGCTGGGCGTGCCGGGCGAGGTCTGGATCGGCGGCCCGGGGGTGACCCGCGGCTATCTCAACCGGCCGGAGCTGACCGAGGAGACGTTCGTGGCCGGCTGGTACCGCTCGGGCGACCTGGCGCGGCGCCTGCCGGACGGCACGCTGGAGTTCCTGGGCCGCATCGACCACCAGGTGAAGCTGCGCGGCTTCCGCATCGAGCTGGGCGAGATCGAGGCCGTGCTCGCGCAGGAGCCGGCGGTGCGCCAGGCCGCGGTGCTCGCGATCGGCGAGGACGGCACCCAGAAGCACCTCGCCGTGTTCGCCGTGGTCTCGGAGCCGCACGCGGTCAGCGGCTCGGAGGAGATGGAGGACGCGCTGCGCTCCCGTCTCGCCGCGCGCCTGCCGGAGTACATGGTCCCCTCCTCGTTCACCTTCGTGGACACGCTGCCGCTCACCGCGCACGGCAAGGTGGACCGCAAGGCGCTCGCCCGCCTGGCCCCGGCCCGCCGCCAGGAGGCGGAGTGGGTCGCGCCAGCTACCGCCACCGAGGTCGGCCTGGCCGGCCTGTGGTCCGACCTCCTTGGCGCCGAAAGGGTGGGCCGGCGCGACCACTTCTTCGAGTTGGGCGGCCACTCGCTGATCGCCACCCGCCTCATCTCCCGGGTGAGCGACGCCTTCGGCGTCGAGCTGCCGCTGCGCAGCATCTTCGAGGCGCCGGTGCTGGCCGACCTCGCTTCCCGGGTCGACGCCGCGCTCGCGGCCGGCCCGGATGCCGCGCCTGTCGCCCCGCCGATCGTGCCGGTCTCCAGGGACGGCGATCTTCCGCTCGCCTTCGCCCAGGAGCGCCTCTGGTTCTCCTATCTGCTCGCGCCGGAGCGCGCGCAGTACATCATCACCGCGCCGCTGCGGCTCTCGGGCCTGCTCGACGTGCGGGCCCTCCAGTCCGCGTTCACCGAGATCGTCCGCCGCCACGAGATCCTGCGTACGACCTACGAACAGCGCGAAGGCCGCGGCGTGCAGCGTGTCTCGCCCCCGAGCCTCGTCGCGTTGCCGGTCGTCGACCTGGGAGCCCTGCCGCACGAGGTCCGGGAGGCCGAGATGCTGCGCATCGCCGCGCTGGAGGAGACCGTACCGATCGACCTCCGGCGCGGCCCGGTGCACCGCTTCCGCCTGGTGCGGATGGCGGACGACGACTGGCTGCTGATCCTCTCCATCCACCACGTGGCGAGCGACGGCTGGTCGACCGGCATCCTGCTCCAGGAGCTGGCGGACCTCTACGGCGGCGCGAGCCTCAAGCCGCTGCCCGTCCAATATGGCGACTACGCGGTCTGGCAGCGGCGCTGGCTTCAGGGCGAAGCCCTGGAACGCCTGATCGGCTCCTGGCAGCACGCGCTCGAAGGGGCGCCGGTGCGCATCAACCTGCCGACCGACCGGCCGCGGCCCGCCGTGCGGGCCAACCAGGGCGCGACCCTGACCATGACGCTGCCGAAGGAGGTGGCCGCCAAGGTTGACGCCGTGAGCCGGCGCCTGGGCGCCACGCCGTTCATGACCTTCTTCGCGGCCTACGAGGTGCTGCTGCACCGCCTCACCGGCCACGACGACGTGCTGGTCGGCACTCCCGTGGCGGGCCGCAACCGCGCCGAGACCGAGGGGCTGATCGGCTGCTTCGTGAACACGGTCGTCCTGCGCGGCCGGAACGAGAAGGGGGAGCGGAGCTCGTTCCGGGAGCTGGTCGGAGGCGTACGCTCGATGGCGCTCCACGCCTTCGCGCACCAGGACGTGCCGTTCGAGAAGCTCGTGGAGGCGCTGGGCGGGGAGCGCAACCTGGCCTGGAACCCGCTCTTCCAGGTCTTCTTCGCCCTTCAGAACGCGCCGATCGGCCAGGTCGGGTTGCCCGGAGTGACCATGACGCCCGTCGAGGTGCCGTCCGGGGTGACCCTGTTCGATCTCGCGCTCGGCCTCGGCGAGTTCCGTGGCGAGATCCTGGGCGGCATGCAGTACGCCACCGACCTCTTCGACGCCTCGACCATCGAGCGCTGGGCCCGCCACTTCCGCCTCCTCCTGGAGGCGGCCCTGGAGAACCCCGATCTCCCGATTGCGGATCTGCCCCGGATCGCCGAGCCTGAACGCCTGCAACTCGTAGCGACCGCTGAGGAGCCTCAGCCCGAGGAGACCGCCGAGGCTCTCCAGGCGCGCCTCTCCGCCCGCGAAGAAGAGGTGGCCGAGCGTCGCTCCGCGCTTTCGGACCAGAAACGGGCCGCGCTCCAGAAGCTCCTCCAGCGCAAAGCCAAGTAAAGGAAATGCTTAGACGTCCCTGTTTTGGAAGCGACGGGCACCAAACTACATGAGCGGGCCTTGACCCGCCAGGCCGCGTGTCCACCCCTTGAACAGGAGGAGCAGAGATGGCGATGGTCCAGGAAGCTGCAGCCGGGCCGCACCCGGCGCAGAGCGCAGCCGTTTCCGGAGAGCTCCTGCACGGGCGCTTCGAGGAACTGGCTGCGCGCGAGCCCGGCCGCACGGCGCTCGTCTATGCGCCGGAGCCCGGCGCCTCCCGGCTGGAGCTGACCTACGCCGAGCTCAACCGTCGGGCCAACCGGCTGGCGCGGCGGCTTCGCGAGCTGGGGGTGGGGCCCGAGCAGCGGGTCGCCGTCTCCGTGGACCGCACTCCAGGCATGGTCGTGGCTCTCCTGGCGATCCTCAAGGCGGGCGGAGCCTACGCGCCCCTGGACCCCGCCTATCCGCGCGACCGCCTGGCGCTGCTCCTGGAAGACGCGCACCGCGGCCTGTCTTCGCCCGTGCTCCTGACGCGCCGGCATCTGGCCGCCAATCTGCCCGAGCCTCCGCCCGGCACGCGCGTGCTCTTCCTGGAGGATGAGGACCGCGAAGGGGGACCTGACGAGAATCTTCAAAGCGGTGCCACGAGCGGCAATCTCGCCTACCTGATCTTCACCTCCGGCTCGACCGGCCGGCCGAAGGCGGTGGCGATCGGGCACCGCAGCGCCGTGGCCATGGTGGACTGGGCGCGCGGCGTGTTCCCGCCGGAGTCGCTGGCCGGCGTGTTCGCCTCGACGTCGATCAACTTCGACCTGTCGGTGTTCGAGCTGTTCGTGCCGCTGTCGCTGGGCGGGCGGGTGATCCTCGGCGAAAACGCGCTGGCGCTGGCCCGCACCCCGGCGGCCTCCGAGGTCACGCTGATCAACACGGTGCCATCCGCGATGGCAGAGCTGCTGCGCATGAATGTGGTGCCGCCCTCGGTCCAGGTCGTGAACCTGGCCGGCGAGCCGCTGCGCGGCGTGCTGGCCGAGCGCATCCACGCGCTCGGCACGGTGGGGCACCTGTGGAACCTCTACGGCCCGTCCGAGGACACGACCTACTCGACCTATGCGGAGGTGCTGCCGGGCTCGGGCGAGCCGTCGATCGGCCGGCCGCTCGAAGGGACGTCCGCGTACGTGCTCGACGAGCGGGGGAGGAGGATCGGGGAAGCCGGAGAGCCGGGCGAGCTGCTCCTGGCGGGCTCCGGACTCGCCCGCGGCTATCTGAACCGGCCGGAGCTGACCGCCGAGCGTTTCGTGCCGGACCCGTTCTCGACCGTGCCCGGCGAGCGCGCGTACCGCACTGGCGACCTCGTACGCTGGCGGCCCGACGGCGAGCTCGACTACCTCGGGCGCATCGACCATCAGGTCAAGATCCGCGGCTTCCGCATCGAGCTGGGCGAGATCGAGGCCGCCCTGGTCTCGCACCCTGCCGTGCGCGACACCGCCGTGGTCGCCCGCGAGGACACGCCCGGCGAGAAGCGGCTGGTGGCCTATGTGGTGTCCGAGGGGGAAGCGGCGACGCAGGGAGATCTCCTGGATTTCCTTGCGGAGCGGCTGCCGGACCCGATGCTGCCCGCGGCCTTCGTCTTCCTCGACGATATGCCGCTCAATCCGAACGGCAAGATCGACCGCGGCGCCCTGGCGCGCATCGAGCCGACCTACGACCGCCAGCACGGCCGGGAGTACGTAGCACCGCAGGACCCGGTGCAGTCGGCGCTGGCCGCGATCTGGGCGGAGGCGCTCGGGACCGAGCGGGTCGGCGTCGAGGACCCGTTCCTGGAGGTGGGCGGCCATTCGCTGGTCGGCACCCGGATTCTCCTCAAGGTGCGCGAGGTCTTCGGCGTCGAGGTGCCGCTGCGCGTGCTGTTCGAGGCTTCGACCATCAAGGCGCTCGCGGCGCGCATCGAATCCGGCGAGCCGTCCGCGGCCCTGCCGCCGATTCCCCGTCTGGAGAGGACTGGACCGGTTCCTCAGTCCTATGCCCAGGAGCGGCTCTGGTTCCTGAGCCAGATGCTGGAGAACCAGGCCGTCTACCACATGCCGTACGCGGTGCGCTTCGACGGCGATCTCGACGAGGCCGCGCTGGAACGGGCCCTCCAGGAGATCGTGCGGCGCCACGAGGTACTGCGCACCGTCTTTCGCCAGACAGACGAGGGCGCGCTCCAGACCGTGCTGCGGTTCGAGCCCGCGCCCCTGACCCGGATCGATCTGGCCCGTGATGACTTCGCACGTCATGCGGCGGATGAGGCCAGCCGGCCGTTCGACCTGGAGCATGGGCCCGTGTTCCGGTACGAGCTGGTCCGCCTCGCGCCGGACGAACATGTGCTGCTGCTCAACCTCCACCACATCGTAGGGGATGGCTGGTCCATGGACGTGATGGCCCGGGAGCTGGTCGCCCTGTATCTGCGGGGGTGGGGCGAGGAGCTGCCGGAGCTGCCGATCCAGTACGCCGACTTCTCGGTCTGGCATCGCGGGTGGCTCGAAAGCGGCGTGGTGGAGCGGCAGGTCGCCTGGTGGCGGGAGACCCTCGACGGCGTGCCGAAGCTTCTGGAGCTGCCCCTCGACCGGCCGCGCCCGCAGCTCCAGAGCTTCCGCGGCACCCGCATCCGCGTGGAGCTGCCGCGCGATCTCGACCGCCCGCTGCGCGACCTGAGCGCGCGCCGCGGAGCCACGCCGTTCATGACTCTCGTCGCGGCGTTCCAGGCCCTGCTCCATCGGTATACCGGGCAGGAGGACATGCTGATCGGCACGCCGATCGCGAACCGGCTCCGGCCGGAGGTCGAGCCGCTGATCGGCTTCTTCACCAACACGCTCGTCCTGCGCGGCCGGCCGTCGGAAGAGATCCCGTTCGAGGCGCTGCTGGAGCAGGCGCGGTCCATGGCCCTCGGCGCCTACACGCACCAGGACCTGCCGTTCGACAAGCTGGTCGAGGAGCTGCGCATCGAGCGCAGCCTGAGCCACAATACGCTCGCGCAGGCGGCGGTCACCATCCAGGTGCCGCTGCCGCGCTTCTCGCTGCCCGGCCTCGAAGTCCGGATGGAGGAGCGCCACCCCGGCGCCACGCCATTCGATCTGTTCCTGGCGCTGTTCGAGGAAGAGACCGGATTGGCAGGTTTCCTGGAGTACGCCACCGACCTGTTCGACGCCGCCACCGTGGAGCGCCTCGCCGGACAGCTCGCCAACCTGCTGCGCGGCGCGTGTGCGCGCCCGGAGCTGCCGATCGCCGACCTCCCGCTGATCGGCGAGGCCGAGCGCGAGCAACTCGTCTCGGGGTGGAACGCCACGGCCACGGACTACCCGCGCTACGCCCTGATCCATGAAATGTTCGAGGAGCAGGTCCGCCGCTCGCCGGACGCCGAAGCGATGCGGTCCGCCTCGGGCTCCATGACCTACGCCGAGCTGGACGCTCGGGCCGAGGTCCTGGCCGGCCGGCTGCGGTCCGCGGGGATCGGGCCGGATCGTCTCGTGTGCGTCTTCCTGGAGCGCTCGCCGGAGCAGATCGTGGCCTTGCTCGCCACCCTCAAGGCGGGCGGCGCCTACGTGCCGCTCGATCCCTCCCTGCCCGCCGACCGGATCGCCTTCGTCATCGCAGACACCGCGCCCGTGGTCGTGACCCGCGGCGACCTACGAGGCCGGCTGCCGGAGGGAACGTCGATCCTGACGATGGAGGAGGACGGCCCCGGGCTGTCCCACGGTCCGCGGCCGGACTCCGAAAACCTCGCCTTCGTGCTGTTCACGTCCGGCTCCACGGGCCGGCCCAAGGGCGTCGCGGTGACCCACCGCAACGTGGCGCGCCTTCTCAAGGAGAACTGGTTCGCCGACTTCCAGCCCGGAGACGTGGTCCTGCAGTTTGCGCCCCTGGCCTTCGACGCCTCGACGCTGGAGATTTGGGGCCCCTTGCTCATCGGCGGCACCGTCGTCATGCCGCCGCCGCACGCGCTCTCGCTCGACGAGCTGGGCGACGCCTTCCTGCGCGAGAAGGTGACTGTCATGTGGCTCACGGCCGGGCTGTTCCACCAGCTCGTCGAGGCCCGTCCGGACAGCTTTCGCGGGCTGCGGTTCCTCATGGCCGGTGGCGACGTGCTCTCGCCGCCGCACGTGGACCGGGTCCTGCGCGAGAACCCCGGGCTGGTCCTGATGAACGGCTACGGCCCCACCGAGAGCACCACGTTTACGACGGGCCATCTCATGACCTCGCCGCCCGGAGCCGACGCCGCGGTGCCGATCGGCCGTCCGATCTCGAACACCCGGGTCTACCTGCTCGACCGCGGGCTGCGCCTCGTGCCCGCCGGAGGTTTGGGAGAGCTGTGCATCGGCGGCGACGGCCTGGCGCGGGGTTATCTCAACCGGCCGGACCTCACCGCCGAGCGCTTCGTGCCCGACCCGCTCGGTCCGCCCGGAGGCCGTCTCTACCGTACCGGTGACCTCGCCAGGTACCGACCCACCGGCGAGATCGAATTCCTGGGCCGGATCGACCAGCAGGTGAAGATCCGCGGCTTCCGCATCGAGCCCGGGGAGATCGAGACCACGCTCTGCGAGCACCCCGCGGTGGCCGAGGCGTCCGTGGTCGTCCAGGGCGAGGGCTCGGACAAGCACCTGGTAGCGTTCCTGGTCGGGGCGGAGACCGACCTCCGGCCGTTCCTCGAAAAGCGCCTGCCGGCCTACATGGTCCCATCCGGCTTCGCCTGGCTGGAAGCGCTGCCCCTCAACGCCAACGGCAAGGTGGACCGCCGCGTTTTGGCGCAGACGGCTCTTCGGGACGAGCGGCCCGGCGACCTGATCGAGCCGCGCACGCCGACCGAGGAGCTGGTGGCCGGCATCCTGGCCGAGCTGCTGAAGCGGGACCGCATTGGCGTGGACGACGACTTCTTCGACCTTGGCGGCCACTCGCTGCTCGCCACGCGCCTGATCTCGCGCCTCTCGAACGAGCTGGGCGTGCAGCTCTCGCTCCGCACGGTCTTCGAGGCGCCGACCGTGGCCGGGCTCGCCGCCGCGCTGGACAGCCTGCTGGCGGACGAGAGAGGCATCGCCCTGCCGCCGATCCTGCCGCGCCCCCGGACCGGCGAGGACCTGCCGCTCTCCTTTGCCCAGGAGCGCCTCTGGTTCCTCTACCAGCTCGATCCGGCGAGCCCGCTGTACAACATCTCGCTCGCCGTGCGTCTGACCGGCCGGCTCTCCGTGCCCGCCCTGCGCGCCGCGCTCCAGGAGATCGTCCGCCGCCACGAGGTCCTGCGCACGGCCTACGCCACGGAGAACGGCCGCGCCGTGCAGAGGGTCCAGGCCGAGACAGCCGTGACCCTCCCGGTCAGCGATCTCCGCGGTCTCCCCGAGAGCCTCCGCGAGGCCGAGGCCGTGCGCCTCGCCAAGGAGGAGGAGGGCCTGCCCTACCGGCTGGAGGAGGGGAGGGTCACGCGCTTCCGCCTCCTGCGGCTGGACGACCGGGCCTGGGTCCTCACCCTGTCCGTCCATCACATCGCGAGCGACGGCTGGTCCACCAGCGTGCTCCTCGGCGAGTTGGCGGATCTCTACGGCCGGATCGTCGACCCCGGCGATGGCCGTGAGCCCGTTCTGCCCCCGCTCCCCGTGCAGTACGGCGACGTGGCGGTCTGGCAGCGCGCATGGCTCCAGGGCGAGGCGCTGGACCGCCTGCTCGCCTGGTGGCGCGAGGCGCTGGCCGGCGCGCCGGAGAAGATCGAGCTGCCCACCGACCGGCCGCAGCCGGCCGTGGTGAGCCACCGCGGCGCCACGCGCGAGCTGACCTTGCCGGCGGCGGTTCTGGAGCGCGCCCAGGCGCTCAGCCGGCGGCTGGGCGCGACCCTGTTCATGACCCTCCTCGCCTGCTTCGAGACGGTTCTGCACCGGGTGAGCGGGCAGGACGACCTGCTGGTCGGCACGCCCGTGGCGGGTCGCGGCCGGCCCGAGACCGAGCCGCTCATCGGCTGCTTCATCAACACGCTCGTGCTGCGCAGCCGGGAGGGGCCGGGCACGTTCCGCGATCTCGTCAGGCGTGTCCGGACCGTGGCCCTGGGCGCCTACGTCCACCAGGACCTCCCGTTCGAGAAGCTGGTGGAGAGCCTGCAGGTGGCGCGCAGCCTGGACCGCAACCCGCTTTTCCAGGTAATGTTCGGCCTCCACAACGCGCCCCTGGAGGAGCCGGCCCTGCCCGGGCTCGCCCTCTCGCTGCTGGACCGCGACTCCGACGTCTCGCTGTTCGACGTCACGCTCGGCCTCGGGGAGTTCCGGGGCGAGTTGCTCGGCGGGTTCCAGTACAGTGCCGATCTCTTCGACCCATCCACGATCGAGCGCTGGTCGGAGCACTTCCGTGTGATCCTGGAGGCAGTCATGGACGATCCCGACCGCCAGGTCTCGGACCTGCCGCGGATTCCCGAACCCGAGCGCCGGCAGGTCCTTGGCGGGGAGCCCGCCGAGGTGTCCGCCGCAGCGGCCTCCGCGGAGGACGAGTCCCAGCGGAAAGAGGAGGAGCTGCGCAACCGGGTCGCGGCCCGCGAGGGCGAGCTGTCCGAGCGCCGGTCCGGCCTCTCCGACCAGAAGCGCGCCGCCCTGGCGAAGCTCATGAAGGCGAAATCCGCGAAGCTCCAGGCCGCGGACGAGGCGCCGCGCCTCACGATCCCCAGGCGCGTGAGCGCCGGCCCGGCCCGTCTCTCGTTCGGGCAGGAGCGCCTCTGGTTCCTCGACCGTCTCCAGCCCGGCACGAGCCTCTACAACGTCACCATCGCCCTGCGCCTCGACGGCCGGCTGGACCTGGACGCCTTCCAGCGCAGCCTGGACGAGGTCGTGCGCCGCAACGAGGTGCTGCGCACCGTGTTTCCCGAGATCGACGGAAACCCGAAACAGGTCGTCCACCCTCCGTCGCCCCTGAAGCTCCGGCAGGCCGACCTGCGGCACGTGCCCGGGGACCGGCAACTCGCCGCGGTCCGCGACCTGGTCGAGCAGCACGACCGGACCTCCTTCGACCTCGCCCACGGGCCCGTGGTCCGGGGTGTGCTGGCCCACCTGGCGGAGGACTCCTGGGCGCTCATTCTGACCTTTCATCACATCGTCTGCGACGGGCTCTCCTTCAACGTCCTGGTGCGCGAGCTGGGCGCGCTCTACAACGCCTTCTCCCAGGGCCGCCCGTCGCCTTTGCCGGACCTGCCGGTACAGTACGCCGACTATGCCGAGTGGCAGCGCGAGCGGCTCCAGGGCGAGGGGCTCGCGGGCCGGCTCGACTGGTGGAAGCGCGAGCTGGACGGCGCGCCCACGAAGCTGGAGCTGCCGACCGACCGTCCGCGTCCGCCCGCGCCCACCAACCGCGGCGCCAGCGCCTGGCTGAGCTTCCCGGCGGGGATTGGCAACGCCGTGACCGCGCTGCGGCAGAAGGAGGGCGCGACCTCGTTCATGCTCCTCCTCGCCGCCTTCCAGGCGCTCCTCGGCCGCTACACGGGCCAGGACGACCTCCTCGTGGGCTCGCCCGTGGCCGACCGGCCGCTGCCGGAGACCGAGGCGCTGATCGGCTTCTTCGTGAACACCCTCGTGCTGCGCGGCCGGCTCTCGGGTCCGCCGAGCTTCCGCGGCCTGTTGGCGCGCACCCGCGAGAGCGTGCTCGGCGCCTTCGCGCACCAGGACCTGCCGTTTGAAAAGCTGGTGGATGAGATGGGCGAGGGCCGCGACCTCGTGCGCACACCGCTCTTCCAGGTCTCGTTCTCGGTGCAGACCGCGGCCGGCCCCTCGGGAGCCCTGGAGCTGCCGGGGCTCACCCTGGCGCCCATCGATTTCGAGGTCACCGCGGCCAAGTTCGAGCTGAGCGTGGCCCTGGAGGAGAGGCCGGCGGGCGAGATCGTCGCGGGCATCCAGTTCGACATCGACCTCTTCGAGCCCGCGACCGCCGAGCGGCTCCTGCGGCACTACGCCATCCTCCTCGAAGGCGCGCTCGCCGATCCCGACCGCAGCCTGGAGGACCTCCCGCTGCTCGCCGAAGAGGAGCGGCGCCAGCTCCTGGAGGATTGGGCCGGCGTCTCGCTGCCAGTCGAGGACGTCCGCGTCCATCGCCTGATCGAGCAGCAGGCGGCGCGCAACCCCGATGCCCTGGCTGTGGTCCAGGGCGACAGCCGGCTCAGCTACGGCGAGCTGGATCGCGGCGCGGACCGTTTGGCAGCCCGGCTCCGGGAGATGGGAGCCGGACCTGAAAAGGTCGTGGCCGTCTGCCTGGAGCGCTCGCCCACGCAGGTCCTCGCGGTCCTCGCCGTGCTTAAGGCGGGCGGCGCCTACCTGCCGCTCGATCCTTCGAACCCGGCCGAGCGCCTGCTCTACACGCTGCGCGACTCGGGCGCCCTTGCCGTCCTCACCAGCCAGGAGCTGGCGGGCGAGTTGGAGCCCGCGGGCGTTCCGGCGCTGTGTCTCGACGCGCTCGATCTTGAAGAGGGAGATCGGATCCAGGTCGCCGTGGAGCCTGAAAACCTTGCTTATGTGATTTATACGTCAGGCTCGACCGGCAACCCGAAGGGCACAGAGCTTCGGCATTCGGGCCTCTCGAATCTGGTCTCCTGGCACCGGCGCGCCTACGGCCTGACGCCGGACGACCGCTGCGCGCTCCTGGCCGGTTCCGGCTTCGACGCGTCGGTCTGGGAGATCTGGCCGGCGCTCGCTTCGGGAGCCTCGCTGCACGTGCCGCCGGCCGACATCGTGGCCTCGCCGCCGGACCTCTGGGCCTGGATGGCGGAGGAGGGGATCACCATCACCTTCCTGCCCACGCCGCTCGTCGAGGCGGTTCTGACCGAGCCCGTGCCCGAGCGGCTGGTCCTGCGCACGATCCTCACAGGCGGCGACCGCCTCCTGCGCCGGCCGCGCCGCGAGCACCCCTTCGATCTGGTCAACCACTACGGCCCCACCGAGAGTACCGTGGTGACCAACGCCGCGGTCGTGCTCCGCGAGGGCGACCGGCCGCCGACCATCGGCCGGTCCATCGAGAACATCCGGGTCTTCGTCCTCGATCGCGCCTTCCGGCCCGTGCCGGTGGGCGTGCCGGGGGAGCTGTGCATCGCCGGCGCGGGCCTGGCCCGGGGCTACCGCCACCGCCCCGAGCTGACCGCAGTGTCCTTCGTGCCCAACCCCTTCGGTACTCCCGGAGAGCGCCTCTACCGCACCGGCGACCTCGTGCGCTGGCTGCCGGACGGCGACGTCGAGTTCCTCGGCCGCATTGACCATCAAATCAAAATTCGCGGCTTCCGCATCGAGCTGGGCGAGATCGAGGCCGCGCTCGTCGCCCTGCCCGAGATCCGCGAGGCGGTCGTGCTGGTCGATCAGGAGGGTGGTGAGAAGCACCTCGTCGCCTACCTCACGCCGCGCGAGGGCCAGAGCCTGCCGGCCCTTCACGCACTACGCGAGACCCTGGCCGCGCGCCTGCCGCCCTACATGGTGCCCTCCGCCTTCATAGCCCTGGATGCCATGCCGCTCAACGCCAGCGGCAAGGTGGACCGCAGGGCGCTCGCCCGCATCAAGCCCGAGCCCCAGGCGGAAGAGACGGGGGCCGTCCACCTCACGTCGACTGAGGAGATGCTGGCCGGCATCTGGAGCGAGCTGCTCGGGATCGAACGCATCCGCCCCTCCGACGACTTCTTCGACCTCGGCGGCCATTCGCTGCTCGCCACCCGACTCGTCTCGCGCCTGCGCGAGGCCTTCGGCGTCGAGCTGCCGCTGCGCGCCGTGTTCCAGACGCCGCGGCTGGACGCGCTCGCGCGGCGCGTCGAGGCTGCGCTCCGCGACGCTGGAGGAGTGGCCGCGCCTCCCATCCTGCCGCTCTCCGCCGAGGAGCGCGGCCCGTGGCCGCCGCTCTCCTTCGCCCAGGAGCGCCTGTGGTTCCTCGACCGCCTGGAGCCCGGGGGCGTGCTCTACAACGTGCCGTCGGCCCTGCGCGCCACCGGCCGGCTCGACGTGGCCGCGCTCGCAGCCGCGCTCAACGAGATCGTCCGCCGCCACGAGGCCCTGCGCACCACCTTCGACCAGCACGAGGGCCGGCCGTTCCAGGCCGTCGCGCCGGAGCTTCACGTGCCGGTGCCCGTGGTGGACCTCACCGCCCTGCCCGGAGACCGCCGCGAGGCCGAGGCCCGGCTCGCGCTGAGCTCCGAGGCCGCCCAGCCGTTCGACCTCCACCGCGGTCCGCTCCTGCGCGCCCTGCTCGTCCGCAACGGCGACGAGGACTGGGCCATGCTCCTCAACATGCACCACATCGTGAGCGACGGCTGGTCCGTGGGCGTGCTCACCGCCGAGATGGCCGCACTCTACCGCGCCTTCCTCGACGGCCGCCCCTCGGCGCTCCCGCCGTTGCCGGTCCAGTACGCCGACTTCGCGGTCTGGCAGCGCCAGTGGCTGCGCGGCGAGGTGCTGGAGGCCCAGATCGCCTACTGGCGCGAGCGCCTGCAGGGCGTTCGCACCGTCCTCGACCTGCCCACGGACCATCCGCGACCGCCCGTGCAGTCGTTCCGCGGCGGCCACCGGCCCATGCGCCTGCCCGCGCCCGTGCCGCAGGCACTCCGTGAGGTGGCCCGAGATAGCGGCGCCACGCTCTTCATGGTCCTCCTCGCCGGCCTCCAGGCGATCCTCCATCGCTACACCGGCCAGGAGGACATTCTCGTCGGCTCGCCCGTGGCGAACCGCACGCGGAGCGAGGTCGAAGGCCTGATCGGCTTCTTCGTCAACGCCCTGGTCCTGCGCGGCGAATTCCGTTCCCCGGCGCCGCAGGGGATCACCTTCCGCGAACTGCTCGGCCGCGTGCGCACCGCGGCCCTCGGCGCCTACGCCCATCAGGACCTGCCGTTCGAGCGCCTCGTGGACGAGCTCAAGATCGAGCGCAGCCTGGCGCGCAACCCCGTCTACCAGGTGGTTTTCACCTTCAACACCCCGGCCCAGCCGCTGGAGCTGCCCGGCCTCGTCCTCTCGCCGCTTGGCGCCGAGGGCGCCTCGGCCAAGGTCGATCTCCTCCTCGGCATCACCGAGCCGGAGATCGGCCGCTCCGACACGCTCGACGGCTCCTGGGAGTACAGCGCCGACCTTTTCGATCCGTCCACCATCGACCGCCTGTCCGACCACATGGCGATCCTCCTCGGCGCCGCGGCCGGGAACCCGGACCGGCCGCTCTCGGAGCTGCCGCTCCTCACCGCCTCCGAGCGCGACCAGATCCTCGTCCAGTGGAACGACACCGCGACCTCGGATTTCGACATCGCTGATTGCTGCCTGCACCACCTGTTCGAGGAGCAGGCGAAGCGCCGGCCCGAGGCTCCGGCCGTGATCTTCGACGACCGGACGATGACCTATGGCGAGCTGGACGAGCGGTCGGAGCGCCTCGCGGGCCGGCTGCGTAGTCTCGGGGTCGGTCCCGAGGGACTTGTCGGGATCTCCCTCGAGCGCGGCATCGAGAGGATCATGGCGGTTCTCGGGGTATTCAAGGCCGGCGGCGCCTACATTCCGCTCGATCCGTCGCACCCCCGCGAGCGCCTCTCCTGGATGCTGGAAGACTCCCGCGCCCGCGTCCTGATCATCGAGAGCCGCCTGCTCGACGCGCTGCCGGACCACGACGCCGAAACCCTCTGCCTCGACCTCGACGACTGGGAGATCGAGCCGCGGATCTCCGCGGGCGCCGGCGTCGGGCCGGACCATCTCGCCTACGTCATCTATACCTCGGGCTCGACCGGGCGTCCGAACGGCGTCCTCGTGCGCCACGGCTCGGCGGTGAACCTCATCCGCCGCGCGGTCGAGCATTTCGGAGTGGGGCCGGAGAGCCGCCTGCTCCAGTCCGTCTCGTTCAGCTTCGACGCCTCGGTCCTGGAGACCTGGACCGCTCTGTCCACCGGGGCCGCCCTCTGCGTGGCCCGCCAGGAGACCCTGCTCTCGGGCGACGCCCTGGCCGCCATGATCCGGCGCGACGGCATCACCACCGCGGTGCTCACGCCGTCCGTCCTCAACTCGCTCCCCCAGGAGGGCATGCCCACACTGGAGGTGGTGAGCGTCGGCGGAGAGAGCTGCCCGGGCGAGTTGGCGAGCCGCTGGTCGCCGCCGGATTCGATCCTGCGCCGGCTCCTCAACTGCTACGGCCCGACCGAGACCACCATCTACACCACGGTCCACGTCTGCTCGGGTGTCTACCGCAAGGAGCCGCCCATCGGCCGCCCGGTCGGCGGCTCGCGCGCCTACGTGCTCGACTTCCAGGGCCAGCCCGCGCCCGTCGGAGTGCCCGGCGCGCTCTGGATCGGCGGCGCCGGCCTGGCGCGCGGATACCTGAACCGGCCGGAGCTGACCGCGGAGCGCTTCGCGCCCGATCCGTTCGCCCTCGCCGAACACCCGGGCGAGCGCCTGTACCGCACCGGCGATCTGGCGCGCTGGAACGCCGACGGCGAGCTCGAATTCCTCGGCCGGATCGACCGCCAGATCAAGATCCGCGGCCTGCGCATCGAGCTGGGCGAGATCGAGGCCGCGCTCGGCACTCATCCGCGCCTGCGCGAGTACGCCGTCCTGGTCCGTGACGACGGCCGCGGCGGCAAGCGCCTCGCCGCCTTCGTCGTGCCCGGGCCGGTCCTGGAGGGCGACGAGGACCTGCCGCCGCTCGCGGCCCAGGACCTGCGCGAGCACCTGCGCGACCGCCTGCCCGACTACATGGTGCCCGGCAGCTTCACCTTCCTGGAGGCGCTGCCCCGCACCCCGACCGACAAGATCGACCGCGACGCCCTGCTGCGCCTCGACCCGTCCGCGGACGACCATGCAGGCGCCGATTTCGTCGAGCCCAGGGACGTCGTCGAGCTGGAGCTCGTCCGCATCTGGCAGGAGGTCCTGGGCGTCCCGCGCGTGGGAGTCCGCGACAACTTCTTCGAGGCCGGCGGCCACTCGCTGCTCGCCGTGAAGCTCATGGCCCAGGTCCAGCAGCGCTTCGGCCACGAGTTGCCGCTCTCCATCCTCTTCCAGGGTGGCACCGTCGAAGAGATGGCGGCCCGCCTGCGCGCCGGAGAGTCCGAAGAGGCCTCCACCTCGCTCGTCCCGATCCAGCCGTCCGGCTCGCGTCCGCCGCTCTTCTGCGTCCACCCCGCGGGCGGCGACGTGCTCTGCTTCGCCGCGCTGGCGCGCCACCTGGGTCCGGACCAGCCGTTCTTCGGCTTCCAGTCGCAGGGCCTGGCCGGTGCCGAGCCGCCGCTCACGCGCATCGAGGACATGGCCGCGCACTACGTCGAAGAGATGCGCCGGCAGCAGCCGCAGGGTCCCTACCATCTCGGCGGCTGGTCGCTCGGCGGCGTCGTGGCCTTCGAAATGGCCCGCCAGCTCCGCGAGCAGGGAGAGGAGGTGGCGCTCCTCGCCATCCTCGACAGCGTCCCGGACCTCACGGCCGAGGCCGCGGGATTCCAGACCGACATCGACTTCCTCCTAGACATGGCCGCCTACGTCGAGAGCCTCTGGGGCAAGAGCCTTGGGCTGACCCGCGCGGACCTGGAGAGCCTGGACATGGAGGCTCAGCTCGAAGTCTTCGCCGAGCGCCTGCGCGGCGCCGACTTCCTGCCGCCCGGCGCCGGGGTCGAGCAACTCGCCCGCATCCTGCGCGTCTACAAGGCCAACGCCAACGCGGCCGGTGCCTACGAGCCCCGGCCGTACCCCGGCGGCCTGACCCTGATCCGCGCCGCCGACATGCCGCCGGTCTCCGAGGGTCCTCTGAGCGAGCCGGACCTGGGCTGGGGCCGCGTCGTGCAGAGCCCTGTCGAAGTTGTGCCCGTACCCGGCCAGCACCTTACAATCCTGGCCGAGCCCCATGTCGGAGGCCTGGCCCGTGAGTTGGAGCGGTACCTCTCCCGGAGGGACGAATCTCAATGAAGAAAGCTCTTGTCGTACTCCTGGTGCTCGTCGTGCTTGTGGTCGGCGGCGGAGCCCTGTTCTACAAGGTGAAATCGAGGCCGGCGCAACGCCCGCCCTCGACCGAGACCGTCGAGATCACGCCCGCGCGCGTGCAGCGCGGCGAGTACCTGGCCAGGCACGTGGCCGCCTGCTTCGCCTGCCACGCCAAGCCCGACTGGACCCGCTACGGCGGACCGCCGCAGGGCCCGCCCGGAGCCGGCGGCGACTGCCTCCAGGGCAAGGGCATTCCGGGAGCGATCTGCAGCCCGAACATCACTCCGGACAAGGAGACCGGCATCGGCGACTGGACCGACGGCGAGATCCTGCGCGCCATGCGCGAAGGGGTCGATCGCGACGGCAACGCGCTCTTCCCGCTCATGCCCTACGAGGAATACAGCAAGATGTCCGACGAGGACGCGAAGTCCATCGTGGCCTACCTGCGGAGCATGCCGGCCGTGCGCTACGAGGCCCCCAGGACCCATCTGAACTTTCCACTCAAGTATTTTCTGCGGGAGGTCCCGAAGCCGCTGGACGGCCCTGTGGCCGAGCCCAACCGCTCGGATCCGGTGCAGTACGGCCAGTACCTGACCTACATCGGTATCTGCAAGTTCTGCCACTCGCCCGTGGACCAGAAGCACCAGTACATTGCGGGCAAGGAGTTCTCGGGCGGTCATCCGCTGGTCGGCCAGTGGGGCAGGGTGGTGAGCGCCAACCTGACCTCGCACGAGACCGGCCTCGGCAACCGCACCAAGGCCGAGTTCATCGGCACCTTCCGCGGTTTCTCCGACCCCTCGACCGCCCCGAAGGTCAAGGACGGCCACAACACCGGCATGCCCTGGTGGTCCTACTCCGGCATGACGGACGAGGACCTCGGCGCGATCTACGACTACCTGCGCAGCCTGCCGCCGGTGGAGAACCGGGTGGACAAGTGGCCTCCGCCTCCGGCTCCGGAGAAGAAGGAAGGAGCCTGATCCAACGCTCCGGTTGACGCGTCCAACGAGTCGTTGGAAGCATCCATGCTACCCTTGGCCGCCATGCGCTTCGGTCTGTATCGACCGTTCAACCTGACGGTCCGCTCGGTGTTGCTGGTTCTCTGGGTGGTGATCGCTCTGTTGGTGATCGTCGTCGGAGACAGGAACCCGGAGCCGAACCCTCCGATCGGTCTTCTCCTGCTGGGTCTGGGCCTGTTCGGCCCGGGCCTGCTCGCCCTCCTGACCCTCCGGAGCCCCTCTCTCTGGGATCGCCTGGTCGAGCTCGGCGAAGAGCAGGACCTCCAGGAAGCCAGGAAGCGCCTCTCTGGCATCGCGGGTCTGGGACTGGTGGGAGTCGTGATGCTGGGGTGGGCGCTGGAACGCCTGTTCTAGCTGGAGAGGTTCTCTGCGCTTCGACAAGGATCTCCGCGATCGGTTTGCGGCGAACCTCGGACGGTTCGAGCGGCGCGCCGCTCAGCTCGACGAGCGGCATTCCGCGGCAGTCGCGGTCGTAGTGATGCCGGACTCCAAGGGCCGCGCCTCGGTCGTGCTCACAGTTCGGGCCGCCGGTCTTCGTCGTCACGGAGGGCAGTGGGCCTGCCCGGGAGGCCGGCGCGAGCCGGGCGAGTCTCCGGAGGCCGCAGCCCTGCGCGAGCTCGAGGAGGAGGTCGGGCTCACCCTGCCGCCCGAGCACATCCTCGGCTGCCTCGACGACTACCCCACGCGATCCGGATTCGTGATCACACCGGTGGTGGTGTGGGGGAGCGCCGAGGCCGTCCTCAAACCCGATCCGCGGGAGGTCGCCTCGATCCATCTCCTGCCGGTCGAGCTGCTGATGCCCGACCGGATCGTGCTGGAACCGGGACCGGAAAGCGGCCGTCCTGTGCTGGCGCTCTCGCTGCCGAAGGGCCTGCTCTACGCGCCCACGGCGGCGGTGCTCTTTCAGTTCTCCGAGGTGGCCGTGCATGGCAGGGCCACCCGGGTTGATCACTACGAGCAGCCGCGCTTCGCCTGGCGGTGACCTACAGCCCCAGCACCTTCGCCAGCCATTCGTCCCTGTCCCTGCGCGCCTCCTCGTTGAAGAAGTGATCGCTGTCGTACCACTTCACCTCCTTGGGCTCGCTCGCCGCCTGCACATAGACCGCCGCGTCCCACTCGCTGATGAATTCGTCGTGCCTGGCGAATTGAAAAAATAATTTCGCGGGGGCCACGTGGCCGACGTAATGCACTGCGTCCACCGGGGCCAGAGCTTTTACATAGGCCTCCTGGCCTTCGCGGGGCAGCAGGGTTTGGAAGGCGACGGCCTGCTGGTTGTGGCCATCCGTCCAGGAGTGGGTGAGAGAGGGAAAGCCCGCCATGAGCACGTGTGCGATCGGCCGCCGCTCCACGGCCGCCAGGGTGCCGCCGATCGTGGCGCCGTAGCTGTGGCCCACGTAGGCCATCCGCTTCGGGTCCACCTCGGGCCGCGCGGCGAGCAGGTCGAAGCCGCGTCGCACGTCCACGATTCCCTGCACCTGCTCCTTGCGGCTCGTCTCCGGGTCCCACGGGTTACCGCCTCTTGGGTTCTCCGGACGGGTGAACGGTCCTCCGACCAGGAGCGAAACCAGGCCTCGGCCGGCCATCGCCACGGCCTCGTCCAGGAATGTCGAGCGGTCGCCCTGGCCCGGGTGCATCCAGACCGCGGCCGGATGCTTTCCATTGCCGGCCGGCAGCACGAGCCAGGCGGGCACCCTGCCGCCCAGAGGACTGGCGTAGGAAAGATCGATCACGCGGACCTGGCCGCGCATCTCCGTTCCGGCTTCCTTGATGTCGAGTGGCGCTGATCGATCGTAATCGAACAGGCCGCGGCTCTGCTCGAACATGCGGTCTCCCGCCAGCGATTTTAGATAGGAGGCCGCGGCGTCGTCCGGCCGCAGGAACGTGAGAACCGTCTCGTTGAACAGCTCCGGTTTTTCGAGGTGCGCGAGATGTCCGGCTCCGGCGAGCACCACCCGGCGGGCGCCCGGGATGCCGGCCTCCAGAACGCCGGCCTGAGCATGGATGTCCGCGATATCTGATGCACCCACCACGATCAGCGTCGGGACGCGGACCTCGCCGAGACGGCCTGCCGCTGGCTTGTCCGGCGGCCGGCTGTCCGGGAAGCCCATGGTCAGCGGGCTCGCGGAGGTCTTGAGCAGCTCGCGGAGGCGTTCGCGGGCTCGCGTGTTGGCCGGATCGGTCTCGTACGGGTCCTGGACCCAGGCTTCGATCAGGCCCGCCACGTCCTGGTTCTGGAACATGGGCTTGAAGTTGCCGGTGCCGCGCCGCGTGAAGTGCTCGGAGAAGGGGAGGCCGCTCACCACCGGTCCCGAAAGGACCAGCGCGCTCACCCGGTCGGGATGCGCGAGTGCGTAGTCGAGCGCGAGCCGCGCGCCGTTGTCGCAGCCGACCAGCACGGCGCGGTCGATCTTCAGGACGCCGAGAAAGGTCGCGAGGTCGTCGAGGTGGGAGTAGGGCTCCTGGTTGGACTCTGACTTCCCGTACCCGCGCCGGTCGTAGCGGATCGTCCGGAAAAGCCGGGCGAACGCGGGCATCTGGTCGTCCCACGTCCCGCTGGAGGCGAAGCCGTCGTGGAGCAGGACCAGCGGAGGGCCTTCGCCGCGCGATTCGTACCAGAGCTTGCCGCCCGGGATCTCCACGAAGTCAGCCCAGGCGGGAGCGGCGGTCAGCAGGAGCAGCACGGGCCATAAGCGCATAGGGTTCTCCAGGGACTGCAAGGACATAAAGGACCTCGAGGACAGCGAGGATATCTCCTGCTGTCCCCTAAGTCCCTTGTGTCCCTTGGGTCCTTTTGCGAGCCCTACCGCCGGCGGCGCCGGTTGCGGTTCGGCACCGCCGCCTGCGGCTGCTGCAGATCGGAGCTGCGCAAACGAACCCCCGGATGGCGCGCCGGGGTCTGGGCGGGAGCCGCGCTCCGGGCCGCCTCGTTGGTCGCCTTGCGCTCGGCCTTGGCCTTGGCGCGAGCCCGCTCGTCGGCCTTGCGGGCGCGGATCTCCGCGATCCGCTCCTGGATCGGGATCTCCAGGCGCTCGGCCGGCTTCGAGTCGTAGTTGAAGCCGTCGAGCTTGCGACGCGGCAGGGTCTTGCCGACCGCGCGCTCGATGGCGCGAAGCTCGCCTTCCTCGTCCGGAGACACGAAGGTGAAGGCCTCGCCAGTGGCGCCGGCGCGCGCCGTGCGGCCGACCCGGTGGATGTAGTCCTCCGGGACGTTCGGCACGTCGAAGTTCACCACGTGGGAGAGCGCCTCGATGTCGATGCCGCGGGCCGCCACGTCCGTGGCCACGAGGACCTTGTACTGGCCGCTCTTGAACCCGGCGAGCGCCTGGGTGCGCTGCGCCTGACTGCGGTTGCCGTGGACTCGCTCGCAGGCGACGCCATGACGGCTGAGGTAGTCCGCCAGGCGGTTCGCCCGGTGCTTGGTGCGGGTGAAGACCAGCGCACTCTCGATGCCGTCGCCCCGGCGGAGCAGCTCCAGCAGCAGCGCCGACTTGAGGTCCTGGCGCACCGGGAAAAGCTCCTGGCGCACGCCCGTGGCCGGCGCGGCCGGCCGCTCCACGTTGAGCGACACGGGATTGTTGAGGAGCTGGCGGGCGAGATCGCGGATCGCCGGCGGCATGGTGGCGGAGAAGAGGAGTGTCTGGGACACCTTCGGCAGGTGCTTGAGCACCCGCTTGATGTCCGGCAGGAAGCCCATGTCGAGCATCCGGTCGGCCTCGTCGAGCACCAGGACTTCCAGCGCTTCAAGACGGGCATAGGGATACTGGAAGTGGTCGAGCAGCCGGCCCGGGCAGGCGACGACGACGTCCACGCCGCGGCGCAGAGCCTTCTCCTGGGGCTCCATGCCCACGCCGCCATAGATGGCCGCGGCCTTGAGCGGAGTGTGCTTCGCGAGGTCGTGGAAGACCTCCACGATCTGGGCCGCCAACTCGCGCGTGGGCGCGAGGATCAGGGCGCGGGTGACACCCCGTTTCGGCGTGCTCAGGAGGCGCTGCAGGATCGGCAGGAGAAACGCCGCCGTCTTACCGCTGCCGGTCATGGCGCAGCCCAGCACGTCGCGGCCTTCCAGGGCCGGCGGGATGCCGTCCTTCTGGATGGGGGTCGGCTGGGTGAAGCCAAGATCCGCGACGGCGCGCTGCAGGCTCAGGTGGAGGTTGAAGTCAGAGAATCTCGTCAAGAGTGCACATGTTCTTTCTAAGCGCCGCGCAAGGCTCGAAAGCCAGGAGCACGCGGGCTCGGACGTTTCCGGCTGGATTTTGGGAAGAGTGGACGGAGGACTAAGCCGGCGAGGCCGCCGTCAGGAGCCGGGAGGCTCCATGAGTTTCGGTCTGGCGTCTCGCCAGGAGTCCGTAGGATGCCACATTTCGCGCCGGATGGCAACCCTCTGGGGGCTTACCCCTCGCCGACCCCGTACAGCACCGCCGTCAGGTCCCGCACCAGGTTTTCGTTCGAGAGTTGCGGCGCGTCGATCTCCAGGCGTTCGCGGTAGTAGGAGCCGACCTCCTCCATGAGGTCGTAGCGGGCGCTCTCCTTCAGGCGATCGGCGCGCAGGCAGAGAGTCAGGAGAAGCTCGCGCTCTTCCAGGCTCACTCTCTGGCGGATGCGGCCCAGGGCGGCCGGGGTGCGCAGGGTGTTGAACCGGCGCTCCAGGCGGATGCGTCCCTGCGGGCTCAGCGGAGCGCGCTCGTGGACCACCAGCGTGTCCGCCAGGATATCGCCGAGCCGGCGGCGGTCCCGGTCGAACAGCGAGACGAGGCCCCCCACACCGTAGAAAGCGGGCGCGAAATCGAGCGCCCGCAGGATGTTGCGCACGAAGGACTGCTCCAGGGTGATCGGCAGGCCCCGGCCGTCCACCACCCGCAGGCGGAAGACCCGCTTGCCGGGCGTACGGCCCTGGTGGCGCAGCTCGAACCAGATCGGGTACCCCGTGAACAGCACGAACCCGATCGTGGCCGCGGCGGCCTGCGCCATGCCCTGGCTGAGCACCTTCTGGAGGACTCCGTTGATCCCGGCCGCCACGCCCAGGATGATCGTTACATCCACGAGAAGCGCCAGGAACCGGCTCCCCAGTCCTGCCGGAGCCAGCCGGATCGGCACGTGCTCCGGCGTCAGGATCAGTCGCTCGCCGCGGCGGCCGTTCATGTCCGCGCTCCTATCGCCTTGGCGTGTCGTGGTACCATCCTGGGGAGTCGTGAATAACGGCATGGAAAGAGGTCCAGCGATGGAAGCACATAGAATGCGCGTGGTGGTCCCGGAGGATCACCGGGCAATGATCGAGTTCCCGCAATCGATCCGCTCCGGACCGGTGGAATTGATCGTGCTCGTGCCAAACGAGTTGGAAGAGGGCCGCAAACCCCATGGGCAGGGGCGTATGGCGGCCTTGGCCAGCGAGCTTGCAAGAGATCCGCGGCCATTCCAGGATCTCTCTCCCGAAGAGCGCAGCGCTCGACTCGAGAAGGTAATGGGTGTTGGACGCGGGCTGATGTCGACGAGCGAAGAGTTTGCCAGACGTAAGGCAGAAGAGGTCGACCTCGAGGATCAGAAGCTTGGCTACTGATCATCATGAGCTGGATTCGATCGCCGCGGCGGCCGTTCACGTCCCGGCCTCCTGGCGCCGCGGCACGAACAGGTAGGCGAGCAGGGCCATGTGGAGGACCACGGCCACGGCGATCTTGAGCGAGTAAGGCACGGTCTTCGCGGAGAACTGCGAGAACGAGCCTTCGATCAGACCGGCGACCACCAGGAAGAGCATCACTCCGACCATCATCCTCCAGACTTTGGGAAAGACCCGGCGTAGCGACGCGCCGCGCGAGAGATTGCCGGGGAAGAAGAGCGCGCGGCCCGCCACCAGGCCGGCGGCTCCGGCAAAGACGATCGAGGGCAGCTCCAGCGCTCCGTGCGGCCCGACCCAGGCAAAGAAAAAGGTGCTCACGCCGTCCATCATGTAGGTGGCTGCCACGGCTCCCAGCAGGCTGCCGTTGAAGAAGAGGATCCAGACTCCGAGCACCAGGCTCACGGCCGACAGGCTGAACGCGAGAAACGAAACCCGGATGTTGTGCGTGTAGAGCTGGGCTCCGAAGAGGGCCGCGTCGTCGACGGTGGCGATGCGTTCCTCCTGCTTTTCGATCTCTTCCACCCGCTCCTTCGGACTCTGCGTGAAAAACTCTTCCGGAATCAGATCCTCGGCAGTGCTGGGACGGGCCAT
The DNA here is from genome assembly GCA_036266195.1 of Thermoanaerobaculia bacterium. Classification (GTDB taxonomy): domain Bacteria; phylum Acidobacteriota; class Thermoanaerobaculia; order Multivoradales; family UBA5704; genus DATMER01. Next base: position 3,590 of record DATANP010000366.1, on the reverse strand, counting down.
CACGGCGAGGAACCCGAAGAGCGCGCCGAGCAGCAGCGCGGCGGCGGCCACGCCTACGGACCAGGCCTCCTGACGATAGGCTTCGGGCACGTCAAAAGAAAGGAATCGACCGAAGCGCCGCAGGGCTTCGGCCAGGCCGGACTTGCGCGAGCGATAGATGAATCGATAGCCACGGCCGGCCAGCGCGTTCAGCCGCTCCAGCACCTCGGGATCGGCGGTCAGCGAGCGCGCCTGGTTCAGATCCGACGAGGTCAGCCGGTAGAGACGGAGGATGTCGCGCATGCCCTCCGGGCCCAGATCGCGCTCGGTGAGCTGCTCGGCGCGGTCGAGCAGCTCTTCCAGGCGGCGCCAGTGGTCCTTGCGTTCCTCGACGAAGCGATCGATATCCATCGGCATCAGAGGAGCTGCCTCCGCTTGACCTCGAGATAGCTGTTGACGGCCTGAAGGCCGGCGTCGCCGGGCGCGGTCTCGGCCACGAGCGCGCCCCGCCGGCGCAGCTCCGCCAGCACCTTGCGGCGCTCCAGCCAGAGGTCCCGCGCCACCAGCGTGCGGCAGAGCTCGGGCTTGTCCTCGGGCAGGAAGTTGGCTGCCGCAGCCATGGCCGGGTCGGAAAAAACGATCACCACGGGCAGGTGCTGCGGCACGAGCATCTCGACCGCGCGCACGATCTCTCCTTCGCCTTCGAGCTCGGGCAGGGCGGTGAGGATCAGCACCAGTGCGCGGCTGTGCAGCCGCCTCCGCAGATGGGCACCCAGCGCGAGATAGTCGGTGTGGAGATACTCGGGCATGATGCCGGCCGCATAGCCGGTGATCTTGCGCAGATGGCCCGGGCCGCGCCCCTGTGCCAGGCCCTGTTCCACGGAGTCGGCGAAGGAGAGCAGGCCGAATCGATCTTCCATGCGGTTGCAGATCGAAGCGAGGAGCACCGCGGCGTTGACGGCGTGGTCGAGGCGCGTCACGTGCGCGACGCGGGCGGCCATCCGGTGCCCGCGGTCGAGGCAGATCAGGATGTCCTGCGAGCGGTCGAGCCGATACTCGCGTGTGATGAGCTTGCGATGCCGGGCCGAGGCCTTCCAGGCCACGTCGCGCAGGTCGTCGCCGATCACATATTCGCGCAGGCGGTCGAAATCGCGGCCCTTGCCCAGGCGCGGCGCCGCGCGGCTGCCAAAACCTTGCAGAAAGAGACGGTCGAGCCTTCCCCGCAGCCGTTTCACCGCCCGCAGGTTGGGCAGCACCGTGATCTCCGTGGCGGAGACGGGCTCGCCTTCGGTCGAGCGGACCGCGGCCGGGAGCGAGCGCTCCATCCAGCCATCGAACGTGGCCGAGGCCCAGGGCGGCTCCAGCGTGGCGCCGCCGCGGGCCACCGCCCGGACCTGCGCCTCGGGCGCGAGAACCTCACCCGGCCGGCAGACGCCCTGGAACACGCTCGACGGCTGCTCCAGAAGCCGCGGCCAGACCTGGCGGACCGTGAGCGAGACGGGCCGGCGCGCCGAGGTGGTGATCCGCAGCGCCAGGACCTCGTCCTCGTCCAGCGAGAGGACCCACGCCTTCGGCCGCTCCGCGGTGACTGTCAACCGGCGCAGCTCCAAGGCTTCGAGGAGCGCCATCGCCAGGATCGCCGCGAGCCCCAGGCCCAGAATCCAGACGAGCGCCGGCACGAACGGCACCAGCAGCGCGGCCAGGCAGAGGCCGAGGAGCGCACGGATCAGCAACCGGCCGGGTCTCACCGCGGGACTTCCACCTTTTCGAAGATCTGCCGCAGGATGTCCGGCAGCGTCGTGCCTTCCATCTCGGACTCCGGCGTCAGGATCACGCGATGCACGAGCACGGGCGCGGCCAGTTCTTTTACATCGTCCGGAGTCACGAAATCCCGGCCGCGCAGCACGGCGAGCGCGCGGCTGCTTTCGAGCAGCGCGAGCGAAGCGCGAGGGCCGGCGCCGATGTGGATCGCCTCATGCTGGCGGGTGGCGGTGACGATCCCCAGGATGTAGCCGAGGATGTTCTCTTCGACTCTCACCGTCCGCGCCGTGACCTCGCGGGAGGCGAGCAGCTCCTCCGGCGTCAGCACGGGTGCCAGCTCTTCGACCGCCTCTTCATGCAGACGCCGGCCGGTGGCGTAGGAGGTGAGCATCTTCGCCTCCTCCTCGCGGCGCGGATAATCGATGCTGATCTTCAAGAGAAAGCGGTCGCGCTGGGCTTCCGGCAGGGGATAGGTGCCCTCGAACTCGACCGGGTTCTGCGTGGCGAGCACGGTGAAGACCGGAGAGATGACCCGGCGCTCGCCATCCAGGGTCACGGCCTTTTCCTGCATGGATTCGAGGAGCGCGGCCTGGGTGCGCGGCGGCGTGCGGTTGATCTCGTCGGCCAGCAGGAGGTCGGCGAAGATCGGGCCGGCGCGGAACTCGAACTCCTGCGTCTTCTGATTGTAAAGGCTGGTCCCGAGCAGGTCGGCCGGCATGAGGTCCGGCGTGAACTGGATGCGCCGGAAGCGGCAGCCGAGAAGGCGCGACAGGGTCAGCGCGAGCAGCGTCTTGGCCGTGCCGGGCACCCCTTCGAGCAGCGCGTGCCCGCCTGCCAAAAGACAGACGAGGAGCTGCTCCTTGACCGCCTCCTGGCCCATTATTACCCGGTCGACCCCCTCCCTGAGGAGCCGCCACTTCTCCGCGACGTCATTGGCGCTTTGCATCGCGCTTTGCATCACGCTTTACCTCCGATACTCTCCTGAAGGCCTGATTGATCGTTCGCAGCGCCTGATCGAAGCGCTCGCGCGAGAGATCCTCTCCCGCAGGTGGAGCGAAACCGTCGAGCAGCCTGGCAGCCCGCTCGTCGAGCGCGCGCCCACGCAGGCCGGTCTCCACCGCGAGGGTATGGAGGAAGCTCTCGTAATAAAGGCGGACGGCGTCGCCACGGTGGAGCGCGCGGTCGTAGAGGTCCGCCAGGGAATCCAGCAATTCCACCGCATCCGAGCGGCTGTCGCGCTCCTCGCGGTCCGCCGGCCCGAGCCGCGCCGAACCACGCCAGAACGCCGCGCCCGTGGCGAGAAGGCCGAGCAGAAGGAGCGGTCCGAGACCCCACTCCGAAAGGGTTGTCACGACGCCGCCCGAGTCGGCCAGCCCATGGGCCCGCTCGTCGAACAGCACCGGCCGGCGCTCTCCGACTCCGGCCAGGGCTTCCAACAGTGCCAGGTGCCCGGACTGCCCGAGATATTTGTTGCTCAGAACCTCGGGGCAGGCCAGAAGGACAAGCTCGCCCTTGCCGAGCGGCTGCCGGAGGATCAGGGCCGAGTCGCCCGCCAGGAACACCGCATGGGCCGCCGGCAGCGCGGGCACGTCGAGTCCGCGGATCATGGGCGGCACCACGTGGGTCGCGCCCGGCCAGATCGGAAAAACCTTTCGAACCGGCTGCCGGCCCACGAGGTTCCGCGTCATCGCCGGGCCGTAGAAATGCGAGAACGCCACCACCAGCCGGCCGCCCTCGCGAACCCAGGCCTCCTCGTCCGGCGTAAGCAGCGGCACCCGGGGCTCCTGCTCCTCGTCCTTTTTCTTGTCGTCCTTGCCGTCCTTGTCGTCCTTGACGTCCTTCTCGCCGAA
>DATANP010000365.1:0-11386 GCA_036266195.1 Thermoanaerobaculia bacterium | reverse complement strand
GAGGGAGCTGACCTCTACTTCTCGGCCAAACGACGGCGAGCACGGGCGCGAGCTCTGGGTGCTGCAGTCGTCGTATCCTTGAGCATGCTCTTCCTGCGACGCTTCTCCGCTCTGTGTGTCCTTCTGTGTCTCCAGTCCGTTCCGGCCCTGGCCGACGGTCCCGCCCGGCTCGTCGCCGACTTCACTCCCGGGAGCGATGAGATCGGGAGGGGCTTTTCCGGGGCCACGGGCCTCGGCAACCGGATGGTCTTCCTGAGCGGAGACCACGAGTACCAACTCGGGCTGTGGGCCACGGACGGCACGCCGGATGGCACGCGCCTGCTGGCCGACCTCTGCCCGCCCTGCGAGCCGGCCCTGCTCGGCTCGACGGGGACCGTGGCGTTCTACCGGGTCGGCCAGGGCTATCCGAACGCCCAGATGCAGATCTGGCGCACCGACGGCACGCCGGCCGGCACCTTCCCGGTGATGATCGGGCCCGGCAATCCGCTCCCCAGCTCGATGAACGGCGGCCTGCTCTTCTTCACCGCCTGCTCGGCGGAGCAGGGTTGCGAGGTCTGGCTGAGCGACGGCACGGTGGCGGGCACGCGCCCGGCCGGCGAGATCGTGCCCGGTCCGGGGAACGGGGACGTCCGCCAGATCGTCAGTGCCGGCGGCAGGGGCGACAAGGCCTTCGTGGTCTCCGGAACGTCCCTCTGGGCCGCGGACCGCTCCGGGGTCCGGCACCTTCTGGACGCGTCGAAGCTCCGCTCCCTGTTCGCCGACCGGGGCCGCGCGTTCTTCGTCGCGGAGGTGGACGGTGAGTTCGAGGTCTGGACGAGCGACGGCACCGCGGCCGGAACGCGGGCCGTGACCAGCTTCGGCCCGAAGAACCCGTTCGGACGCATCCCGTTCTCGCGGCTCGTCGAGGACCGCTTCTACTTCGCGGCCCGGCCCGGCAAGGGAAACGATCTCTGGAGCGTGGGGGCGACGCGGGAGAGCCTGCGCCGCCTGACCGATTTCAACACCCCCAACGCAAACTTCCAATCCGTCGCGAAGTCCGGCAAGCGGGTCCTCTTCGTGGCGCAGCGGCCGCCCGGCTCCTACGAGCCGAAGCTCTGGGTCAACACCGGCGACGCCCGGTCCACGGCCCCGCTCTCCGGCTGCCCCGGAGGATGTCCCCAGGCGCAGAGCGACCTGGCGCCCGTGGGCCAGGGCCGCTTCGTGTTCAAGGGCAGCAACGGGTCGGGCGAGGCGCTGTGGGTCACCGACGGCACCGGCGCCGGGACGCGGCTGCTCAAGCCCACCGGGCGCTATCACGACCTGGCCCAGTACACGCTCCTCGGCGACCGCGTCCTGTTCGAGGTGACGAACGAGTACGAGACCGGCGAGCTGTGGCTGAGCGACGGCACCCCGGCCGGCACCTTCTTCCTGGCCCCGGGCGGGCCGAACTGGTCGCACTACTGGGGCTGGGGAGGCTCGCTCCAGGCCGCCAGGACGAGCCGTGCGGTCCTGTTCAGCGGGTTCCCGGACGAGGACGCTCCCTACCAGGTCCTTCTGACCAGCGACGGCTCGCCGGGCGGCCTGCGGGAGCTCGGCCGGTCCGAGGAGGGCAGGAGCTCCTTCCCCCAGCGGCTCCTGGCCCTCCGCGACCGGCTGCTCGTCCAGACCTGCGCCGCCACACCGGAGGGCTCGACGCAGGAGCTGCGGGTCGTGCAAGGCACCGAATCGACGGTCCTGCTCTCCCGGACCCAGCAGTCCTCCTCCTGCGGCGGCGATCCGCTGGCCTACCGTCTCGCCGCGCTGGACGACCGGGCCGCGTTCCTCCTGAACGAATATTCGGAGGGGACCAGCCTCTGGGGGACGGACGGCACGCCGGCCGGCACGGCCGTGCTCATTCCGGCCAGCCCGACGTCCGTGACGGTGGACGTGGTCCCGTTCGGCAACCGGTTCGCGGCCTGGGTGTTCGTGCAGACCGGCACCGCGCAGTTCGGATCGCAGCTCTGGGTGAGCGACGGCACGCCCGCGGGGACCTCCAAGCTCCTCGACCTGCCGGCCGGCACGGAGGTGTACAGCCTCACGGGCGCCGGCGGCAGGCTGTATTTCTTCGACGTGGAGCTGATCGGGAACAACAAGTACCGGATGCGCCCCTGGGTGAGCGACGGGACCGCGGCGGGCACCCACCCGCTCACGGCGGTGAACGGCATCACGCCCGATCCGGCCTTCACCGTGGAGGACGGGGGAGTGTTCTTCCGCTTCACCCCGGAAGGCGGCAGGGCGGAGATCTGGAGATCGGACGGCACCACGGCCGGGACGGGCCCCTTCGTCACAGCGGCTTCGGGCATGACGGACCCGCAGCGGATGCTCGCGGCCGGCGGCCGACTCTACTTCCAGGCGCGCCGCGCCGGCTCGACAGGCACCAAGGGTCCGCTCCTGCCCTGGGTCTCGGACGGCACCGACGCCGGTACGGAGGTGCTCGCCGAGGCCGCGTTCGAGGAACCCGGAGACATCTTCTACCAGCCCTGGGAGGCGCTGGGCTTCCTGGAGGCCGGCGGCCGGGTGTACTTTGCCGCCATCGACAAGGCACACGGCGAGGAGCTGTGGGCCACGGACGGGACCCCGGAAGGAACGGCGCTGGTGAAGGACATCGCCCCAGGCCCGCTCAGCTCCTCTCCGCGCGGCATGGTGGCCTGGAACGGCCGGCTCTGGTTCCGCGACCGCACCATCCCGCAGGGCATGGAGCTGTGGACCAGCGACGGCACGGCGGAGGGTACCCGGCTCGTGCAGGACATCTCCGAGGGTCCCTCCTGGTCCACGCCGCGGGAGCCGACCGTCGCCGGCGACAGCCTCTACTTCTCGGCCCACGACGGCGAGCACGGGCGCGAGCTGTGGGTGCTGCCGGCGCCGGACGTACCCTAGGGCCGGCTGCCGGGAGGGTCCCCGGCGCGCTCGGGAGGTTCCTGCCGCGGGTCGGAACGGTTCCCGACACGGCCGGAACGGTTCCCGCCGCGGTCGGAATGGTTCCCGGCATGCTCGGAACGGTTCCTGCCGCGGTCGGAACGGTTCCCCGACACGGTCGGAACGGTTCCCGGCACGGTCGGAACGGTTCCCGACACGGTCGGAATGATTCCCGGCACGGTCGGAATGGTCCCGGAGAAAGCCCCTCCCCGTCGTAGATGGATGGGATCCGTAGCCTAGAGGCTCGTCCGGCTGTCCAGCCAGTCCAGGACCCGGCGGCGGGCGTCTTCCCAGGCCCCGCCTTTTTCATCCAGGCTGGCTTCGGCCAGGATCTCGGCCTCGTCGGCCCAATGGTCGTGCAGGACCTGGAGCCGGTCCGGATCCGGAATCCTCTCGAGGAGCCGGCGGCAGAGCCGGAGGAGGGGCTCCAGGCCGTCGCGGTGGAGCGCGCGGGCGGCGCCGTTGCCGCCCTCGTCCAGGTCGAAGACCAGGAGCGCCTCCTCCGGCCCGAGCTCGTGATCCGGCCCGGGCGTGCCTTCGACATGGATTGCCACCTCCAGGCTCTCCGCCGCGCCGCGGACCACGGAGGGGAGCAGGCAGCGCAGGGCCGCGGCCAGGAGCCGGGCGCCGCCGAAGGTCAGGCGCGGTGCCTCGCCCGACCCGAGATTGGGGTTCGGCCAGACCGCGAGCGCCGCGGTCCTCAGGGCGTTGGCGCGGTCGTCGCCCCTCATCAGCCGCTGCCGGACGTCCCGGCGGGCCGCGCCGAGCCGGTAGGTGGCCACGTGCCGCGGCCTCGCCTCCAGCGCGACGAGCCCGACTTGCAGGGGGAACCGGCCGAGGAGGACCGGCTCCGGCGCCACGGTGCGGATCTCCGGATCGGAGCCCAGGAGCCGGCACTCGATCCGGCGGCGGGGCGTGGACAGGCCGTCGCCCAGGATGGGCTCGACCAGGACGTCGTCCCGGCCCAGGGGCGTGCCGTCCTCCAGGACCTCGTCGGCGGCGCGGCCGACCACCACGAAGGAGCCGCGGGCATCGGTGAAGATTCGGCCCGGGTAGTAGAGAAAGCCGGCGGCCCCGGCGTCCACCTGGGCCAGCGGCTCGGCCGGGCGCGTCCGGTCGCGCACCGCCACCGCCTCCGGCGACACCCGCTCCACCTGGGCCACGGGGAGAGCCAGGAGCGGCTCGGCGGCCCGGGTGCCCACCACCGGCGCCGTGGCGCGGGCCAGGGCGCGGACGTAGACCTTCCGCACGTAGCCGTAAACCTCCGGGTGGACGTCGGTCCGGCGGTCGGTGAGGAGCAGGCCGCCCCTGGAGAGCCGGCGCAGGACCGTGGCCGAGGCGTGCCCGAAGACCTCCACCACCTCGGCCACCTCCAGCCAGTGCTGGATCAGGTCGGCCGACAGGTGGGCCTGCACGGTGCGGCCGGACGGTGGACGGAGGATCGGCCGCGGCAGCTTCTCCGCCTCCGGACCGGTCTCCCCGAAGGCAGCTTCCTCGTCCGGGTCCACCAGGGTGACCAGGGCGATGGGTCCCGGATCGGACGTCCCCCGGAACCTTGCGCCGGCCCGGCGCAGGCGCAGTCTCTCCCGGCGCACGTCGCTCCAGCTTCCTTCGAGGAGGACCACGCAGGCGTCCTCCGGCGACTCGACGGACCAGTTCGGTTCCTCGGCCAGGCGCAGGGGGAGACGGCCGAGCCGCCGCCGACGGTCGCCGCACGGGCGGTAGCACCAGGGGACCGCGAGCTGCTCGCAGGCCTCCACGAGGCGGGCGGCCTCAATCTTCTCGCCTGCGGCGGGCCGCAGGTCGTCCAGCCGGTGGACCACGTGGTGCTTGCCCTTCGGCGGCTCCGGAGCCTTCGTCTCCCCGGCCAGACCCTTCGCCGCCCGCTCGGCGGTTTCGCGCTCCTCCATCTCCTCCAGGGAGCGGGTGAAGTCGCGGGTCACGGCGTCGGCGCCGACGAGCGTCTTCGCCCAGGCCGGCAGGTCGTGCATGCTGTCCGCGGCGAGGACCAGGAGCTGCGGCGCGCTCCTCTCCCCGGGCTCGCCCATCTCGGCGAGGCCCAGGAGCCGGTCGAGCCGCGCGGCCAGGCGGCGGAACGCGAGCTGGGCGTGGACCTCGACCGGGCCGCAGAACGACTCCGTGTCGTCCACCACGATCAGGCCCAGGGTCTTCAAAAACGGGGCGAAGCTCTCGGCGTTGCCCAGGACCTGGACGACCAGACGGTGGAGGCTGCAGACCACCACGTCCGGCAGGATGCCGCGGCCCAGGTCGGCCAGGAGGTCCGCCCCGGCCCGGCGGACGCGCAGGTTCCAGCGCACGGTGGAGGGCTCGACCGCGGCCCGGAACCGGTGCCAGAGCTCCTCCTCGTGCGCGTCATCGCGGGCCACCACCAGGGTGGAACGGGTGTGGACGAGCGCATGGTTGGCCGCGGCCAGGAGGGCCAGCGTGGTCTTGCCGGTGCCCTCGGGCGCGAGCACCACCTGGTTGCGGTGCCGCAGGCCGCTGCGGTCCCGGACGGCCTCCTCGCGCAGCCCCTCCAGCTCCAGCTCTCCGTGGCGGGCCGGCGGGTCCACGTGGACGAAGGCCTGGAGCGAGAGGTCGGAGAGCACGGTGCGCTGCATGCCGGTCAGGCGGCGAGGCTCGGGGAGCAGCTCCAGCGCCAGCGGCGAGATCACGCCGTCCGTCTCCGGAGGCAGCCCGCTGAGTTGGAGCGGCTCCACGAGGCGCGGCGGCTCGACCGGTTCCGGCGCGGCGATCTCCAGCCAGGCCAGGACCTCGGGCCAGCCGTTGGCCTTCGCGGCCGGCGCCTCCTCCTTCGCCTCTCCGGCCGAAATCCGTTCCACGCCCTTGAGGAAGAGATGGACCGCCCAGGAGAGCCAGAGCACGAACGCGACGGCGAACGGTCCGGGCTCCACCCGCCAGGGCTTTCCAGACAGCGACAGCCAGGCCCAGGCGAGCAGCGGGAAGGCGCAGGCCACCACCCAGGCCGACCACTCCGAGTAGGAGGGCGCCGGCCGGTGGAGCGCGGGCGCTCCCATCCAGCTCCGCCAGAGCGGCAGGACGCCCTGGTCCTCGCGGTCCGCCGCCAGGTTGCGGCCGAGCGCGTTGTAGAAGACCAGGCGGGCGATCCGCGCGCACCACCAAGCGACCATGGCCCAGACCACGACCGCCACCAGCCCCGCCAGCCAGGGCGACTGTTCGAGGGGCAGGAACGGGCGCAACTCGGGACGGCCGAGGAAGATCTCCTGCCAGACAGCCGAGCCCGGCGGCAGGCCCATGCGCTTGCGGAGCAGCGGTCCCGCGGCCCGGGCCAGGACGTAGAGCACGGCCGCGCCGAGGCCGCCCAGGAGGAAGCTCGGGCCGAGCGCCGCCACGAGGAGCGGCTCCGGCTTCTCTTCGGCCTTCTCCGGCTTGCCCTTCTTCTTTGCTCCCAGCAAGGCCGCGAGGCGGCGGACCCAGGTGATCAGGATCGCGAACGGCAGCCAGATCAGGCCCGGCAGGGTGAACGGGGCCTCCAGGCTCAGCCAGCGCACCGGCCGGCGGGGGTCGGCCTGGAGGAGCTGAACGAGGCGCCGCTGGAGACCCCAGGCGCCCAGGGCTCCGACCACGGCCAGGAGCAGGACGGCGAGACCGGTCTTGCCCGGTCCCACCCCCTGCAGGGCGGCGAACGCCGCGGCCAACGCTCCCCAGAAGCCGTCCACGAGCGCGCGGATCCAGGCGGCGACGCTAGCCATGCTCGTCCTCCGCGAAGCTCTTGCGCAGCCGGGGCCCCAGGCCGGAGTAGCCGCTCAGGTGGTTGAGCGGGGCCGGGCCGAGCTCCTCCTCCTGGGCCAGCGGGAAGGTGCGGTCGTCCGGCATGTGGACCCGGTCGTGGAACGACTCGAACCGCCGCAGGTTGCGCACGCTGTGGGCGCGGATGCCCTGGACGAGCGAGACCATCCAGGCCGCGTTCGGCCGCACCTGGGCCTTGACCACGCCCATGGTGTCGGTGGTCGGCGCGGCGCCCGGCCGGCTGCGCGCCGCCTGGTACACCCGCTCCAGCGCCGGGGCCGCGACCAGGGAGGCCGCGGCCGAGACGTGGACGCCGTCCGGGTCGAGCCCCTCGTAGCCGAGGAACTTGGCGCCGAACCCGAGATTGGGATAGCAGCGCGCCACGAAGCGGCAGAGCCGCTCGCCCGCCTCGTCGGCGAACAGGTCCTGCTCGGCGATGGGCTGGCCGACCACCCCCTCGAAGCGCTCCCGGCCGAAGCGCAGCAGCGTCTCGCGGTCGGTCAGGCAGGCCTCCCGCCGCCAGCCCGACAGGCCGCCGGCCGCGCGCAGCAGGTCGGGGATGAGCTGGACGATCCCCTCCCCGCTCCCCACCCGGCGCTCGAAGTACTCGTGCAGGCGCGCGGGATCGATCAGGCTCTCGTCCGGCCCGGCGAACAGGCCGCGCAGGTCGTCCCGGTCCAGACCCTCGCCCGCCGGGCGGACCCCGAGATCCTCCGCGTTCTGGGTCAGCGCGTGGTGCTGCACCTCCAGCGAGCGGGCCAGCCGGTGGCCGAGCCCCGCGTCCGCCACCGCCCGCTCGTGGACGCGCAAGGCATAGCCGCGGGTGGCGAGCGCCGAGGTGAGCCGCAGGCGCGACTCGAAGAAGGAGCGCACCGAGGCCCGGTCCTCCCGCTCCGGCGGCTCGCCGGTGCCGGTAAACAGCCGGCGCACGGCCAGGGCCAGGCTCTCGATCGCGGCGCGCACCGCGCGCACCCGGCGGTCCAGGTGCCGGAGCAGCAGCCAGCCAGCCAGGGCGGCGACCGCGGCGCCGCCGATCAGCCAGTCGAACCGGCCGAAGGCGGTCGCCAGCCAGCCCGGATCGCGCAGGTAGGCCACGATCTCGGACAGCGGCGCGCCCAGCACCGGCGACATGGCGAGGACCAGGGCGAACCCGAGCTGGAGCGGCCGGAGGTCGGGCTTGCGCTCGGCCGCCGCGACCACCGCCCGGCGGGCGGAGCGGACCGGCTCGACCTCCGGGATGCGGTGGCGGCGGCAGAGGTCCTCGCAGTGCCGGCGCTCCGTCTCCCGCTCCAGGAGCCCGTCGCGGGTCTCGGCCCGCAGGCGCTCGAAGCCCTCCTGGGCCGCGGGCAGGCCGCCATGGCCGGCGTCCTCCTCGATCAACCGGTCGCCGTGGGCCTGGACCAGCGAGAGCGCCATCGGCAGGAGGGCCGAGGTGTCGCGGCGCAGCCGGTCCACCACGTCGTCCACCCGGCCCCGGCCGCGGGTCAGCTCGGACCAGCGCTCGTGGATGCCCTTCTGGAGCGTGCGCTCGAAACCCGTGTCGAAGGCGTCCAGGATCTCCCGCGCCGTGGTCTCCCGGTCCACGCCGAGCCGGCCGGTCACCTGGCCCGCCATGCCGGCGCCGGCCTCGGCCGTGAGCCGCTCCAGCTCGGCCCGCCCCTCCTCCATCAGGGCCCGGGGCTCGGGCGGCAGGACCTCGCCGGGATCGAGGCGCGAGGGCAGGGCGGCCTGCCAGCCGCGGCGCAGGCGGCCCAGCGCCTCGCGCGCCAGGCGGTTGGCCAGGTACTCGCGGCAGCGCTCGGCCGGGAAGTCGATCTCGTAGCAGGCGAACGAGGAGAAGAGGTCGTCCCCGCCCGGCCCGGTCGAGGCGCGGCGCAGCCACTCGTCCCGCCCCGGCTCGTTGCGCGAGAGGAGCGAGAGGAAGTCCCGGGTCTGGCGCACGGCGTCGCTCTGGCGCAGGACCGAGTTGTCCGTCACCCGGCCGTTGACGAAGATCTGCGACACCCGCCGGCGGCTGGCCGGCAGGACCGATTCCACCCAGCGCCGCACGCCGTGCACGGCGTCGATGATCGCCGCCTCCTCGCAGCGGGTGGCGGCCGGGGCCGCGCCGGCGTAGGGGTCGGCCGGGTGGGGCATCCACAGGATGGGCACCACGGAGAGGCAGCGGTTGAACCCCTCGTGGTAGAGCTCGAAGATGGGGCTCAAGGCCCGCATCAGCTCGGCGTGGATCTCGCGCAGGATCTCCCGCACCGTGGCGCGGGCGAAGGGCTCGCCCATGTCGGCCACCACGTAGACGGTGAGCCGCGGCGGACGGCGGGTCGGATGGTCGGCCCGGTACTCGGAGAGGAACGTGAAGTCGTAGAGCCGCCGCGCCTCTTCGTTCAGGACCTTGCGCAGGTCCAGGAGCCCGCCCGGCCGGCCCTCTCCTTCTTCGCCCGTCAATGGGGTGAGAGCCACGGTCCGCATCACCGGCACGGGCTCGGCGGACCGCAGATCGGAGGCGCCCAGGCCCAGCTCGGCCAGGCGCTCCTCCAGCGCACCCGTTCCGTCGTCATCCTCATCCAGGAAGAGGCCGGAGAGGAACGGGCTCGGCTCGCCGGGCAGCTCCGTGTCCTCCGGCGGTTCGGGCGGGCGGACCGGGGAAGGAGCCTCTTCCCCATCCACCAGATGCCGGACGAGCAGCTCGCCCAGCACCTCCAGCGACTGGCGCAGGGCCGTGTCCATCTCCTCCTGGCCTTGCCGGTGCTCAAGGTTCGGGTCCAGCTCCTCGACCCGGTCGCGCTGGAGATCCACCCACAGGCGGAGCAGGCCGCGGCGGACGTGCTCGGCCAGCTCCCGCAATCGGGACTCCAGCAGGCCGTCGATCCGCTCCGGCCGCTCGGCCGCATCATGGTCGAAGAGGCCCAGGCGGAACGGGCTCGCCGGCACCGGCTCGAAACGGACGTGGCCGTCCGACTCGCTGGCCCAGCCGCTGTTCTCCCAGTCCACCGCCAGGAGCCGGCGGGCGTCGAACGGCGAGCGGATGTCCGCCGGCCCGGGCACGAACGGCGCCGGAGCCACCGGGGCCGCGCCGTCCCGCCAACCCGGCAGGGGATCGGGCGCGAAGCCGTCCAGCTCCTCATTGTCGTTGGACTCTTCATCCAAGGGCCAGGGCGAGGGGTCGCGCCCCTGGGCGAGCGCGCGGCAGCGGCCGATGACCGCGATGAGCAGCCGCGGGCTGTGCCCCTGGCGCAGGCGGTTCAGGATCGGGGTGGTGAACAGGTCCAGCTCGTTGTGGCGCTCGGCCAGCCGGCGCAGGCGCTCCACGGCCGCGATCGGGTCCGGGCTCAGGCTCCACCATTCGAACCAGCGCCGGCGGCGCACGCGCTGCCGGCCCTCCCCGACCTCCACCACGCCCGAGTCGCGGGGCACGGCCACCTGGTAGGAGCCGTCGCGGTAGCGCACCAGCCCCAGGGTGCGGAGCACGGCGAGGTCGAGCGCCAGCGACGGCAGGTCCCCCTCGCCCGTGGCGAGCGCCAGGGCCGCGGCCTTGCGCTCGGGCCGGCGCCAGGCCTCCTCGTCCACCTCCGGCTCCGGACGGACCCAGAGCAGCCGGAGGTTGCGCAGCGACGGGTCCGACCCGCCGCCGGCCAGCCGCAGGCCCATCCAGTCGGCGCCCAGCCGCTCCAGGGTGGCGAGGCCGAAGCGGCCCACGCCCGCCACGAGCGTGGGTGAGGGGTAGGTGCGGGGCAAATCAGCCTCCGAACGCCTCGTGGAGGCGCTTGATCTCCCGCGCCAGCTCCTCTTCGGGCAGGCTGGTGAACAGCTCGCGGAAGGTGGACGGCACCTGCCCGTGCGCGCCCTCCGGGTTCTCCATCTGGCTCCAGCGCTCGCTGAACGCGCGCAGGATGGCCACGCTCTGCGAGAGGTTGGCCCGCGCCTCCTCGGGCGAGAGATCCGCCACGTTCGCGCCCGCGTCCTCGCCCAGGCTCTTCTGCTCGATCTCCCGGTTGCGGAGCCTTCCGAGCAGGTCCTCCAGCGACTCGTGGAGCCGCCGGTAGGAGTCCTCGTAGTCCTTGAGGAAGAGCAGCTCCTCGGCCGTGGGGCTGGAGCCGTAGAGCGTGCGCAGCTCCTCGGCGTTCTTCCGCCACTGCACCGGCAGGCGGACGATGCGGCTCAGCACCTTGGGCGACAGCCCCTCGCGCACGGCCTGGAGCATCTGCTGGTAGGGCAGGTACTTGACCTTCTCCGCTTCCAGCACGTCGGGCAGGTGCTCGATGGCGCCGGTCAGGGTCTCGCCGAGCAGGGTCAGCCCCTCGTCCGGCCCGTTGCCGTTCGCCGGGGCGGGATTCGAGGGATCGCAGAGGAAGTACCGGCCCTCGCGGCGCACGATGTAGCCCTGGTTGGGCCGCCCCGGATTGGCGGTGGTGAAGAGGGCCGAGAAGTTGATGATCTGGTTGCGCACCCGCTTCTGGCGGTGCTTCTCCTGGGCGCTCACCGGGTCGAGGTCGGCCAGCCCCTCCTCCCAGTTCTTGTCGACGTGGAGCGCCTTGGAGCGCTTGGCCAGGCGCTTGAACGCCTCGTAGGCGTTCTTCATCTTGTCCATGCGCCCGAAAACGTAGAGCGGCACGTTGAGCACCGCGCGGTAGAACACGATCTCCTTCGGGTTCTGCCAGCCCTCGGTCACCCACTGCAGCCGCGG
>DATANP010000364.1:0-2901 GCA_036266195.1 Thermoanaerobaculia bacterium | reverse complement strand
AGGACGACCCGGACCGCGATCCCATGGAGCCAGGTGGAGAAGGCGCTCTCGCCGCGGAACGAGGGCAGCGACCGCCAGGCCTCGACGAACGCGTCCTGGGTCAGCTCCTCGGCGCGGCCGGGCTCGCGGGTCATGCGCAGGGCGAGCGCGTAGATCCGCCGATGGTGGAGCTTGTAAAGCTCCTCGAACGCCCGCGTGTC
The DNA here is from genome assembly GCA_036266195.1 of Thermoanaerobaculia bacterium. Lineage (GTDB taxonomy): Bacteria > Acidobacteriota > Thermoanaerobaculia > Multivoradales > UBA5704 > DATMER01. The sequence goes on along the minus strand of DATANP010000364.1, from coordinate 2,701 downwards.
GCCGCGGCGGGCCCGCTCCACGAGGAGTGTCGCCGGCGTGGGCGGAGCCGGTTCGGGGTGTCGGGGTAGGGGCGCCTGCATCGTCTCGGTTGATCCCGTCTTCTGGGCCCTAGCGTAGATGAGTGCCCGCCGGAGCGGAAAAGGTTTGAACCCGGCGGCTATACTCCGCAGCCATGCAGAGCCTCTGGAACGACGACGAGGCCGCGGGGTATCAAGCGGTGGAGGGCGACCTCGGCCTGCGGGTGTACACCTCCCGGCTGCTCGGCCGGGACAAGACCCTGGTGCTCCACGGCGGCGGCAACACCTCGGTCAAGATCCGCGAGCGCAACCTCTATGGCGAGGAGGAGGACATCCTCTATGTAAAAGGAAGCGGCTGGGACCTGGAGACCATCGAGGCGGCCGGGTTCTCGCCCGTTCGCCTCCGGCCGGCCGTGCGCCTGGCCTCGCTCGCCGCGCTCTCCGACCCGCAGATGGTCAACGAGCTGGTCACCAACATGACGCGGGCCTCGGCGCCGGTGCCGTCCGTGGAGACCATCCTCCACGCTGCCCTGCCGTACAAATTCGTGGACCACACCCATGCCGACGCCGTGGTCACCGTGACCAACACCCCCGGCGGCGAGGCGCGGGTGCGGGAGATCTACGGCAAGTCGGTCGTGGTGATCCCCTACATCATGCCCGGCTTCGACCTCGCCCGGCTCTGCGCCGAGCGCTTCGCCGCCGACGCTGGGCCGGACACCCAGGGCATGGTCCTCCTGAACCATGGCATCTTCTCCTTCGCGGAGACCGCCCGCGAGTCCTACGAGAGGATGATCCACCTCGTCGGCCTCGCCGAGGAGTATCTGAAGGCCAGGAACGCCTGGAGCCTGGGGCCGTGGCCCGAGGCGCCCGCCAGCCCGGCGCCGGTCGAAACGGCCAGACTGCGGAAGGACATCTCGCAGGCCGCGGGCGCCCCCATGGTCCTCACCTCGCGGACCAACGCCCGGACGCTCGCCTTCGCCCGGCGCGCGGACGTGGGCACGATCTCCCAGCAGGGCGCGGCCACGCCGGACCATGTGATCCGCACCAAGTCGGTGCCTCTCCTCGGCCGGAACGTGGATGCCTACGTCCAGGCCTATCGGAACTACTTCGAGCGCCACGCGCCGCACGCGAAGGAGCCCAAGACCATGGTGGACCCGGCGCCGCGGGTGATCCTCGACCCGGACCTCGGGCTCGCCGCCGCCGGCCGCACGGCCAGGGACGCGGCGATTTCGGCGGACATCTACGAGCACACCATGGAGATCGTCGAGCGTGCCGTCCTCCTCGGCGGCTACAGCGCGCTGCCGTCGAGCGACCTCTTCGACATGGAGTACTGGAACCTGCAGCAGGCCAAGCTCAGGAAGGGCGGCAAGCCGTTGGCCCTCACCGGCGAGGTGGCGCTGGTCACCGGAGCCGCCTCGGGGATCGGCCGGGCCTGCGTCGAGTCCTTCTTCGCCCGCGGCGCGGCCGTGGTCGGGCTCGACCTGAACCCCGCGATCGAGTCGCTCTTCGACCGGCCGGACTTCCGCGGCGTGGTCTGCGACGTCACCCGGGAGGACCAGATCCGCCGCGCCGTGGCCGCCGGGGTCGAAGCCTTCGGCGGGCTTGACATGCTGGTGCTCAACGCCGGCATCTTCCCGGAGAGCCGGAAGCTGGCGGACATGACCCTCGACGAGTGGCGGCGGGTGATGTCGATCAACCTGGACTCGAACGTGGTCCTGATGCGCGAGTGCCACCCGCTGCTCGCCCTGGCGCCGCGCGGCGGCCGGGTGGTGGTCATCGGCTCGAAGAACGTGCCCGCGCCCGGCCCCGGGGTAGCGGCCTACTCGGCCTCCAAGGCCGCCTTGAACCAACTCGCCCGCGTCGCGGCCCTGGAGTGGGGCAAGGACGGCATCCGGATCAACACCCTCCACCCGAACGCCGTATTCGACACCGGCATCTGGACCGAGGAGAGGCTCGCCTCCCGCGCCAAGGCCTACGAAATGGACGTGGACTCCTACAAGAAGAACAACATCCTCCGGGTCGAGGTATCGAGCCGCGACGTGGCCGAGCTGGCCGCCGAGATGTGCGGCCCCCTCTTCGCGAAGACCACCGGCGCGCAGGTGCCGGTGGACGGAGGCAACGACCGGGTGATCTGAAGCGCGGGCGGGTGCGCAGGTGATCTGAGGCGCGGTCGGAGAGGACAGGGCGGGGGCGCCCTCTCCCGCGAAGCGGGGGAGGGACGGGGAGGGGGCTTCTCACGGAAACCGGCCTCGCCGACCCCTGCAGGCGCTTTGCCGGAAGCATCCGGCGGCTCGCCGGATGGAGAAACCAGCCGATTTCTCGATCCAACGTCTCGCCGGAAGCATCCAATGGCTCGTTGGAAGCGTCACCCGGCCCGTTGGAAGCATCCGGCGTCTCGCCGGACGGAGAAACCGGCCGTTTTCTCGATCCAACGCCTCGCCGGAAGCATCCAATGGCACGTTGGAAGCGTCACCCGGCCCGTTGGAAGCATCCGGCGGCTCGCCAGACGGAGAAACCGGCCGTCTTCTCGATCCAACGTCTCGCCGGAAGCATCCGATGGCTCGTTGGAAGCGTCACCCGGCCCGTTGGAAGCATCCGGCGTCTCGCCGGACGGAGAAGTTTTCGGGAATTTTTTCCCAAATTTGAAGGGACCGGCTCAATCCAACCGCGAGCTGCGTATCCT
>DATANP010000363.1:0-8839 GCA_036266195.1 Thermoanaerobaculia bacterium | reverse complement strand
TGTCGCGTCGCGGGTGTTTCCTCCGGACGGTCATTTGGAGCAGATCCTCAGGCCAGAAGATATCGGCATTCTGTCAGTATTTGAGCGTCGTGATGGATTGGAATGCGTGGTCAGCCGATCCGATGCGTCGGTCACAATCAGTTTCGGTACGGGTTCCGTGTCGGGACCGCTCGGCATCTCACCGGCATTCGAATACATTCGGGATCATAAAAGATTCCGTTTGTCGGATCTGCCGGTGAGACTGGACGACAAGAGCAAAACAGTTCTCGCCCGGAAACTCGTCAAGGGCGGGTTGTTGCGGGTGTGCGGACAGGCTGAAGAGCTCGAACCTGCGGGACGGGGTCCTGCAGCCAAGGCAAGCGAGTGAGGTTACGGTCATGGCAGAAAGAGGATCGTTGGTTCTCGTAGGATCCGGAATCAAGAGCCTGGCTCATATGACAGTGGAGGCCCAAGCTTGGATTCGGAGGGCGGATGTAGTGCTCTACTGTGTTTCGGATCCGGCTACGGAGGTATGGATCAAGCAGAACTGTGAGGACAGCAGGGATCTTGTCGCACTTTACAATGCAGAGCGAAAGCGGTCGGAAACCTATGGCGACATGGTTTCACATATCATGAGTCCCGTACGCGAAGGCAAGCTGGTCTGCGCTGTTTTCTACGGGCATCCAGGGTTGTTTGTGAATCCTTCGCACAAGGCGATACAAGTTGCGCGGTCCGAAGGATATCCGGCCTTCATGCTACCCGGAGTTTCCGCGGCGGACTGCCTTTATGCCGATGTCGGCTTCGATCCTGCCGTGGCCGGGTGCCAGTTCTATGAGGCAACCGACCTGCTGGTTCACAAGCGTATTCTCCATCCGGACAATAACGTGATCATCTGGCAGGTTGGCTGCGTCGGTGACCTCTCTTCGCGGGTCAATTCTGCCAACAGCAATTTGGTTCTCCTGGCCGAGTACCTGGAGCAATTCTACGACCCTGAGTGCGAAATCGTTCTTTACCAGGGAAGTCTGTATCCAGTCTGTGATGACGTGGTGGAGCGCATTTCTTTGAAGAAACTGGCACAGGCCAGGGTTTCCACCATGTCGACCTTGTACATACCTCCTCAGAAGAAGGCGGATCTCGATAAGGAAATGGCCCTGCGCCTGGGCGTGATGCAAGCCGAAGCGCAAGGCGAAAAAAAGGCCGTGGTGCCGGCACCACAGTCGCCGACCGTATCGCCGTCTCTTGATCAGGTAACGGTTCAGGGACGGAGCGCTCTTGCCGAATTTGTTCTTGCCGCGGCTGCGGATTCTGATCTGCTGCAGGAATTCCGTTCTGACCCTGGCCAGGTCGCCGCTCGTGCGGGGCTCTCTGCGCAGGAAACCGAGGCTCTCCTGAGTCGCCAGGGTCCCCGGATCAGCCGAGCAATAAGGTTGGAGCTTTCCCGTACTCAGTCCTGAGGAGACCGGTGAATCCCGGAAAGGTTGTACAGTAGTCTGATCATGAGGTGTCCGCGCTGCGACTTCGACAGCCCCACCGGCATGAAGTTCTGCGGCCAGTGCGGGACGAAGCTGGCTCCGGTGTGTCCGGTGTGCGGGACGGAGAACCCGCCCGGATTCAAGTTCTGTGGCGAGTGCGGCAATTCGCTGATCGGGCCTCTGACCGCGGCTGCACCGCCTCCTCCCCCTCCCGCTCCGGTCAGGCCGGCGGTCGAGGAACCTCCGGCTGAAACGTCGCGGCCGGTGCTCCAGTCCTACACCCCTCCTCATCTTGCGGGAGAGATCCTTCAGACCAAGGCGGCCCTCGAAGGCGAGCGCAAGCAGGTCACCGTACTGTTCTGCGACCTGGTCGGCTCGACCGCCCTGGCGGACCGGCTGGGGCCGGAGACCATGCACCTGCTCCTCAACCGATTCTTCGAGCTGGCTCTCGGCGAAGTCCATCGCTACGAGGGGACGATCAACCAGTTTCTCGGCGACGGCTTCATGGCGCTCTTCGGGGCGCCGATCGCTCACGAGGACCATGCGCGGCGGGCGGTGCTCGCCGCCCTGGGGCTGATCAAGCGGCTTGACGAGCACCGGGCCGAGATGACCCGCAACCGGGTGGAGGTCAAGGTCCGGATGGGCATCAATACGGGGTGGGTGGTGGTCGGAGGGATCGGCGACCAGCTCCGGAAGGACTACTCGGCGATCGGCGACACCACCAACCTCGCGGCCCGGCTGCAACAGGCGGCCGAGCCCGGGACGATCCTGGTCAGCGAATCCACGATGCGCTTCCTCCAGGGGACGATCCAGGCGAAGCCCATCGGACCTCTGGACCTCAAGGGCAAGGCCGAGCCCGTCCCCGCCTTCCTGATCGCGGACGCCGGGCTCCCCTCGGAGCAGGCCGTGATGAGCGGCATGGCCCTGTCCGGTTTCGTCGGCCGGAAGCGGGAGATGCTCATCCTCGACGACCTGCGCGAGCGCGCCGCGGCCGGAGAGGGCCAGATCGTCGGTCTCGCGGCCGAGGCCGGAGCGGGGAAGTCGCGTCTGCTGTTCGAGTTCCGGCGCCAGCTCTGGGACCAGCCGGTGCTGTACCTGACCGGACGCTGCCTGTCCTACGGCACCGGCGTCCCCTATCTCCCGATCCTCGACATGCTGCGCAACGAGTGGGGGATCGGCGAGGCCGATGCACCGTCCACCGTCGCCGACAAGGTGCGCGTGGGCCTCTCCCAGGCCGGGATGGAGGCCGACGAAGCCCTGCCGTACCTCCTCCATCTGCTGGGCATCCGGGAGGGCACGGAGAGCCTCTCCGTGCTGAGCGCCCAGGCGCTCCAGTCGCGGACGTTCGCGATCCTCCGGCAGTTCATCCTGAGCTCGGGACAGGGCCGGCTGGTCATCCTGCAGATCGAGGATCTCCACTGGATCGACAACAGCTCCGAGGAGCTGCTCGGTTACCTGGCGGAAGGGCTGGCCTCCGCCCGCATGCTCCTCCTCGCCACCTACCGGTCCGGGTATCGCCCGCGCTGGATCGAGAAGTCCTATGCCACGCAGATCTCCCTGTCGCGGCTGACCGAGCAGGAGAGCCGCCAGGTGGTGGAGTCGGTGCTTCGCGAATCGAAGCTGCCGGAGGATCTGGTCGAGACGGCTCTGACCCGCGCCGAGGGGAATCCGTTCTTCCTGGAGGAGCTCACCCGCTCGTTCCTGGAGCGTCCGGACGTCTCCGTACCCGACACGGTCCAGGGCGTGCTCCTGGCCCGCATCGACCGCCTGCCGGAGGAGCACAAGCGGCTGCTCCAGGCCGCCTCGGTCCTCGGACGGGAGTTCCCCCTGGTGATTCTGATCGCGCTCTGGGACGGCGAGCCGGGCGCGGGAGCTCTCCTGGCGGACCTGAAGCGCTGGGAGTTCCTCTACGAGGAGATCTCGTCGTCGGAGCCGCGCTGCTTCTTCAAGCACGCGCTGACGCAGGAGGCGATCTACCAGACGCTCCTCCAGAGCCGGCGCCAGTCTCTCCATGCCGCGGCCGGACAGGCTTTCGAGCGGCTTCACGCCGACCGGCCGGAGGACGTCTACGACCGGCTGGCGTACCACTACTCGGAGGCGGGCAAGCCGAGAAAGGCCGTCTTCTATCTCGTCCGGTTCGCCGACCGGGCCGCGGCCAGCTATGCCCACGCCGAAGCCGCCCGGGCGTTGCAGGAGGCTCTCGTCCATGCCGCGCGTCTCCCGAACGGAGACCGGGCCCGGCAGACCGTGGAGCTGGTCCTTCGGCTGGCGGAGTCCCTGCTCCCCCTGGCCCAGCTTCCCGAGACGCTGGAGCTGCTGGAGAAGCACCGGGACGTGGTCGCGCGCCTGGGCGATCCGACCCTGAGCGGCCGGTTCCACTTCTGGCTGGCCCATACGCACAGCTATCTCGGGAACCAGGCGGAGGCGTCGAGCCACGCTCTCCAGGCGATCGAGGAGGCCCAGGCCTCCGGCGACGCCGGGACCGAGGGCAAGGCCTGCTACGTGCTCTCCCGCGACGCGTTCTGGGCCGGGGAGTTCTCGGAGGGGATCCGCTACGGGCTCAAGGCCGTGGCGCTGCTGGAGCGGACCGAGGACCGCTGGTGGCAGGGGCAGGCGTTCGGGGTGGTCGGGTTCCACCACTACGTCCTCGGGCGGTTCGAGTGGGGACTGGAGGCCATGGCCCGGGCCAACTCGATCTACGAGACGCTCAAGGACCCGCGGCTCGATCCTTCCTGGAGCACCGGGTACTTCCATGCGTCGCTGGGCGATGGCGACGCGGGCATCCGGTATTGCCAGGCGGGCATCGACCGTGCGCAGGACCCCCTGAACACGGCCGCGGCCCTGGGCTTCCTGGGCTATGCCTGGCTGCAGAAGGGAGATCTCCCCAGGGCCACGGAGACGCTGGAGGATTCGATCCGGCGGTTGGAGGCCGCCGGCATGCGCCAGCTCCAGGGCTGGTTTTCCGCTTTCCTGGCGGAGGCGTACCTGCGCGCCGGACGGGCCGGGGACGCTCTTCCGATCGCGGAGCAGGCGGTCGCCGTAACCCTGGAGGCCCGGTTCTGGTACGGGCTCGGACTGGCGCGGAGGAGCCTGGGCATGATCTGCCACGCGCTGGGGCGGCATGGCGAGGCGCACGCCCACCTGAGCGAAGCCATGGAAGGCTTCCAGACCCACCGGGTGCCGTTCGAGGTGGCGAGGACCCGCCTCGAGCTGGCCCTGCTGGCCCATGACAGCGGCGACACCCTGGAGGCGGCGGCGCAGCTCCGCCAGGCCCACCGCGCGTTCCAGGAGCTGGGCGCGCAGCGGTATGTGGAGCGGGCCGAGCAGACTGCCGGGGAGCTGTCCGTTTCGCTGGCCCGGGCCTCCTAGGGCAGGTAGCCGAGCATCAGATAGAGCTTGGCTTCGAGGCGCCGGTCCGGCCGGCAGACCACCTTCACATGGCTCAGCTTGCGGAAGCAGAAGCCCGCCGGCCCGGTGGCGTCCACGGGCCAGGCCGCCGGAGCGGTCCAGAAGGTGTCCGAGCCCCGCCAGGCGAGCGCGGCGTCGCGCTCCTCGGGCCGGCAGAGGCTGCGGTCCACGAGCCGGTCGAAGAGCTTCCTCCAGCCGGGCTCCCAGTTCGGCAGCCGGGAGAACGAGCCCTCGATGCCGATGCGGGGGAGGATCTCATCTCCGATGTCCAGGGAGAGATGGACCCTCTCGACGCCCTGGAAGAGAGCGGCCGGCCCCTTCATCCAGGAGACCGCCGTGGGGGCCACCCGGTCCAGATAGGCGAGGATGCTCGACGAGGTCAGGCCGAAGATCTCCAGGCGCAGGGTATCGGCGCCCCGGGAGAGGAGGCTGAAGGCATAGAGGATGTAGGCCGACGAGGGTAGACACTCGTGGCAGAGCTGGACGAGCCTCTCCTGGGGCGGCGTCAGCGGCTTGCCGTGCATGGCCGGGAAGAGCGTCCCGGTCAGCCAGGGCAGGGACGCATCCGGCTTCAGCTTGGCGCAGACCACGGGTGCCGGAACCTCGCGAAGCCCGCGGTCGAGATCGAACTCGACCCAGGCCGAGTGGATGGGTGAAAGGGCCGAACCCGGGTCCGACCAGAGGGAGAGGAAGCGGCGGGTCTGCGAGGGTGGCAGGATCTCCGCGATCCGGAGAGCCTCCTCGGGGCCGGTCAGGCGGAAGGCGAGATCGATGGGCCCTTCGCTGTCGCCCAGTCGAATCTCAAGGACTGTGAGGAGATCGCCGGGAAGGCCACGGGCAAGCCGGCGCAAGTGCTCCGTCTCTTCCGGCCTGAACAGAGGAGGACGAAGATGGCGCTGGAGGACGGATAGCCAGTCCCCGCAACTCGGCGGCAAAGCCCTTTAGCCGCCACCACCACCGGTGGTGGTGCCGGTCCCGGTACCCCAGTCGCCGCCGGCCGCCTGTTCGAGCTCGTCATCCGACAGCTCGCGGTGGCTCGCCAGAAGCTCCTGCAACTCTTCCGCTTCAACCTTGTAGCCACGCTCATGGGCCCAGCGGACTGCGCGATCGAGATCCCCGATCTCGCCGAGATCCTGAAGCAGATCGGGATGCCTGCGAAGATCCGACATCAGCCGTTGGAATTCTCCGGTCATTGGAATGCTCCTTTTCTTGCTTCCAGTCTAACCGAGGCGAGACGAACCGTCAACGGCGCTGCAAGATGCGAGCCTGCCGCTCCGGTAGAATCCGCCTCGCATGACAACCTCCCGAACACGTCTCGTCCGGCTGATCTTCCTGGGGATCAGCTTTTTCTTCAGCCTGCTCGTCGCCGAGCTCGCCATCCGGATCGTCCGGCCCCAGGCGGTGATGACGGTCACGCCGGGTCTCTATCAGCCCGACCCGCCGCGGCGCTACCGGATCGCGCCCGGATTCCAGGGACGGATCACCAACCAGGCGGAGTTCGACACCGCGGTCGCCACCAACCGCGAGGGGCTCCGCGGCCCCGAGGTTGGCCCGAAGCCGGCGGGGAGCCTCCGCATCCTGGCGATCGGCGATTCGTTCACGTTCGGCGTGGGGGCCCGGCAGGACGAGACCTGGCCGGCGCGGCTGGAGAAGAGGATGCCGAACGTCCAGGTGCTCAACGCCGGGGCTCCCGGTTTCGGCGTGCCGGACGAGGTAGCCTGGTTCGAGGCGCATGGCGCCGGTCTCCAGCCCGATCTGGTCGTGGTGGCGGTGTTTCTCGCCAACGACCTCCAGGATGCCTCTCCGGATCAGCCCAAGGTGGCGGTTGTGGATGGCTCGCTGGTGGTGCCGGGGGAGACGGGCGGCCTGCGGCGGTGGCTCTACTACCACTCCCACCTCTTCCGGCTGCTCAAAAGCTCGGTGCTCGAAGGGCGGGTCCGGTCGCTCCTCGGTCTCAAGGAGCCCTGGGCGACGCGCGAGCTGCGGGCGGAATTCTCTCTGTACGGCCCGGAGCTGCCGGAGGAGATAAGGAAAGGGGCCGAGGCGACCGAGGCCGCGGTCGGCCGGCTGGCTTCGCGGGGCATCCCGGTGGCGGCGGTGCTCATTCCGTCGCTGCCGCAGGTCGACGCCCGGCGCTGGACGGCCCTGCTGGACCGGTTCGGCCTGGATCCGGCGAGCCACGATCCGCGGCGGCCCAACCGGCTGTTCCGGGCGATCTTCGAACGGCACGGGGTGCCCGTGCTCGACCTGACCGACACGTTCGAGTCGGCCGTCCGGCAGGGGCAGCGGATCTACTATCCCATCGACCAGCACCTGACCCCGGCGGGCTACGATTTGATGGCCAGGACGATCGGCGACTTCCTGCCCGGCGCGCTCAGGCTTTCCCCGGAGATGGGATCGATGAGCTCCGCGGATGGATCGATCCGTCTCGGCGCACGCGGGAGATAGACGACTCTCCCGCGCGGACCGGCCGGGATCATGCCGGCGAGGTCGAAGCGCCGGGCCAGGCTCAGGGTGACGCCCATGGCCCGGCGCGCCTGCTCCCGCTCGGGGTCGTCGTCCAGCGGGTCCATGTAGATCGGATGGTGTCCGGCGAGGAAGCTCTTCCAGACCCAGTCGGCCCCGCCTCCGATGCCCCAGAGGTGGTCCGTGTCGAGGAGGACAATCTTCTTCCCGTCCGCGGGCGGCGGCGAGCGCTTGTAGCCGCCGCGGTGGTTGGGGGAGATCCAGTCGGCCGGGCTGTTGAAGAGGTCCTCGTTACGGCCGCGCGGAAAGCAGGAGGTCATGCCCACCGGGGCCGGGCTCAGGGTCTTGAGGTGGCGGATCAGGTGGTACTGCCAGTCCCGCGACTCGCCGGGGCTCTCGTTCGAGATCTCCCACAGGACGTGATCGAGATCGCCCACGGTCTCCACCACCTTGTGGACGTACGCCTCCTGGAGACGGGTGATCGCGGACACCCGCAGGGTATGGACGTCCAGGCCCTCGCCCGTGCCGTCCGGATCGCCGTCGATGCCGTTGACGTTGTTGACCCGGTTGAACGGGTGGCGGAACCAGGGGTTGCCCTCGCCGTTGTCGTGGATCGACCAGCCGTTGAAGAGCATGGCGGCCACGTAGAAGCCCCGCTCGCCAGCCCGGGTCACCCGGCTCCGCAGGCGCTCGAAGTAGGTTGGATCGAAGCGGGTCAGGTCGTACCGGAGGCTGCCGTCGAGCGCCCGGCCGGGGCCGGTGCGGGGGTAGGGGAGCGGGCGGACCTCGTGCGTCCAGGCCTCGTGCGTCCACAGCCGGAAGAAGTTGTGGCCCCAGGACTCCAGCCGGCCGAGGTACCCTTCGAAGTCGAAGCCGCCGGGCCGCTCGGCGTTGTCCACCAGCACGTCCCAGTGGTGGGAGCCGGTGAGATAGACGGTCCGGCCTGCGCTGTCCTGAAAGTACCGTGGGTTCTCAGGGTGGACGGTCAGCACGCCCCGTATAGTAGGATGGCGGGCCTTCCATGTACCGTTTCAGAGTCCTCCTCCCGATCCTTTTCCTCCTGACGGGCTGTCACCGCGGTCCGAAGCTGGCCGAGGACGCCCCGCGCCGGATCTTCCTGATCACGGTGGACACCCTGCGCGCGGACCGCATGAGCCTCTACGGCTACCCGCGCGAGACCACGCCGCGGCTCGCCCAACTCGCGGCCTCCGGGGTGACGTTCGACCGCGCCATCTCGCAGTGGCCCAAGACCGGCGTCTCCTTCGCGTCCATGTTCACCGGCCAGTACCCCCAGACGACCGGCCTCACCCACCGGGCCGCGCTCCGCATCCCGGAGGAGTACCTGACCCTGCCGGAGCTGATGCAGGAGAGCGGCTACAAGACCGTGGCGGTGAACTCGAACGCCGTGCTCGCCGCCAAGTTCGGCTGGAACGACGGCTTCGACGAATACCTGGAGACCTGGGGCGGCGGCGACTTTCCCGAGGACCCGCACCTCTTCCGCAGCCTCGTCCATG
>DATANP010000362.1:0-4183 GCA_036266195.1 Thermoanaerobaculia bacterium | reverse complement strand
CAAGGACTGGTACCCGTACTCCATGCGCCGGCTCCGCGAGAACCCCGAGGTCGCCCGCCACGTGATGCGCGCCATGCTGTCCGGCCGCTGAAAGGCGGGGGATTTTGGGCTCGGGCGCGGCTGCGTGGTACGATAAACCATTGTAACGCCAGGAAGAGATTGGATCGCGTCAGCATGGACGAGCGTCAGCGTTCGGATTCCTTTCAGAAACTCGACCGTGAGGGGAGCGACACGGACGGGGTGGATGCGTCTTCTCTCCAGGAGAGCGGGCTCACCCAGACCTTCCAGACCGCCACTCGCGAGCGGGTCGTGCGCGGTCTCGCGCCCGCGGCGGAGTCCGAGGCCGACATCATCCTGATCGCGCATCCCGAGGGCCAGCGGCTGGGCTCGCGGTTCCGGCTCTCCTCGGGCTCGACCCTGGAGATCGGCCGCTCCAGCTCGGTGGCGATCAGCCTGCCCGAGGTCATGTCGATCTCGCGCAAGCACGCCCGCCTGCGCTACGTGGGCTCGGTGGTCACCCTGGAGGACCTGGGGAGCACCAACGGCACGTACGTCAACGGCCAGGCCATCCATGGCCGGACGGTGCTCAAGACGGGCGACCGCTTCCAGACCGCGGCGGTCCACTTCAAGTTCCTCCACGAGCAGGACGTCGAGAGCGCCTACCACATGGCGATCTACGAGCTCGTGTCGCTCGACGGGCTGACCGAGATCTACAACAAGCGGAAGTTCGAGGAGGAGGTCCAGCGCGAGTTCGCGCGCTCGGTCCGCCACTCGCGCCCGCTGTCGCTGGTCATCTTCGACCTCGACGAGTTCAAGCGGATCAACGACACCTACGGCCACCTCTGCGGCGACTTCGCGCTCAAGCAGGTGGCCGGCCTCGCCAAGGACCTGGTGCGGCCGGAGCAGACGCTGGCCCGGGTCGGCGGCGACGAGTTCGTGATCCTGTCGCCCGAGACCACGTCGGCTCAGGCGGAGAGCCTGGCTCTCAAGCTGCGGGACCGGGTCCTGGATCTCGACCACCGTTACGGCGATCTCAAGATCTCGCTGAGCTGCAGCTTCGGCGTGGCCCAGCTCTCCGACCGCATGCAGGCGCCGCAGGACCTCTACCACGCCGCGGACCACGCCCTGCTCCAGTCGAAAAGGAGCGGGCGCAACCGCGTGGCGGTCCACTCGGCGGCGGAGTAGGTCCTATCCGCCCAGCAGGTACTGCCGGATGAACGTCATCAGCACGACCCGCTGATAGTCGGAGTTGCCCTTCTTCTGAAAGCCGTGGCCCTCGTCCTTGCCGACGAGGTACCAGACCGGCACGCCGCGCTTCTCCAGGGCGGCGACGATCTGGTCGGACTCCGAGAGCGGCACTCGCGGGTCGTTGGCCCCCTGGCTGACCAGGAGCGGCTTGCCGATGCGCTCGACGTTGCGGGCCGGCGCAATCTTGAGGAGGGTCTCGCGCATCTTCGGGTCGCGCTCGTCGCCATACTCGGCGCGCCGCAGGTCGCGGCGGTACTCGCTCGTGCTCTCCAGGAAGGTCACGAAGTCGCTGATGCCGACCGAGTCGAAGGCGCAGCGCAGCCGGTCGCTGTAGTGGACGAGCGAGGCGAGCACCATGTAGCCGCCGTAGGAGCCGCCTCCCACCATGACGCGCGAGGCGTCGAGGCCGGGCTGCTTCGCGATCCAGTCGAGGAGCGCGCCGATGTCCTTGACCGAGTCCTCGCGCTTCTCGGCGTTGTCCAGCTTCATGTAGCTCTTGCCGTAGCCGGCGGAGCCGCGCACGTTCGGCGCGATGAACGCTACGCCGAGCTCGTTGATGATGTAGTTGTTGCTGCCGAGGAAGTTGGGCCGCGCCTGCTCCTCGGGGCCGCCGTGGATGTCGATGTAGACCGGCCGCGGTCCGGGGAAGCGGTCGGCGGGCGGCCGGTACAGGAACGCCGGGATGGTGCGGCCGTCGAAGCTCTGGAAGTGGACCAGCTCGGGGAGGGCGAAGGTCGAGGTGTTCAGGCCGCCGGCCTCGCTGGCGGTCCAGCGCTCCAGGCGCCGGGCGTCGGCGTCGTAGCTGTAGACGTCGCGCGTGGCGCGGGCCCAGTTGAGGGCGAACCCGACCTCGTGCGTGCCGGGACGGAAGCGGGGCCGGGTCATGACGCCCGCGGGCATCTCCGGCGCCGGCAGGGCCTTGCCGTTACGCAAATCGAAGAAGCGCAGGCGGCTGAAGCCGTCCTCGTTGACCACGTAGGCGAGCACGTTGCCGTCGTCCGAAAGATCGAACGACTCCACGTCCCACTTCAGATCCGGCAGGCCGGCGAGGGGAGCGGGCTTGCCGCCGTCGGCATCCCCCTCGAGACGGATGCGCACGACGTGGAGGACCTCGCTGTCGAGGTCGCTCGCGGCGAGGACCGAGCGGCCGTCCTGCGACCACACGGCGTCCTGGTAGGCGATGGGCTCCTGGCCCTGGGCGCGGCGCGGGGTCAGGGCGTGGACCTCGCCGGTGGCCACGTCGGCCCAGTGCAGGTAGGCCTCGTTGGCGGAGATGACCTCGCGCAGCAGGAGACGCTTGTCGTCGGGGCTCCAGTCGGCAAGCTCCCAGGAGCCGTTCAACTGGGCCACGAGCCGCTCGGCGCCGGGGGCCGAGGCGTCGGTCACATAGAGATCGAAGTCGCGGCCGTTGCGGGCGTTGCTGACGTAGGCGAGGAGCTTGCCGTCGTGGGACCACTCCGCGTCGGTGTTGCGGCTCTTGCCGTCGGTGATCCGCTTCGCCTTGCCGGTGGCGCGGTCGATGAGGAGGAACTGGAAGTTCTCGGCGCCCCCTTCGTTGATCGAGACCAGGATCTGGTCGGGGTGTCCGGGCCGGTAGTAGCCTTCCGCGATGGTGTCCTTGTAGAAGGTGAGCTGGGTGCGGGCGCCCATGGGCATGGCGACCTCGTGGATCTGCGTGCTGTCGCCGAACCGGGTGCGGATGAGCAGGCGGCGCTCGCTCGGGTGCCAGTCGGCGAACCAGGCGACGCGCAGGTTTTCGAACGGCAGGAGCCCTTCGTTGGAGGAGCGCGGGATGTCCGGCACATGGCGGGCGATGATGGTGTCCGGGACCCCGACCAGGTCGGCGGCCGGCTGGGCTGCCAGGGGCAGAGCGAGAAGGAGCGCGGAGAAAAAGGAAACCAGGGATCTCGAGCGCATGAAAAGGGTCTCCGAAGAGTAGAATGCGGACCGTGGGCCTGACGATCTTCTACAACTGCAACCGCTGTCCCGCCTACTGCTGTTCCTATCCGAGGATCCCGGTTCAGCCGTCGGACGTCGTCCGTCTCGCAGAGCACTTCGGTCTGACCCCGGAATCGGCCGCGCGGAAGTTTACCAAGAAAGGCGAGGACCCCGGGGAGGTGGTGCTGCGCCACCAGCCTGACGAGGTCTATGGCACGATCTGCCGCTTCCTCGACACCGAGACCCGGCGCTGCACGGTCTACGAGGCCCGGCCCGACATCTGCCGGATCTACCCGGCCACCACCCGCTGCGGCTACTATGACTTCCTGAGCTTCGAGCGCCGCGCCCAGGAGGACCCGGAGTTCGTGCCGACCTGTTGGAACGGGAAGAGGACTTAGCTCAGTCGGGCTCTTCGCTCTCCAGCCAACGGGCCACGCAGGAGAGGAAGCGGTCGAAGTCCGTCAGGTGATTCTGGAGAACCTCGTAGACCAGCTCGTCCCGCACGACGGTGGTCTGGTATGTGACCAGGTTTCGGAAGCGGGAGGCTCCCCGGAACGCGTTGCCCAGGTCGGAAGGCAGCACGGCGTGCTCCGCCAGGATCTCGAAGGTCTCCGCCTTGCTGCCCGGAGCACGCCAGTCGTGCCGGGAGATCAGGTGCTTCCCGATATTGTGGCAGGTCTCGAACAAGACCGTGAGCTGGCGGACGCTCGCGTCCACCGCATTCTTGTCGTGGAGGTACTCCTGCAGCGACAGGCCGGCGATTGCCCGGGCCCGTCCGAGGTACTCTTCGGCGAGCCGGAACTGCTCCAGGAGGTATTCGCGGTTCACCATGGAGCGAGGGTCAATGGCCGGCCAGCCGTCTCAGCATCCGTGGCCACTCCGACGCGGCTCTATCGCGCTCGGCTGCGGCGGCGCTCCGGAGCTCCCTGGCGTAGCCCTCCACGATGCCGGGCTTGCGAGACCACACGAGACGGCCCTGCTCCAGCACGTGCTCCTG
>DATANP010000361.1:0-9255 GCA_036266195.1 Thermoanaerobaculia bacterium | reverse complement strand
GGCGGCGACGCCCTCGCCACCGGCCGCGCCCTGGCCGCCGCCGTGGCCCGCGAGAGTTTCGATCTCGTGCTCACCGGCTCGCAGTCGGACGACGTGCGCTGGGGCGGCACCGGCTCGGTGATCGCCGGCCACCTCGGCTGGCCCCACGTCTGGCTCGTCATGGGCGTGGAGCTGGAGGAGGGCGGCAAGTCGCTCAAGGTGACCCGCGAGATGGAGAGCGGCGTCAACGAGATCTCGCGCGTGCCGGTGCCCGCGGTCCTGGAGATCCAGGCCGGCATCAACCACCCGCGCTACGCCTCGCTCAAGGGGATCATGGCGGCCAAGAAGAAGGAGATCGCCCCCGTGAGCGCCGCCGACCTCGGGCTCGACCCGGGCCGCGTCGGAGCCGCGGGCTCCCGCGTCGAGATCGTCTCCGTGGCCTTCCCGGACTCCGGATCGGGCGCCCAGATGCTGGAGGGCGACGCCAAGACCGCCGCGGCGAAGCTGGTCGAGAAACTTCAGAAGGAAGCGAGGGTGCTCTGATGGCGAAGATCTGGGTGGTTCTGCAACTCCGCGAGGGCGGCCAGGTCCCGCGCATCTCCTGGGAGGCCCTCGCCGCCGGCCAGAAGCTGGCCGCGGCCCTGGACGGCAAGGCCGAGGCCGTGCTGCTCGGCTCCGGCATCGGTTCTGTGGCCGAAGAGGTGGCGAAGAACGACCTCGGCGCGGTCCACGTGGCCGACCACGAGGCGCTCCGCAGCTACACGCCGGGCGCCTACATCAGCGTCCTGGCGCCCGCGATCCAGTCCGCGAAACCGGACTACGTGGTCTTCCCCCATACCTACCAGTCCGTGGACTATGTGCCGCGCCTGGCCCAGGCCGTGGATGCCGGGTTGATCACGGACGCCACCGGCTTCGAACAGGCCGACGGCGGTCTCCTCTGGAAGCGGCCCGTGCTCGGCGGCAAGCTTCAGGCGAAGGTCCGCGTCAAGGGCGAGGGCACGGTCTTCGTCTCCATGCAGGCCGGCTCGTTCCCGGCGGACAGCGTCGTCAAGGGACAGGCGCCGGTCCAGGCGCTCGGCGGCACGGACCCGATCGGGGTCAAGCCGGACCGCGAGGTCCTCGGCTACGAGGACGTCGGCGGCGACCAGGTGGACCTGACCAAGGCGGACGTGATCGTGGCCGTGGGCCGCGGCGTCGGCGGCGCGGACAAGATGGGGGTCATCAACGATCTGGCGAAGGCGCTCGGCGCCGAGATCGCCGCCAGCCGGCCGGTGATCGACAACGGCTGGCTGCCGCGCGACCGGCAGATCGGCTCCTCGGGTCAGACCGTGGCGCCGAAGCTCTACCTGGCCGCGGGCATCTCGGGCGCCATCCAGCACCTGGTGGGCATGAAGGGGTCGTCCGTGATCGTCGCGGTCAACAAGGACCCCGGAGCGCCCATCTTCAACGTGGCCCACTACGGGATCGTCGGCGACCTGCACGAGGTGCTGCCGGCGATCACCGAGGCGGTCAAAGCGGCCAAGGGGTGAGGAAGGTCGGATCGCGGGCCGAGCCGGCGGTCGAGACGGGCCAGGGGGAGTGGTGGAGCGAGCGGCGGAGTGAGTTGCTCGCCCTGGCCGCGGAGCGCAGCCCGGTCTACGTCTACGACGCCGAAACCCTGGACCGGGCGGTGCGCTCGGTCCGGGACCTCGGCGCGTTCGACCGGGTCTACTACTCGGTCAAGGCGAACGCCTGTCCCGGCGTGCTGGCCCGCTTCGCGGCCCTGGGCATCGGCTTCGAGTGCGTGTCCGCCCCGGAGCTGGAGCACGTGGCGAAGCTCTTCCCGGGGATCGCCGGCCCGCGCCTGCTGTTCACCCCCAACTTCGCCCCGGCCGCCGAGTACCGGCGGGCCTACGAGCTGGGCGCCTGGGTGACGATCGACAGCCTCCACCCGCTGCGCGCCTGGCCCGACGTCTTCCGCGGCCGGGAGGTGCTGGCGCGGCTCGACCCGGGCCAGGGCAAGGGCCATCACGTCCACGTGCGCACCGCCGGGGCGCAGTCCAAGTTCGGGGTGGCGCCCGAATTCCTGGACGAGCTGCGCGAGCTGGCGGACCGCCACGGCGTGCGCATCGTCGGCCTCCACGCCCACGTGGGAAGCGGTATCCGCTGGGCCCGGAGCTGGAGCGAGACAGCCCGGTTTCTTGCCTTGGAAGCTGAGCGCTTCCCGGATGTCCGCATCCTGGACGTCGGCGGCGGGCTGGCCGTGCCGGAGCGGTCGAGCCAGGCGCCGCTCGATCTCGGGGCGCTGGCCCGTTCGATCCTCCGCTTCCGGAAGGAGCACCCGCGCTTCGAGCTCTGGATCGAGCCCGGCCGGTTCCTGGTGGCCCGGGCCGGCGTGCTCCTGGCGAAGGTGGTGCAGCTCAAGCACAAGGGGGACGAGATCTACGTCGGCGCCGAGACCGGCATGAACTCGCTGATCCGCCCGGCGCTCTATGGCGCCTACCATCCGATCGTCAACCTGACGAAGCTGGGCGAGCCGGCCACGATGCTGGCCCATGTGGTCGGCCCGATCTGCGAGACCGGCGATTTCCTGGGCCGCTCCCGGCTGCTGGCTCCCGCGGAGGAGGGGGACGTCCTCCTCATCGCCAACACCGGGGCCTACGGCCGGGTGATGAGCTCCTGGTACAACCTGAGGGAGCCGGCCGGCGAAACCCTGCTGGCGGTTCGTCCGTAGTCTTTCCCAGATCGCATCCCGATTGGAGGGGGATCATGGACAACGAGAACCGGACGTACCCGGACGAGCCCGCCGAAGAGCGCCTGAACCTGCTGGTCCGCTTTTTCACCGCGCCGATCGAGGTCCGCACCTATACGAACCTGCTGTACCTGGCCCTGTCGTTCCCGCTGGGCCTGTTCTACTTCATCTTCCTGGTGGTCGGCCTGACGACCGGCTTCGCCCTGACGATCATCTGGATCGGCCTGCCGATCCTGGCGGTGGTGTTCGCCGGGAGCTTCGGCATGGCGGCGCTGGAGCGGCGCCTGGCCATCCACCTGCTCGGCGCCAGGGTGCCGCCGATGAGCGCGCAGCACACCGCTCCTACCCAGAACGTCTGGAAGCTGGTGCAGGAGTTCCTCGCGAACCCCGTGACCTGGAAGGGGATGGGCTTCCTCTTCCTCAAGCTGCCGCTCGGGGTCTTCACCTTCGCCCTGACGGTCGCCCTGTCGTCGCTGTCGCTCGGTCTGCTCGCGGCCCCGGTGATCTATCCTTGGACCGACATGTTCGTCGGGTTCTGGGTGGTGGACACCCTGGGCGAGGCGCTGCTGGTCTCCGCGTTCGGCGTGGTGACCCTGCTGGTCTCGCTGAACATCTTCAACGTGCTGGCGATCGCCTGGCGCGAGGTCGCCGAGGCCATGCTCGGCAGCCGGCGGTACGAGCTGCCCGCGGCCCCGGCGGCCACGCCTCCGGCGCTGCCGGCCTGACCTGATCTTACGACGGGTGCGCGAGCCCGGGGAGGCTTTTTGGACAACCTCTGGAAGGACATCCGCTTCGGGCTCCGCACCCTGCTCCGCAGTCCGGCCACGACCCTGGTGGCGCTGCTGACCCTGGCCCTGGGCATCGGCGCCAACTCCGCCATCTTCAGCGTCGTCGACGGCCTGCTCCTCCGGCCGCTGCCGTATCCCGACCCGGAGGAGCTGGTGCTCATCCGCGAGAGCGCTCCGAAGCTGGGCTTCCCCCGGTTCAGCGTGGCGCCCCCGAACTTCGTGGACTGGCGGCGGATGAACAAGTCCTTCGAGCACCTCGTGGCGTTCAACCGCGAGAAGCTCAACCTGACAGGCTCCGACCAGCCCGAGTCGCTCCAGGGCGTCGCCGTCTCGCACGACTTCTTCGAGCTGCTCGGCGCGAAGCCCCTGATGGGCCGCGGATTCCGGGAGGAAGAGGAGAAGCCGGGGCAGGGCCGCGTCGCCGTCCTTTCGTACAGCCTCTGGCAGCGGCGGTTCGGCGGCGACCCGAAGATCGTCGGCCGGACCCTCACCCTGAACGGCGAGCCCTACGTGGTCGTCGGGGTTGCGCCGCGTGACTGCGACATGCCGCGCAAGACCGACCTGTGGGTACCGCTGGACTTCGATTACGCCGCCGCCTCGCGCGGCGCCCACTTCTTCGGCACGATCGGACGCCTGAAGGACGGCGTCAGCTTGGAGAAGGCGACCGCGGAGATGACCGGGATCGCCGCCCAACTCGAGAAGCAGTACCCGGACACCAACACCAGTTGGACCGTGGTGCTCATGGGGCTGCGGGACTCCCTGGTCGAGCAGATCCGGCCGGCCCTGCTCCTCTTGATGGTCGCGGTCGGCTTCGTGCTCCTCATCGCCTGCGCCAACGTGGCGAACCTGCTGCTGGCGAAGATGGCGGCGCGCGAGCGGGAGATCGCGGTGCGCGCGGCCCTCGGCGCCAGCCGCACCCGGCTGGTGCGGCAGATGCTCGTCGAGATCCTGATCCTCTTCCTGGCCGGCGGGCTCCTCGGCGCCGGCGTGGCCTGGTTCGGCGTCAAGGGTCTGCTGGCCCTGGTGCCGGACACCCTCCCCCTGCCGCAGCAGGTCCGGGTGGACGGCCGGGTGCTCGCCTTCACGCTTCTGGCCGCCCTGGCCACCGGGTTCCTGTTCGGCCTGGTGCCGTCTCTCTCGGCCACGGGCCAGCGGCTCTACGGCGCGCTCAAGGAAGGCGGCCGCGCCATGGCCGGCGGCCGGCAGGGGCGGGTGGTCCGCAACATCCTGGTGGGCGTGGAGGTGGGGCTCGCCCTGGCGCTCCTCGTGGTCTCCGGGCTCCTGATCCGAAGCTTCGCGCGGCTCTCCGGCGTCGATCCGGGGTTCAAGCCCGAAGGCGTGCTCACCGCGCGCCTCTCGATCCCCGAATTCAAATACCCCGACGAGGAGCGGCAGTCGATCTTCTACGGGCAGCTCCAGGAGCGGCTCTCGGCCATCCCCGGAGTCGAGGCCGCGGCGGCGATCTTCCCCCTCCCCCTGAGCGGCGGGGACATGGTCTTCGCCTACCAGGACGCGGGCCGGCCGACGGTGTCCTTGAGCGAGCAGCCCAACGCCCAGGCGCGGATCATCAGCGCGGACTACTTCAAGGCCATGCGCATCCCCGTCGTCCGCGGCCGGACCTTCGACCGGCGCGACGGCCACGACACCCAGAAGGTGGTGATCGTCAACCAGGCCCTCGCCGAGCGCGACTGGCCCGGCAAGGACCCGCTCGGCCAGCGCATCACCTTCGACCCCACCGCGGAGAAGGTCGATTGGTTCACGGTCGTGGGCGTGGTCGGCGACGTCCGCCACGACACCCTGGACGGAGAGAAGTCGCCCGAAGTCTACCTGCTGCAGCTCCAGGTCCCGGGGACGGACAGCTTCCTGGTCCTGCGCACCCAGGGCGACCCCGCCCGCCTGACCGCGACCCTGCGCGAGGCGGTGCGGGAGGTGGACCCGGATCTGCCCGTCGAGCGCATCAACACCATGGAGCAGGTCATGAACGACTCGCTCGCCCCGAACCGGGTCAAGACGCTCCTGCTCGGCATCTTCGCGGGCCTGGCGCTGGTGCTCGCCGCGGTCGGGGTCTACGGCGTGGTCAGCTACTCGGTGGAGCAGCGCACCCACGAGATCGGCATCCGCATGGCGCTCGGCGCTCGGCCCGGCCAGGTCCAGCGCCTGGTGATCCTGCAGGGCATGCGGATCGTGCTCGTGGGCGCGGCGTTCGGGCTCGCCCTGGCGGGCTGGGCCTCGCGCTACCTCGGCAGCCAGGTCTACGGCGTGACCGCCACCGACCCGGCGACCTTCCTGGTCGTCCCCATCCTCCTTCTGCTGGTGGCCCTGCTGGCCAACCTCGTGCCGGCCCTGAGGGCGACGCGGGTCAATCCCCTGGAGGCCCTGCGGTATGAGTGAGATGCACTGTCCTGAAGACGGCACGGATCTGACCGGCGTCGCTCTCGAGCGCGCGAACGGGACCGTCCACGAGTGTCCGGACTGCCACGGCGTCTGGGTGGAGCGGGAGCTGATCGAGAGACTGGAGAAGCAGTTGGCGTCGGGTCCGCCGCCTCCGTCCGCGGTGGGCCTGCCGGCCGGGTTGCGCGGGCTCGCGCCGGCGCCGCAGCGATATCACCGACCCTGTGCTGTCTGCGGCAGCCTGATGGACGTCAAGGCCTGTGGCGGCGTGGTGGTGGACATCTGCAGCGAGCACGGCGTCTGGTTCGACCCCGGCGAGCTGGAGCTCTTCGTCGCCTGGGTTCAGGCGGGGCAGCCGCAGAGCGGCACCCACCACAGAGCTCAGCCGTTGACCGCTTACCTGGGGCTCGCGGCTCCTGCCGTGGCGTGCGAAGGGGACGGCGGGTGGGGAGCTGTGGAGCTTGCCGGCGGGGTCCTGGAGGTGCTCGCGGCTGTGGCGGAGCTTCTGGCCCCGTAATACGATAGGGGGTCATGCGACTCCTTTACGCCTACCTGCGCCGCTACTGGCAGCTCGGGGCCCTGGCCCTCGTCCTGGCGGCGATCAACCAGATCTTCTCGCTGCTCGACCCGCTGATCTTCCGCCACGTCATCGACCAGTACGCGACCCGCTACCAGGAGTACACGACCAGCGAGTTCCTGCGCGGCGTGAGCCTGCTGCTCGCCGCGGCCGTGGGCGTGGCCTTCGTCTCCCGCGTGGCCAAGAACTTCCAGGACTACTACGTCAACGTCATCACCCAGCGCCTCGGCGCGGAGCTCTACTCGGACGGCGTGCGCCACTCCCTGGAGCTGCCCTACAACCTGTTTGAGGACCAGCGCAGCGGCGAGACCCTCGGCAAGCTCCAGAAGGTGCGCACCGATGTCGAGAAGCTGATCGTGATCGCGGTCAACCTGCTGTTCACGACCCTGGTCGGCGTGGTCTTCGTGATGATCTACGCCTCCACCGTGCACTGGATCATCGCGCCGGTCTTCTTCCTGACCGTGCCGGTGCTGGGCCTGCTCAGCTCCGTGCTCTCGAAGCGCATCAAGAAGATCCAGAAGGTCATTGTGGCCGAGACCACGGCGCTCGCCGGCTCGACCACCGAGTCGCTGCGCAACATCGAGCTGGTCAAGAGCCTGGGCCTGGCAAAGCAGGAGATCGGGCGGCTCAACGCCACCACGGGCAAGATCCTCAAGCTGGAGCTGAAGAAGGTCAAATCCCTGCGCCTGCTCGCCTTCATCCAGGGCACGGCGGTCAACGCCCTGCGCACCTCGATCCTCTTCCTGATGCTCTATCTGATCTTCGCGCGGGAGATCACGGTCGGCCAGTTCTTCTCGCTCTGGATCTACTCCTTCTTCATCTTCGGCCCGCTCCAGGAGCTGGGCACGGTGATCAACACCTACCGCGAGACCGAAGCGTCGCTGGAGAGCTTCCAGGCCATCCTCTCGACGCCAGTCGAAGCCAAGCCCGCGGCCCCGCTGACGCTCGGCGAGCTGGGCTCCCTGGCCTTCGAGGACGTCGCCTTCACCCACCAGACCGGCATCGCCCCGGCCCTCTCCAACGTCTCCTTCCAGGTCGATCGCGGGCAGACCGTCGCCTTCGTGGGCCCGTCGGGCTCGGGCAAGACCACGCTCGTGAAGCTGCTCGTGGGCCTCTACCGTCCGCAGGTCGGCCGCGTCCTCTACAACGGCAAGCCGGGCACCGCGATCGACCTCGACGAGCTGCGGGCCCAGATCGGCTTCGTGACCCAGGACACGCAGCTCTTCTCGGGTTCCATCCGCGAGAACCTACTCTTCGTGAACCCGAACGCTACCGACGCCGAGTGCCTGGAGGTCCTCCATCGAGCCGCCTGCGACAGCCTGCTGGCGAGGGCGGACAAGGGGTTGGACACGGTGATCGGAGAGGGCGGCGTGAAGGTCTCGGGAGGAGAAAAGCAAAGACTCTCGATCGCGAGGGCCCTGCTGCGGCGTCCGCGCCTGCTGGTCTTCGACGAGGCCACCTCGTCGCTCGACTCGCTGACCGAGGAGGAGATCACGGAGACCATCCGCGAGGTGGCGTCGAGCCACGTGATCACGATCCTGATCGCGCACCGGCTCTCGACCGTGATGCACGCCGACACCATCCACGTCCTGGAGCGCGGCCACATCGTGGAGTCCGGCCGCCACGAGGACCTCCTGGACAAGAAGGGCCTCTACTACGCCATGTGGCGCCAGCAGGTGGGGGAGCGCCGTCCGGCGCCGGACGCTCCGCGCCTCACGGCGGCGGGCGGGTAGGGCTTTTGCTGGGAGCGCCGGCTTCCAGCCGGCACCAACCAAGGGAGGGAGGGGACGGGCCCGTCTCCTCCTGATTGTCCGCTATATATAAACGGCCGCCAACTGTATAAAACCGCCGCCGGACACCCTCCCGGCCGGCGCGGATATACAGTTCCCAGGAAAATTTATACAGAATTTCTCTCCGGGAACGGTCCCGGACGCCACGGATATACAGTCGGCCGATTTTTCTATACATCACGGCCGTTCGGATATACAGAAAAACGCTCCGGATATATAAGGGCGCGGTCCAACTACACTCCCGGCCGGCGGATTTATCCTGACCTCCGGGTTCATCCAGGGGAAGGAGGTACCCCGTCTCCTGAACCGCCGGAAGGAGGAGGGACTGCGGGCGGTCCCGCTGTTCGTCCGCCCCTGCGCCTGGCAGGCCGTGGGCTGGCTCGCCGGGATCCAGGGAGAGCCCAAGGACGCGAAGCCGCTCTCCGGCTGGAGCGACCACGAAGCGGACCAGATCCTCGCTGACCTCGCCCTGGACATCCGCTCCCACCTCACCGCTCCAACCGCGTCCCCCCTCTCCCGGGGGCGGGCGGAAGGGAGATGGGAGAGGGGGCCAGGGGGTGAGGTCCCACCCCGCCTGGACCTCGGCCGCCTGCCCATCGCCGGACCTCTGCTCATCGGCCGGGAGACCGAACTGGTCCGGCTCGACGCCGCCTGGGATGACCCGAACACCCACGTCCTTACCCTGGTCGCCTTCGGCGGTATGGGCAAATCCGCCCTGGTCAGCTACTGGCTGGGACGCATGGCCGCCGCGGACTGGTGCGGCGCCCGGAGGGTGCTGGACTGGTCCTTCTACAGCCAGGGCACCGAGGATCGGGCCACCTCCGCGGACCGTTTCCTCGACCACGCCCTGACCTGGTTCGGCGACCCCGATCCCAAGGCCGGCGCGCCCCGGGAGCGCGGGCTGCGGCTGGCGGATCTGGTGCGCAAGGAAGGGGCTGGCCAAACGAGATTGGCGCCTCCGTGCCCCGGGTTGAAACCCGGGGCTACGTGCCGGCGCCC
>DATANP010000360.1:0-6028 GCA_036266195.1 Thermoanaerobaculia bacterium | reverse complement strand
CCAGGAAGTGCTTCTCGGCCTCCTTGTACTTGCCGAGGACGAGCAGCTCTTCTCCGGTCTCCGCGAGGACCGCGGGGCCGCGCCAATGGGCGAGTTGGACGTTGAGCGCCCGGATCCGCTTGCGCGCCTGGATGCGGCGGGCCGTGGAGGGCGACAGGGTGCGGCCTCCGCTGTCCAGCCAGCCGCTCCGCACGACCACGAAGTAGGCGGCGGGGCCCAGCATCGGGAAGCCCATGATGATCCAGATCCAGTACCAGGGCGCGCCGACGCGGATGACGTCCACGATCGCCACCAGGGCGATGATCGCCGGGATGGCGCCAAAGATGCCCAGATCGGACAGGCCGAACAGGAGTTGACCCATGGAAGCTCCTGAAAAGAGACACAGTGATGGACGGCTGACTGATTCTACCATCCGCCAGTGTCGGTCCCGGCCGGTCCATTTCGTTGACGCTCAGGCGCGACGCCGGACGATGCGGTCGAGAGCCCGGCGGTCAAGGCGGATCTTCGCGACCGGGGCTCCGTCCCGCAGGAGGACCGGGACGATGTCCGTGAAGCGCTCGCGGAGAGCCGGCTCGGCGTCGACGTCGCGGAGGGAGTAGGAGAGGCCGTGGGAAGGGAGGACTTCGTCGAGGAGGACAGCCATCTCGTCGCACAGGTGACAGCCGGCGCGGGTCACGAGCTCGTACCGGGCCGGGGGGACGGAGCGGCGGAAGAGCATTGGAGGAAGGATAGCGCGGTCCCAGGGCTCTTTCGGCTAGAATTACCTGTATCGCCATTTCTCGTTCTTGAGCCGCTCAGGAGTCGATCGTCATGCCTCACATACGCCGGAAGTTGGTTCTCGCGAGTCTCATCGTGACAGGCGCCGTGCTCGCCGGGCCCAGGCATGCCTGGGCCCAGGGCTGAGTGGTCGCACGTCTAGACGCGCCCGTGCTTGGCGCGCAAGCCAGTCAGGCAGCACCCAGCCGCTGGGAAGCCTCCACGAGTTGGAGATACCAGCGCTCCGACCGGCACTTCCGGGGCACCGAGGAGCAGGTGGAGCGGCAGCAGGAGGGAAGCGAGGTCATCAACACGATCAACCTCGTGGAGCTCGGCATCCGCTACAACGTCAACGACCAGTGGAGCCTCTCGCTCGGCATCCCCTATTTCTCGGCGGAGAGGTCGAGCCCCATCCGCAACTCGAACCGCCAGGTGGTCGATCGCAGCGTGGTCGAGGCCCAGGCCCTGGGCGACATCGTGCTGACCGCGCGACACCTCCTCCTGAAACCGCAGCAGAGCCCGAACGCCAATGTCTCGCTGGGCCTGGGAGTCAAGTTCCCGACCGGGAAGGACGACGTCTACGACAACCGGAAAAGGTTGGTCAACGGGCAGGACGTCTTCACCTACGAGAGCGTCGACCAGTCGATTCAGCCGGGCGACGGCGGATGGGGCGCGGTCCTGGACTTCCAGGCCTACCAGCGCATCCGAAGCTCCGGCGGTACGATCTACGCGTCTGGAAGCTACCTGATCAATCCCAGGGATACGAACGGCGTGCTCACGTTCCGCGGCAGCCTGGGCGAGGAGGTGATGTCGGTCGCGGATCAGTATCTGGTCCGCACCGGGGTGAGCTACTCGGGCGCGGGTTGGAAGGGGTTCGGGATGAGCCTGGGCGGCCGCATGGAAGGGGTCCCGGTGGAGGATCTGATCGGCGACAGCAACGGCTTCCGGCGTCCGGGCTACGCGCTCTCGGTCGAGCCCGGCCTGAGCTACTCGCGGGGCGTCCACACCTTCTCGCTGGCAGTCCCGGTCGCCGTCCTCCGGGATCGTCAGCGCAGCGTTCCCGACCGCCTGGTCCCCGGGCGTCACGGCGACGCAGCCTTCGCCGACTACTTCGTGATGGTCGGCTACTGGCGGAAGTTCTGAAGCTCTGAGGATGGCCCGGATCCCTCTCCCCCACCGCGTGGGGGAGAGGGTCGGGGAGAGGGGGGATGGGATCAACTAGTACCGGATGGCGGTGCGGTCCCAACTCAGGTCGTGGGCGTCCTGGAAGCGCTGCGAGCGCACCATGTCGCTCACGATCTGGTCGATCCGCCCGGCGGCGAGCCGGCTCAGGTCGGTCCGCCACTGGTTCTGGTCGATCTGGCTCTGGCTCAGGCCCAGCAGGGTCTGGTAGAGGGTGAGCAGGCGCTGTTCGCGGGAGACGCCGTTCTCATAGACGCGGACGCGGCTCTCTTCACTGCGGGCCATCTCCTCGGCCACCTTGACCAGCTCCGGGTAGCCGCCGCGGGCGATCCGGTCCACATAAGGCTGCCCCGAGGAGTCCATGTCGCGCAGCAGGATGCCGCGATAGAGCATGTTGGTCAGGTCCTGAGCGGTGTAGTTGCCCGTCGCGGTCCCGTTCCCGGGGTAGTACGTACCCGTACCCGAGGAGGCCGACAGCGGCTCGACGCGGATCAGGATGCTGCCCTGGCGCAGGTCGTTCGGGATGCCGACGTTCTCGGTGATCCGGTAGTTCAGGGCCTCGGTCATGTTCCGGTTGTTGTTGCCCGGCCGGACGATCTCGACCGTGGCGCTGGAGTTCTCCTGGCTGGTCCGGGTTACGCGCACCCAACCGCGGCCGGGCTCGGTCTCCGTGAACACGGTTTCAGGGTAGTAAGGGCCCTTGCCCTGGCCCGGATGGTACGCGGTCAGGATCAGGCGCACCTTCTGGCCTTCGGTCAGGGTGACGCTGCCGCCCGGCTGCACGGAGCCGATCTCCTGGCCGGTCGCGAGGTCCTTCACCACGATCTGCACGTCATGGAAGGGCCCCTGGGCTCTCGCGCTCTTCTGCGCGAAGGCGGCCAGCGGGGAAAGGAGCACGAGAAGGGCCACCAGGCCCCAGACTCGGTTTGTGATCTTCATGGGTACATCCTCCTTCTTACTTCCAGGTTCCGCTTCTCCGGTCAGTACCGGATGGCGACCCGCTCAAGGTTGTGGAGCTGCTGGAACCGGGTGGAACGCACCATGCCCGCCACGACGGCGTCCATCTGACCGTCGCGGATGCGGCGGAGGTCGGCGTCCCACTGCTCGCGGTCGATCTGGTCCGCGCTCAGGCCTAACAGGTTTTTGTAAAGGGAAAGCAGGCGTTGCTCGTTGCATACGCCCTCGCGTTCGTAGACGCGGATGCGGCTCTCGTCGCTCTTGGCGAGCTGCTCGGCGACCTGGACCACCGCCGGATAGCCGCCACTCGTGATGCTCTCGACATAGCGCCGGGAGCCCGAGGCGTCCGGCTCCCGCATCAGGATGGCCTGATAGAGCCGCCGGGTGAGATCACGGGCCTGCTGGCTGGTCGTCACCGGGCTCGATCCCGAACCGGCCACAGGCTCGACCCGGACCAGGAGGGTGCCCTGGCGCAGGCTGCTCGGAAGGCCGATGTCCTCGGTGATGCGGTAGCGCAGGGTCTCGGTCCGGCTGCGGCTCGCGCTGCTCGGCCGCACGGCCTGCAGCGTGGCGTTGGCGTTCTCTTCGTTGGTCCGGGTCACGCGCACCCAGCCGCGGCCCGGCTCGGTCTCGGTGAACTCTGTCTCGGGATAGACGAGGCCCCTGCCTCGGCCAGGACGGTCGGCGGTCATGATCAACCGCACCCGCTGGCCCTCGCGGAGCGTGATGGTCCCGCCAGGCTGCACGGTCGCGATCACCTGGTCGGAGTCGAGGTCTTTCACCTGGATCTGGACTTCATGCTGAACCCGGATATCCTGATAACGATCCTGGGAGTCCTGCGAGTCGAAGCTCCTCCCCTGCGCAAAGAGCGCCAGGGGGGAGAGCAAAAGGAGCATGGACGTCAGCCCCAGGGCTCGATGTGTCGTCTTCATGGAAAACCTCCTCGCACTGGCCACCGCGTTTGCGGCTGATTCCGAAGACCCGAGGTCATCCCCGGGTCTCTATGCAAGGGGTATTTGCAGGATGGGTGCCAGGAGACCTCACCCCAGGGGTGAGGTCTCTTACATGTCCTGGTATTCGCGGAAGCGAGAGGAGCGGACCATGTCGGAGACCACGTCGGCGATCCGGCCGTCGTTGAGGCGGCGGAGGTCTTCGGCCCAGTCTTCGTCGTCCACGTCGTCCGGATCGAGGCCCAGCAGGTTCTCGTAGAGGGACTGGAGGCGCTGGCGGTTGGTGATCTGCCGCTCGTAGATGCGGACCCGGCTCTCCTCGCTGCGGGCCATCTCCTGGGCAATCTGGACCACGGTCGAGTAGCCGCCGCGCCGGATGCGGTCCGAGTAGCCACGGCCACCGGACTCGTCCATGTCGCGCATCAGAATGGCCTGGTAGAGCGTGTTCGTGATCTCGCGCGCCCAGTCGCCACCGCCGCCGCCATAACCGCCGCCGGACGACGACTCTTCCTCCTCCTCGTCCTCGACCCGGATGGTCACGGAGCCCTCGATCCGGGCGCGGACGTCCTCCAGGATGCGGTAGCTGATGGTCTCGGAGCGGCCCGCGGCCACGGCCTCGACGGTGGCGTTGGCGTTTTCGACGCTCGCGCGGGTGATCCGCACGGCGCCGCCGTTGCGCTGGCCTTCCCAGTACTCGGTCTGCGGGTAGTAGGTGCGGCCCTTGGCCTGCACGGACATGATCAGGCGCACGTGGTCGCCTTGGGACAGCGTGATGGTGCCGCCGGGGCCGACCGTGTCGATGATCTCGTCCGTGTCGAGGTCCTTGACTTGGATCTCCTGGGCCGCGATCGTCAAGGGGCCGAGCAGCGCCAGGGCACACGCGAAGCTCAACACCCGATCCCTCATCCTCATTGTCGTATCTCCTTGGTCTTACCGCGTCTGACCCCGGTCATCGCAAGGGGGATGCCAAGGCTCCGCAGGCGGAGAGGCGTCCCAAAACGTCCTCACCAGAGGACGCTTACTCCCATTCGATCGTCGCCGGGGGCTTGCTGGTCAGATCATACACGACGCGGTCGCCCCACAGGCCCTGCGACCGGCCACGGGCAGCGATGCGGTGCTGCGGCCGCTCGCCGACGCGCACCGCCGCGTTGACGCCGGGCGGCGGACTGACTACGCTACCTTCAGCGTAAACTTGCGCCTTACTTGCGAAAGGGGTGTCCGATGCGCCGAGTCTCGGTCGTCTGTCGGGGTCTCCTGCTCCTCAGCCTTGTTCTTCCCGCCGTCGCTGTTGCCGTAACCGCTGCACAGGTGGAGTGCCCGCTTCCTCCCGATTCACCACAGAACGCCGACGAGCTGTGGGCGGAGCTCATGACGGGCAACCAGGTTTTCGTCGACGGCGAGGTGAGCTTCACCGCGCTACGCGCCTTGCGGCGGGCGACCTTTGACCGCCAGCGGCCGCCGGTCGGCATCCTCTCCTGCGTCGACAGCCGCGTCCTGCCCGAGGTCACTTTCGATCGCACGATCGGCGAGCTCTTCGTCGTCCGCGTGGCCGGCAACACCATGGGCGACATCGACCTCGCGGGCCTCGAGTTCGCCGTCGCCAACGGCTGGACGAGCGTCATCGTCGTCATGGGTCACAGCGACTGCGGCGCGATCAAAGCGGCGCTGGCGACCACCGATCCGCCGACGCCCGCGCTCCAGGCGCTGGTGACGCAACTGCGCAAGGGCATCGGCAACCTCCGCACCGACAAACCGACCGCCGCCGAGCTCAAGGCGGCGACCGAGAACAACGTCCGCTACGTGGCCGATCAGCTCACCGGGCAGAGCGCCCTGCTCAACGCCTGCAAGCAGGCCGGCCGCCTCACCATCTTCAGGGCCTACTACGACGGCTGGAGCGGTCGGGTCGAAAAGATCGATTAGGCGCGCGGGCCTGTTGGGCAGGCCGGCCCGCTCAGCCGACGCAGGTGGCGCCCCCGAGTGCCACGGTGTCGGGCAACTTGCCGATCAGCTCCCAGCCTGCATTGAGGAGAACCGGGTCGCGCGCCCAGATCGATCCATCGCTGGTCAGGCCGTGGAGCCTGTTCTCGCCGCCGGCCAGCGAGCAGATGTGGCTCGCGTCGCCGATCCGATACCAGCCGCTCTCCCGGCTGACCGGATCACGGGCGTGGATTCCACGGCCTGCG
>DATANP010000359.1:0-2589 GCA_036266195.1 Thermoanaerobaculia bacterium | reverse complement strand
GAGTTGGGGTTGAGGTCGGCGTAGAGGTCGCCGTCAGCGCCGGGATCGGGGCGGGTGAAGAGACGGTCATAGATACGCACCTGGGCGGGCACGGCGTGCTCGGACGAGAGCCAGTGCAGCGTCGCCTTCGGCCGGCGCCCGTCGGGGGCGTCGCCGCCGCGCGTCTCCGGATCGTAGGCGCAGCGGAGCTCGACGATCTCGCCGCTCGCGTCCTTGACCACGTCGGTGCAGGTCACGAAGTAGGCGTAGCGCAAACGTACTTCGCGGCCGGGGGCGAGGCGGAAGAACTTGCGTGGCGGGTCCTCCATGAAGTCGTCGCGTTCGATCCAGAGCTCGCGCGCGAAGGGCGCCTTGCGTGTCCCGGCCGAGGGATCCTCCGGGTTGTTGACGGCCTCCACCTCCTCGACCTGCCCCTCTGGGTAGTTCTCGATCACGAGCCTGAGCGGGCGCAGGACGGCGAAGCGTCGCAGCGCCCTCCGGTTCAGCACGTCCCTGACCTCGTGCTCGAGCATCTCGATTTCGGCGGCGCTCGTGCCCTTGCCTCCCAGCGAGACCATGTCGAGGAAGTTGCGCAGACCCTCGGGTGGGAAGCCGCGCCGGCGCAGGGCCGAGAGGGTGGGCATGCGCGGATCGTCCCAGCCTCGCACATGGCCCTCGCTCACAAGCCGCCCTAGGAAGCGCTTCGAGAGCACGGTGTACGTGAAGTTGAGGCGGGCGAACTCGTATTGGTGCGGGCGCGAAGGCACCGGCAGGTTCTCGATCAGCCAGTCGTAGAGCGGTCGGTGATCCTCGAACTCGAGCGTGCAGAGGGAGTGGGTGATGCCCTCGATTGCGTCCGACTGGCCGTGGGCGAAGTCGTACAGCGGATAGATGCACCACTCGTCGCCGGTCCGCGGGTGGGTTGCGTGCAGGATCCGATAGAGCACCGGGTCGCGCATGTTGATGTTGGGCGAGGCCATGTCGATCTTTGCCCTGAGCACTTTGGCGCCGTCCGGAAACTCCCCCGCGCGCATGCGCTCGAACAGGTTGAGGTTCTCATCGATCGAACGGTCGCGCCAGGGGCTGTTCTTGCCCGGCTCTGTGAGGGTGCCGCGGTGCTCCCGGATCTTGTCGGCGGAGAGGTCGTCGACGTAGGCCTTGCCGGCCTTGATCAGGTGTACGGCCCAGTCGTAGAGCTGGTGGAAGTAGTCGGAGGCGAAGTAGAGATGCTCGCCCCAGTTGAAGCCGAGCCAGCGGATGTCTTCCTGAATCGAGTCGATGTACTCCTGCTCTTCCTTGATCGGGTTGGTGTCGTCGAAGCGCAGGTGGCAGCGGCCGCCGAACTCCTGGGCGATCCCGAAGTTGAGCGCGATCGCCTTGGGGTGGCCGAGGTGGAGGTATCCGTTCGGCTCGGGCGGGAAGCGCGTCACGACCTCCGAGACTCTGCCCTCGCGCACGTCGGCGGCGACGATCTCGCGGATGAAATCGCGTCGTTCGGGAGAGGCCGGAGTGCGGGCGCTCACGCGGCTGTTGCTCGTCATCTCGATCAGAGTAGTGCAGTACATCGCCATGTCTGGCGCAGTCGGTGCACTCACGCTCAGGTGACAACCTCACCGCACACCCGGAAGCCGCCGGCATCATCCGGCAGGCGAGCGGCTTCCCACGCTTTGATGAATTCCTCGGACCTCGCCTCGCTCTGCCTGCAGTCCAGCTTGACCACCCCCACGGCATCTGGCAGGTGAAGACAAAGCTCCCGCACCGCGTGGGCGAGACGGGACATCCGCGCAGGCGCTTCTGGCGTCAACAGGAAATATATGGCCGACGCGTAATACTCAGCGAGAAGCTAACTACGCTCAGCTAGCGAGGCATGCTGTGGGGTGCCAGAAGTCTGCCTGGCCTGTGAGCTGCTGTTATGACCAGGTCGATTGTGCGGCATGATGATCATCCATGTCTCTCCGCCTGCTCTACCTCCATCTTCGCGCGGCTGTGCAGCTGGCTGGTCCTACTCGGCCGGTCATCAGCCTCCAAGGACGCCGAGCTGCTCGTGCTGCGGCATGAGATCGCCGTGTTGCGCCGTGCCAGTTCCCGGCCCCGGCTCGACTGGGCCGACCGCGCAGTCCTTGCCGCGCTGGTCCGGCTCCTGCCGGCGAGGCTGCGAGCGCGCCGGCTGGTCACCCCCGGCACCGTCCTGCGCTGGCACCGCCGCCTGGTCACCCGCAAGTGGATCTACCCCAACCGGGCAGGACGGCCGCCGGTCAGCGCCGAGATCGCCGCGCTCATCGACCAGCTCGCCACCGAGAACAACGGCTGGGGATACAAGAGGATCCAAGGCGAGCTGCTCAAGCTCGGCCACCGGGTTGGTGCATCCACGATCCGCAGGATCCTCAAGGCGCTGAAGACTCCGCCGGCACCGGAGCGGCGCTCCGACACGACAGGGCGGAAGTTCCTGCACACCCAGGCACCGGCGATGCTCGCCACGGACTTCTTCCACGCCGGCTGCGCGGTGACCCTGCAGCGGCTGTACTGCCTGTTCGTCATGGAGGTAGGCAGCCGTTACGTGCGCATCCTCGGGATCACTGCGAACCCGGACGGTCCGTGGACCGTGCAGCA
>DATANP010000358.1:0-10849 GCA_036266195.1 Thermoanaerobaculia bacterium | reverse complement strand
ACCGGTTCGGCCTGGCGCAGGCCGGGATCGGGATCGCCATGGTCGTGATCTTCCTGGCCCTGACGGCCCTCACCCTGGCGGGCAGGCGCAAGGAAGGCTGGCGCGAAGAGGACGGCTTCCTCCTGGCCGCCCTGCTCGCCGTGGTCCTCTACTTCGTGAGCCCGGAAGGCATGGCGGGCGGCATCCTGCTCAAGAACCGCCTCGGCCTCTACCCCTGGCTCCTCCTGATCCCGGGCCTCGCGCCGAGGTTGGGCGACCGCGGGCGCGCGGCCGTGGCCGGCACGGTTGCGGTCCTCACCCTGTTCCAGATCGGGATGCTGGTCCATTGGTACCGCCTGCTCCAGCCGGAGATCCGGGAATTCGTGGCCGCGGCGGCGCCGATCGAGCCGGACAGCCGCGTCCTGCCCCTCCTCTATAAGAGGACAGCCACGGCTCTGTCCGTGGACGTGCTCACCCATGCCTTCTCCTATGTGGACGTGGAGAAGGGGCTCGTGGACTGGGGGAACTACGAGGCCATGACCGGCCACTTCCCGATCCGCTTTCGGCCGGAGACGGGGCTGTCGGACATTTACGCCCTGGAAGCGCACACCGACCAGGTGAACCTGCGGGCATACAAGAGCAGGACCGACTACGTCTTCACCTGGAGGATGCCGCCCGGGGCAAGGATGAGCCGGGTGCTCGACCGGCAGCTCAAGCTCGTGGCCGAAAACGGTCCCGCGCACGTATACAGGAGGAAAGGAAAAGCTTTCTCCCTCTCCCCCGGAACGGGGGAGAGGGCCGGGGAGAGGGGGCACGGGGTCAATCAGCTAGACTAGCCAGGATGTATAACGAGTTCTATGGCTTCCGGGAAGCGCCGTTCAACATCACCCCGGACCCGCGTTTCCTCTTCTTCAGCGACCGCCATCGCGAGGCGTACAACCACATTCTGTTCGGGCTGCGGGAGAGGAAGGGCTTCATCCAGCTCACCGGCGAGGTCGGAGCCGGCAAGACCACGGTCTGCCGCGCCCTCCTCGAACAGCTCGGTCCGCAGTACCGGACGGCCCTGATCCTGAACCCGTGCCTGACCGGCGACCAGCTCCTGCGCTCGATCCTGATCGAGCTGGGGCTCGAACCGTCCGACGACCGGGTAACCAGCCTCCAGCGACTCAACCAGTACCTCCTGGACCAGCTCGCCGAGGGCAACGACGTCGTCCTCCTCATCGACGAGGCCCAGGACCTCGACTTCGACCTCCTGGAGCAGATCCGCCTCCTCTCGAATCTCGAGACCTATCAGCGCAAGCTCCTCCAGATCGTCCTCCTCGGCCAGCCCGAGCTGCGCGACAAGCTGAACGACCCCCGCCTGCGCCAGCTCCGGCAGCGGATCACGGTGCGCTACCATCTGGAGCCGCTCTCCCGCCAGGAGATGGAGCAGTACATCCAGCACCGCCTGCAGGTGGCGGGTGCGAACGGCAACCCGAGCTTCAGCCGCTGGGCGCTCGGCGGCATCCATCGCTACTCGGGCGGGGTGCCGCGGCTCGTCAACGCGGTCTGCGACAAGGCGCTGCTCTGCGGCTACGTGACCGGAGACGACCATCTGACCTGGCGGCACGTGCGGCGCGCCATCCGCGAGCTGGAAGGGGACTTTTCATGAGCCTGATCGACGAGGCGCTGAGGCGGGCCCGGCAGGAGGCCGCCCGCCAGGACGCCGCCCGCCGCGACGAGCAATACCGTCAGGTGCCGGTCCTGCCGCCCATGGCCTCGCGGAAGCGCTCCCCTTCCGTCAGCCCTGTCCTGGTCGGCGCCATCGTGGCCGCCTGCATCGTGGCCGGGATCGTGATCGGCATGATGCTGGGCCGGGACCGTGGCGAGGAGAAGACGGCCGTTGCCGCTGCACCCTCGGCGCCCATCGAAACAGCTCCGCCACCCGTGGAGACGCCCCGCCCGTCAGTTGTGGTGGAGGAGACCCCGAAGCCCACTCCAACTCCGGAGAAGCCGGCTCCGACTCCGACGCCCGAGCGCCGGCCCGAGGAGCCGCCCCGCCAGGAGGTGCCTGTCGCGGCGGCGGAGCCGGTCAACCCTCCGCCGGTGGCCGACGCCCCTCCGGCCGCCGAGACACCGGTCCCGACCCCGGCGCCGGAGCCGACCCCTGCCGCTCCGGCCCCGGCGCCGGAGATCCGCACCTACGTCCGCGAGGTCCCGCTGCCCGACGGCGGCTCCCTGCGGCTGAACGGCATCGCCTTCTCCTCCGCCAAGCCCGTGGCGCTCATCAACGACCGCGTCCTGAGCGAAGGCGAGAGCTACCAGGGCTTCCTCGTCACCGACATCCAGGCCGGCATGGTCGAGCTGCAGGGCAACGGGATGACCGTGCGGGTGAGCCTCAAGTGACAGGAGCCTCGCGCATGGATCCGGTTCCCTTCGAAGTTCGCCACGAGCTTCCCGGCTGGGAGTTGCTGTGGTTCCGCCTTCAGCTCCGCCCCGGCCATGACGAGGCGCTCGCCGCTCTTCGCCGAGAGGTGACCGGGGTGGCCCGGGCCAACTTCGAAGGCGAGGGCCTCTCGACCCATCCCACCGTGGCCGCGGTGCGCAAGCTTTTCCGCGCCGCGGGCACCGACCCCACCCGCTACCGCCCGTCGTCCGAGGCGCTGATCCGGCGGCTGGTCAAGGGAGAGGACCTGCCGGTCATCCACCCGTTCGTGGACCTCAACAACTGCCTGTCCGTCGAGCTGGCGGTGCCCTGCTGCGCCTCGGCCGACGGCACCTTCGCGCCGCCGGTCACCCTACGCGCCGGCCGCCCGGGCGAGACCGTCCAGTCCCTGCGCGGACCGTTCAACCTCGAAGGCAAGCCGCTCATGTCAGACGGACAGGGCCCGTTCAGCACCCCGATCACCGACAGCGAGCGCGTGCGGGTCGGGGACGGGACGGAGCGGGTCTGGATCGTGGCCTACCTGCCGCAAGGCGTGGTCGATCCCGCCGATGCCCGTGTCCGTTTCGACGAGTTGCTGTCCAAGGCGCCGGTGGCCGCGGTGGAGGTGGCCGGGGTCTCTGCCGGGTGATGAAGGCGCGGCGTCTCGAATGGCTCGGGATGGCGCTGGCCGCCGCAGTGGTCACGCTCCTCGTCCTCACCACCTTCAAGAGCGACCGGCACGTCTATCCCCTGTACGACTTCGAGATCTTCTGGAAGGCCGGCCGGCGGCTTCTGGCTGGAAAGTCGCCCTACCGGGTCCGCGGGTTCGTCAGCCCGCTGCCGCTCGCGGTCCTGTTCGCACCGATCGCCCTGCTGCCCAGGCTTTCAGCCTGGTTCATCTACGTCCTGGCAACCCTCGGCCTGCTCCTGAAGGCCGCGCGACGGACGGCCGGATGGGCGCTACTGTCCTTTCCCGTGCTCTTCACCTTCTTCGTCGGCCAGGTGGATCTGCCCCTGGCCCTGGCCGCCGCGGTCCTCGGGCCGCTCGCCTTTCCGCTCCTCCTCGCCAAGCCCCAGATCGCGTTCGTGACCATCCCCTGGTTCCTCCGCCACGCGAGCTGGCGGCGCCTGGCCCTCGGGATCGCGGCGGCGCTCGCCATGCTCCTGCTCTGCTTCTGGCTGCGGCCGAACTGGCTCGCCGAGTGGCGGGCCGCGGAGCCCACGGTCACCGATTACTCCGAGCACGACTCGAACCTCTATCGCTTCGTGCCGGACGCAGCCCGGACGGCCGCCCTCTGGATCGTCACTCCGGTCGTGCTCGCCGCGGGCATCTGGCTCAAGGAGCGGCGCGACTCCTGGGCGCTCCTGCACCTGTTCGATCCGATCACCAACGTCTACTCCGCCGCGGTGCTCGCGGAGTGGATCGGCCCTCTCGAGATGGCTCTATCCTGGGCGGCGTTTCTGATGGTTGGAGCCTACGTCCATCACGGCGCCCCGATGTTCGTGGTGGCGCTGGCGATCCTCGCCCGTGGCCGCTGGCGCCGCTCTACAGCGCCGGAGCCCGCGTCGCCGCCAGAGCCGCTCGCACCCCCCGTGGGTGGATGAGCCCCTCGCGCGCCATCTCCTCGTGCAGCCAGCGCGCCGCCATCCGGTTGCCTTGCCTCGGATAGTGGATGAAGTGCTTGCGGGTCATCTTCGCCTCGGGATCGTAGCGCTCGAAACCGTCTCCCAGGTCCACCACGCGATATCCCCGGTGCCGCAGCTCGTCGAGCAGGGGCTGATAGCTCATCTTCCGGCCGGCATGGCGCCGGAGGATGTCCTCGCGGTCCGGATACAGGACCAGCAGCGGGATCGAGCCGTTGGCGAGCGCCTCGCGATAGAACTCGTCGAGCACCCGGAACGTGACCGCATAGGCTTCGGACCGGGGGTTGTAGAGGCCGTCCGATCCGAAGATCGGCTCATGGAAATACTGGTCCTCCATGATCCGGGCGAAGCGCACCGACGGCAGGAAGTCGCAGCGGCTCCGCCGTACGTTCCGGTGATAGAAATAATCGTGCTCGCCGAGGCGGGGTAGCCATGGGTCGGGATCGCGCAGCAGGCTGCGGTAGTCGTCGAGGCTGCGTATCAGGTTCGGGACCAGGACCAGGCGGTCCCCCCGCACCTCGAACCGCGGCTTGCTGAACGGGATGCTGCCACGGGGGAAGTAAAACGGCCGGAACGCGTTGACCATCCGGTTGACGTTCTCGGACATGAAGCCGATCAACACCACCCCGGGGTGGTACCGGACCCCTTCGCGGCGGTAGCGGAGGAGCCCCTGGCTGATCTCGGCGCCGGGGATGCCGAAGTTCATCACCTCCAGTCCGGGGTCGAACCCCTCCAGCCGCTCCTCCCAGGTGAACCCGGTCGGGACGTTGCTGGCGTGGGTGAACGAGTCGCCGAACGCCTCGATCCGCACTTTGCCCGGCGGCGGCTCCAGGCTGTACTCGCGGGTGGCGCGCAGCCCCTGGCTGTTCGACCGGTACTGGGTCTTGTTGCTGTTCGGCCGGATCGTCCACCCGAGGTCGGGATCGAACATCAGATACGTGGCTGGGGTGGAGAGCTGCAACTGGAGGCTCGACTTGAGCAGGACCTTGAGGTCCGCCAGCAGGGCGGGCTGATACTCCAGATACTTGTAACGCTTGAGAGCCCACAGGCCGCCGAGGCAGGCCGCCTCCAGCGCGAGCCAGAGGCCGGCGAGCAGGACCAGGGAGAAGGCGATCTTCTTGCGAATTGGGAACGACTGCGTGGCCATCGGGTGCGTCAATCGGCGAGTCGTTCCATCAGCGCCTTGAAGCTCGGCGAGATCTCCATTCCATCGTGGACGACCGGGCAGTCCTTGTCATTGCGCCGGCGCTCGGTATCGAAGCAGACCGGCGCGCCGTCCGGGCCAAGGGCGAACGGGATGCACCCGGCCGGCTGGACCGGAAGCCGGAACAGCGCCTCCTCCAGGCCCGCGAGCGTAACGCCCGGCGGGTTGGGAAGCAGCCGCAGAGACCCCAGATCGACCTCCGCCTCCCAGGTGTAGCCGGTGACGAGCTGCTCGAAGAGGGGAGGGAATCGTCCGGGCAGGCGGGCATAGAGAGGATCGAAGACCTCCCGCCCGGCGATCACCGGACGCGCGGACAGCCCGAACGCTGTCGCGAAGCGCTTGAGGAGCGCGGCGTCGCCGAGCCTGCCGAACGGCACCCGGGCCGCCGCCGAGGACGAGCCAGCCATCGTGGAGCCTCTCCGAATCCAGTCCTGAAACTGGACGCTATCTTGCCACGGGTGGACGTCCGGGCGCCAGCGGGGCGCCGGACCAGACTTCCTCCGGCTCTGATAGAGTCGGAAGACAGAACAGGCATGACCTGCCGACACGACCTGACCCGCGCAGCCGTCAAGAGAATCCCGGACGGAGGCGCCGGCATTACGCCGTCCGGGTCTTGACGGGATTAACCTAAAGGTTAAGAATGAGGCTCCGACGAGTCCGCAGGGGACATTGGGATGTGGTGGCGGTATGCGGGCCTCGCGGAGAGTGCCCGCTTCTGGATTTTCTGACGACCTTGGAGGCGCAGCTGAAATCCGATGGCCGCGCGATGCTCCGGCTGCTCTCGTTCGTGGCCGAGCAAGGGCCGCCACACAACGTGGAGGTTTCACACAAGATCGTCGGCGACATCTGGGAGCTCATCGCCGGCCGGTTGCGGGTCCTATGGTTCTACGATCAAGGCAGGGTCATTGTCTGCAGCCACGGTTTCATCAAGCGGACAAGGAAGATCCCAACTGGCGAGATGGATAAGGCGCAAGCCGCTTTCGAGGCCTACCAGAGCGCGAAGAGGTCCGGACTCCTGAAGGTGGAGGACTGAAGATGAAGGCGCAGACCTTCCCTGAATTGTTCGAGCAGGCCGAGGGGCACGACGACTACTGGCTCGCGGGAGCGATTCTCGGGTTCACCGAGGATGTGGTGCGGGAGATGGACCGCCAAGGCATCAGCCGTACAGAGCTGGCCCGGAGGCTGGGCAGCACTCCGGCCTATGTCACCAAGGTCCTGCGGGGCAAGGTCAACTTCACACTTTCCACCATGGTGAAGCTGGCCCGCGCTCTGGGCGCCGAAGTGCAGGTCCAGCTCATCGGACCGCCCGAAGTCGCCAAGAAGCGAGCGCACGCCCGCTGAGGTTCCCAGTCAGCGCCAGACGCCTTCGCGGCCTTCGACCACCCGCCCGTGCTTGGCGAGGAAGTGGTCGACCAGCGAGCGGGCGATGCTCAGCTTGGATGGCAGGAGGGGGAGGTCGTCGGGCGTGAACCAGCGGGCGTCCTCGATCTCGGTGGGATCGATGCGGACTTCGCCGCCGGCGTATTCGGCCAGGAAGCCGATCATGAGCGAATTGGGGAACGGCCAGGGCTGGCTGCCAAAGTAGCGGACGTTCCGGACCTCGACTCCGACCTCCTCCCGGATCTCGCGCGCCACGCACTCTTCCAGCGACTCGCCCGGCTCCACGAAACCGGCGATGGTGCTGTAGACCCCCTCGGCGAAGTGGGGAGAGCGGGCAAGGAGCATCCTGCCGGCGTCATCTTCTATCAGCGTGATCACGGCGGGGGAGAGTCTTGGAAAGTGCTGGAGCCCGCAGCGCGGGCAGGTGCGCGACCGCTCGCCGGAGCTGGGGACCGTCTCGGCCCCGCACCGGCCGCAGAACCGATGGTTGCGGTCCCACTCCAGGAGCTGGAACGCCCGGCCGGCGAGCTTCCAGGCATCCTCTCCCATGCGACCCCAGAGCTTGCGCAGTCCGAGGAAGGACATGCCCTCCGGAGGCTCGACCCCGGTATCGAGCCCAACGGCGTAGCAGGCGCCCCCGTGGATCTCGCCGATCAGGAGAGGCTCCGCGGTCGCCGGAAGTCCGAGCGCCGACCACTCGGCCGACTCCAGCGCCGAGGCCCGGCCCTGGGCCTGAACGAGCAACTCCTGACCCCGGAACGCAAACCACCAGGTGGTCTCGATCGTCATGGTCAAGACTTTATGGCAGGAGGACGGGGGACGTCACCGTCCAGCCGTTGGACGGATCCGGTGAGCCGTCGGATGAAGAAACCGGCGCGCCTTGCGTATCCGGCAGCCCGTTGGATCGATCCGGCAGCCGTTGGATAGAGAAACCGGCCGCCTTCCACATCCGGCGGCCCGTTGGACGCATCCAAGGAGTCGTTGGATGCACCCGGCAGCCCGTTGGGTCGTGTCCTAACTCAGTGTGGGCGGTATAGGTAGGCCCCTGGCCGGTCCTGGCTAGGGTAACTTCTCCTCCGAAGAGGGGGGAAGTCCTTCCTCAGTATACCCGAGAGACGGCCCCGGCAGGAGCCTAGAACCTCCCACCGGAGCCTAGCCAAGCACAGGAGCTAGCCCCATGCCTGACCGCCCGCAGTCTATCCCGAACCTCGAAACCGCTTCCTACTCGGAGGCCCTACGCCGCGAGCTCTACGACATCGCGGTCCAGATCATCTTCTACAACGGAAGCCCGATTCCCGACCACACCCCGGACCAGTGCGAGCTGGTGGTCTTCTACTTCTACGGCCGATGGTTCGCCACGTGGCGGGATCTGGAGTCCGATCCCGAGACGTCCCTTCCCCTTGCCCGCCTCTGGCAGGTCGTACGCCTCCAGAACGATGCCCATGCCCCGCTCGGCATCATGCTTCACGAGGTCTGACCATGGGATGGGATGACACACTACGACAGAAGCGGCTTGCGCCGATCGGAGAGTATCGGCCGGAGGTCTACCGCGTGAAGGTTCACGACACGTTCCGCCAGATCGAGCTGGAGATGGCCGCGCTCTCGATCCAGAACGGCATGAGCGTTGCCGAGTTTCTTCTCTTCTCCGCCCGCTACGTGATCCGCAACCATAGGAAGCTCAAGAAAACCCGGCAGGTGCTCCGCATGGGACGGCGGGAGATGTACCTCGCCAACCGCTACCCGATTGGGCCGGGGATCGACCAGGAGAGGGAGAGGGATCGAAACCGCCACTACGCCCTCAAGCGGTTCCAGGAATGGGCATGGCCCGAGTTGTTTCCGCAGGCCGCCCAAGGGGAACGGCCTTGAAGGTCGCCACGTTCACCGTCCGGGCCACTCTCGCGCAGTCTGCCCGCTGGAAACGGGCGGCTGAAGGGGAAGGGTTTGCTTCGGTCGGATCGTGGGCTGCTGGCGCCCTGGATGCCTTTCTGGAGCATCGGGCCAGGGCGGGGCGGCCGATCCCTCTCGCATGGCACCTGGGTGCCTTCAAGGTCCGTCTCCTGGACGGCTCCGAGGTCCACGTCCGCGGGCGTCTCTCTCCTCCGTTCGGCTACTTCCGAGGGACCGCAGAGGGACCGGTAGCAGGACACCGGTTCTCCCTGGTCCACCTGCCCACCTGCAAGCTGATCGCGACCCTGCGCTCGGCGGGTCAGGCCCGGTCCCTCGGGTCCGAGCTGGCGCCGATCTTCGCCCGGGATGAGCACGGCGGAGCGGCTGTAGTCGAGCGACACGTCCGCGAACAAGCCTGAGCTTCACGGGCGGTGCCTGTCTGGGCCGCCCGCTGAATTTTTGTCGCTTTCCTGCCTAAGTACGTCTAAAATTCATGGATAGTTTTCTGCTCCTCTTTCCAGGAGGGCACATTGGCGAAGCGTGGTCGGCCTAAAGGCTCTGGTAATCCAGAAGACGAGCCGCTTATTCGAGAGGCGTTCCGAGCAGTGCGCAATCGGTCTCTCTCAAAACGGGCCGCTGCAACGGAGTGCGGCAAGCGCCTCCCCGGTGATTCCGACGTAAACCGCGACAGGCTATACCGGAAACTAAGAGACCGCTGGGATGAGCTGGAAGCCGAGTTGGGCCAAGAAGAGGGAAGAATAGCCACCATGGAGGAGCGGGCAGAGCTTCTAGCCTCTGAACTCGCCGGAGTAAACCCAGCAATCAAGAGAGACATTTTATTCCGACGCCTCCAAATTATCATAGAGAACGCTGAAATTGCCCGCGAGGTCGCAGACGATCTACGCGAGCAAGGACTCGATTTGTCGGACGAATTTCTGACACACATTGACAGTATTACCGTCAAAATTACCGAGAAAGAGCTTGCGGCTCTTGAGGCTAGTCCTATAGGGCGCTACCTGAGAAGAGCTGTTCAGAAATCCGCTAAATCCTGACAAGAATGTGCCAGAAACTGAGGCATTCCAGGGCCTAGTTTTCGATAAATCTGTGCCCATAAAATAGTGAAGCCGGCGGTTGGACGCCGGCTTCAGTCAACCAGGCGCGGACCGCCCGGGCGACTTGCACCCCGAAGTATAACCCCGTAGCGGTCCGCGCCGCAACCCTAAAGGGGTATGCCGTGCGACAGCTCTATCTCCCGCGTCCTCCCTATCGTTGGCAGCTCGGGTTACTTATCCAGAGCCTACCCCGGCGGTTGATACCCGGCCGGCTTCAACTCTTCCGCTCCCGCAGCTCGTCCTTGGCGGCTTTGAGGAGCCGGTCCCTGATCCAGTTGGACATGGACCGGCCGTCCTTCTCTGCCGCACGCTGGAATAAGTCCTTATCTTCCGGAGAGATACGCATGTCGAGCCGTACTGATTTAGTGTCGTCGCTCATACAGACAGTGTACAGAAATCTTCTGCACATTTCAAGGAAGATACCCCTTGACTATGTACAGACATATGCTGTACACTCCTCTTGTCAGTCAGAGAACGAGCTATGGAAACCCCGAACCTCACCCCGGCCCCGATCGCCTGCCGCACCTGCGGCGGTCGGACCA
Source organism: Thermoanaerobaculia bacterium (assembly GCA_036266195.1). Taxonomy (GTDB): domain Bacteria; phylum Acidobacteriota; class Thermoanaerobaculia; order Multivoradales; family UBA5704; genus DATMER01. The sequence continues at coordinate 697 of DATANP010000358.1, read as the reverse complement.
TTGGATGGGGGAAGGACCGGAACGGCAACGCCCGCCGGAAGTGCAAAGGGACCTGTGGAGCTACCTTCGGACTCATCCCGGAGCGGCCTCTAGGCGCCATGCGGATCTCCCTGGAGAAGGCTACCCTTTGCGTTCACCTTCTGACCGAGGGCAGCTCGATCCGCTCGACCGAAAGAATCACGGGCACGCACCGGGATACGATCTGCCGCCTGCTTCGTGTCGTCGGCGGCAAGTGCGAGTCGCTCTTGAATCGACTGGTCTCTAAGGTCCCGGTCCAGGACGTCCAGGCGGATGAGATCTGGTCTTTTGTCGGGATGAAGGAGAAGACGAAATTTCACAAGCAGCTTACGGACCCGGAGCTAGGCGATGCCTATACCTTCGTCGGGATGGAGCGGACCTCCAAGCTGGTGCTTGCGTGGCACCTGGGCCGGCGGACGGCTGAGGATGCGAACCTTTTCACGGCCAAGCTGGCAGGCGCCACGACGGGCGGATATCAGCTATCGACCGATGGATGGAACGGCTATCCTGCCGCGGTAGAGCAGCACCTTGGAGCACGTGTGGACTTCGCACAAATCATCAAAACGTTCTCGGGTAACGGATTGGATAGCGAACGGCGGTACTCCCCGCCGTCGATAATAGGGGTTGAGAAGGTAGCTATTATTGGCCGGCCTGAAGAGGATCGGGTTTGCACATCCCA
>DATANP010000357.1:0-8932 GCA_036266195.1 Thermoanaerobaculia bacterium | reverse complement strand
GTGACCTGCCACCATGCTGGACGGTACGGTCTGAGAAAGAATTTGCGCGTCTCTGGGCGGCGCGGGTTGGACGTTCACGGCAACGTTCGGGGTCGGATCGCCAAACCAGGTCACGCACTCCTGAAGCATCTTCCACTGGAAATTGTAGGTGCCTGGCGTTGCGGGAGCTGTCACAGGGAAGGAGATCGTCACCTGCCCATCCGGGGCTACCGTCATAGGCAGATCCGCACGCATCCTTCCCCATGTGAGATTGTCCTGAGGGTTGGTGAGCCGAGCCGGAAAACGTTGCACTGAGGAGAGGGGCCGACCGGGCTCCAACTCTCCGTACCCCTGTTCTTGAGAGTCGCGCTGACCGTATAGCTCCGCAGGGCGGTCATGGTCGTCGGCACGGTCTGACTGAGAACCTGGGCATCCCTTGGCGCCGGGGCGGCCGTCACGGTTACGGCGTTCGTCTGTTTGGTGAATGGGATGCCGGAGCAGTCTGCGCCCACGTACCCATAGTACGTCCGCGCCGTTCCCGGCTCCGGCGTGAAGCTGAACGTCGGTCCGCTGCCGACGATCTGTCCCGTATCGTAAGACCACCATGTAACCGTGAGCGGCTGCCCTGGAATGGCCGGAGATGCGGCGACCGACAAACTGGCGTTCGCACCGAACGGCACGAACTGATCGACGGGCTGTGAATCGATCGTCGGAACGCAGAGGTACACCGGAACCTCGGCGAGAGAGACGGTGTCGCCGCACGAGTTTCGAACGACGGCGCTGTAATAGGTAAGGGGTTGCGACGGAGTCACTGTGATCGACCAGGTATGTTTATAGTAGAGCCGTGGTGTCGTTTCACCAGGCAGCCGCTCGTACCAGTCATAGTGAAGCACGCTTCCCGAGTCGGGCACGGTCGTCAGCACCGGATGGTCGGTTTTGCTGGCAAGACTCGGCGCCACAGCCACTCTACGGGGCAAACTGGCGCAGCCCTGCGCCTGCTGTGGGATGACGATCGACTTTCCAGCCACCGTGAGGGTGGCTTGCCGTTGGCTGCCGAGATTCGCCTGCACCGCGACATTGAAGCTGCCCGAGGTGTATCGGGTTGCCGCGTTGTCGATGGCCGCCCAGGCAGGCGGGGGGTTGAGCGCCCATGCCGGCGTCCAACTCGTGCAGCCCTCGGGTGTCATTGTCACGTCGAAATGGACCGATCCGCCGCTCGCCGGCACCGGCAGGACGGAGGTCGGCGAGACAGTCAGGGTGCAAGCAGGCACCAGTTCTCCGGCATAGACGGCGCCTGTCATCGGTGTGAGGACCTGCAGGAAAGCGCTGTACCACTTGCCGGCCGAGTAATATACACCCTGGTACTCCCCCATGCCGGTATCCTTCGTGGCGCCGGGCGGACGATACCCTTTGGGATCTGACTCATCGGGCGTAATATCCCATCCCCCCGTGCCGACAGTGTTACCCCTGGCGTCCACGAGAATTGCATGTGGATGGAATTTGACAGAGTAGGGATTGCTGGGGTTGGAAGAGCACTGGCTGGACTGATAATAGGTAATCAGGCAGCGGCCATAGCCTCCATACGGACCGCAGTCGATCCCCGGTGTCCATTGGTTGCCGGGAGCCGTCCAATCGACGGTGACGGGACTGGCTTCGACGAAGTGTTTGGTCACCGTGCTGAACGAGATGAACTTCATGTCGGCTTGCGTCTCGGTAGCCGCCGTGGCATGCCATACGATCGCGATCGACTGATCCTGCGCGTTATAGCGCGCCATCAGGTTGCTCGTGGCATCCATCAGGCTGGCGCAATCCGAGCCGGAGTCACGACAGTCTTGCAGGCACGTAGAGAAACGGCCTCCGATGTCGATAAACTCCCGTTGGTCGAACAACATTGGATTGTTCGGATCACTGGAATACGTAACGTAGAGGCGATTCAGGTTGAGCTCTCGGCTCAGCCAGACCACGTACACCCTGTCCGCTACGACAACAATCGGCGAACCCGGTTCTGACGCATCGAATTTCTTCGCCGTCCACGTACCATTGGCACGTTGGTGCACGACAATGGCCGGGCTGAAGGCGCCATCCCGGCTGAAGATCAGATGAGCCACATAGAGGCTGTTGTTGGATACAGCGATCGAGGGTTTGTCGACATCAGCATAGCCAGGTTGCCGGCACGGATCGTTGGCCGGAGCTCCCAAAGGATTGGGGTATTCCTGTGCGCAGAGATTCTTCTCGAGACCCCAGGTTTCCCCGTGGTTGATGCTCTTCCACAAACTGATCGCCGTTTTGTTGTCTCGGCAGGTACTGACGCCGTCGCAGGAAACGGTTACAAGGTACAATTCATTGTTCGTCGTGATCGCTGAGAACGGATCGCCGGAGGTCTTGTAGGTCAGCAGCTTGCCATCTGCGCCTCGCAATGGGGTTCCATCCGCACTCGTTTTAGGTGCCAGGAATTTTTGAGGGTCTGCAGTATCTTCGAGAAGCGTCGCCGGAAACCATACATTCCCCTGCGACCAGGCTGTGCGAACATAGGATTCACCGGCCGTCGTGAACGACATCCAGGAGGTGATCAAGGTCGGAGGTGTGGTGCTCTCATCGACGACGATGATGGGCTCTTTGTGGTGCAGGCCGTCCTCGGGAGATACTTTCGTCACGGTCGACTGCTGTCCGGAGGCCGCGGTGGCGAACAGGAGAATGCAGAGGAACAGTGCTCGCTTCATTATGAGTCTCCTCGAGCCGCCGCAATCCAAGGAAAGACCAGGAGGGCGATCAGCCTGCGTGTTATGGAGCCATCAGAACCGCTGAGAGTAACTGGTCAACAGGATGTAATCCGGAAAGGTCGCGTCGCCCTCCCGTCCGCTGTAGGGGTTGGGCTGCCGGTTGCGGTAGAAGCCGATCGGCACGTTGAGGGACCAGGTCGAGCCGCCCTTCGAGTACGTGATGCCCGGCTCCACGAACATCTCGTGGCCCGGGCGCCGCCAGGGTGCTGTAAATCGAGACATGAATCGGGCTCCTCGAACAAAAGTGCCCGTGGAGTCTACGTCGTCGGGGACGGCCGGGGCAAGCCAACGCCGACCGGGGTAGGGGCCGCTATACTCGCGTCATGCGATTCCTGATCTCCAGGCGCCGTGTTGTCTGGCTCCTCGCGTTGCTTGCCATTGTGTCTGCCTGGAGGCAGGAAGCCAAAAGCCAGGAAGATGACCAGGCCGCTCTGAAGGCTCAGTTGGCGCGCATCGCGGCGCTGCGCGCGGAGCGTCCGCACGATGGGCTGCTTGCGTACTACCAGGCCCTAACCCATGTCCAGTTGGGAGAGAGGACGGCTGCGTTGGCGGAGCTCCGCCGTCCCATCGGAATCGTGCGCTCGCTCTATGCCGCGACAGGCGAGGTCCCCAAGGGATTGGGCGCGGAGCACCGGGCGGAAGGGACGATCGAGATCTTTCCGGAGTACGAGACCGGGCTCCAGGACATCGAGGGGTTCTCACACCTCTACGTGTTGTGGGTCTTCGATCGCGCCGGGGCGCCGCCGGAGACCTGGGTCGGCACGCCGCCGACGGACGACCGGCCGCACGGAGTCTTTGCCACCCGATCGCCGCGCCGGCCGAACCCGTTGGCGCTCACGGTCATCGAGCTCCTGGGACGCAAGGGCCGGGTCCTCTCGGTCCGCGGTATCGACATGCTGGACGGCACGCCGGTGCTCGATCTCAAGCCCTACCTGTCGAACATCCCGGAGGAAAAGCTCCGCCGGGGGTGGCTGGCGGAAGCCGAGGCGCGCCGAGCCGCCGCGTCGACGCCCGACCCTCCCTCCTGACCTGCCAGAGCCTGCCGGAGTCTTACCGGTTCCTGCCGGCCCCTGGCCGGATCCAGCGTCTCGCCGGGTGAATCCAACAGCTCATTGGATGCGTCCAACGGCTCATTGGAAGCATCCGGCGGCTCGCCGGATGGAGAAACCGGCCGCTGTCTCGATCCAACGTCTCTCCGGATGCATCCAACGGCCCATTGGATGCGTCCAACGTCTCGTTGGAAGCTTCCGGCGGCTCGCCGGAAGGAGAAACCGGCCGTCGTCTCGATCCAACGTCTCTCCGGATGCATCCAACAGCTCATTGGACGCATCCAACGGCTCGTTGGAAGCTTCCGGCGGCTCGCCGGAAGGAGAAACCGGCCGTCGTCTCGATCCAACGTCTCTCCGGATGCATCCAACGGCTCATTGGATGCATCCAACGTCTCGTTGGAAGCTTCCGGCGAGACGCCGGATGGAGAAACCGGCCGTCGTCTCGATCAAGACCGGACCAGGAGAGCGTGGAACGCGCTCCTGGTCCGCGGTAACATCCGCCAGGGCGCGAGAGGAAGCGCGCCAAACCTTCCAGAGAGGGAGCGATGAGAGCCGTCGGACTCTACAAGTACCTGCCGATTGAAGATCCGGAGAGCCTGATCGATCTGGAGGTCCCCAAGCCTGAGCCGCGGGGGCGGGACCTTCTCGTCCGGGTCAGGGCGGTGTCGGTCAACCCCGTGGATACCAAGGTCCGGGCCCCCAAGGACAAGATGGAGACCGAGCCCAAAATCCTCGGCTGGGATGCCTCGGGGATCGTCGAGGCGACCGGCGAGGGCGTCTCGCTGTTCTCCCCCGGCGACGAGGTCTACTACGCGGGAAGCATCATCCGCCAGGGGTGCGACAGCGAGTACCACCTGGTCGACGAGCGCATCGTCGGCCGCAAGCCGCGCAACCTGACCTTCGAGGAAGCCGCGGCGATGCCTCTCACCACACTCACCGCCTGGGAGGCGCTCTTCGACCGCATGGGAGTGCCCCTCCCTGCCGCCGCCGGGAGCCGTCCGGCAGCGACCCTGCTCGTCATCGCGGGTGCCGGCGGGGTCGGCTCGATCGCGATCCAGATCGCGAAGCGGGTTGCCGGGCTGCGAGTGATCGCCACCGCCTCCCGTCCGGAGACGGAGGCCTGGTGCCGCGAGATGGGCGCGGACGAGGTGGTCAACCACCGCGTGCCCCTCAAAGACGAGCTCCAGCGGATCGGCGCCGGCGAGGCGGACTACATCCTCTGCGCCGCCAACACCGAGGAGCACCTTCAGAACATGGCGGACACGGTGCGGCCGCAGGGAAAGGTCTGTCTGATCGTGGGCGTCAAAGGGGGAAACCCCGTCCCCATCAACCCCTTCCAGGCCAAGAGCGTGGCGCTCTGCTGGGAGCTCATGTTCACGCGGTCCACGTACCAGACGCCGGACATGGAGGCCCAGCACGAGATCCTGAACCAGGCGGCGGGCCTCTTCGAAGACGGCACCCTGCGCCATACGCTGCGCGAAGTCGGCGGCCCGCTGAGCTCGGAGACCCTGCGCGAGGCCCATACCCAGATCGAATCCGGCCGGACGATCGGCAAGCTCGTGCTGAGCGTGCCGTAGAGCGAGAAGCCGGGACCTGTTCCGGGCGCACACCAAGTCCCCCTGGGACCGCCGGCGCCTCGCCGGCGGTTTTCCTGAGATAGACTACCGAGTATCGAGAACACACGCGCCAACGAGATATCCAAAAAGCCGGCCGCCGGCGAGGCGCCGGCGGTCCCAGGGGGATCGAAGGCGGAGCCTTGGCGGTCCCGCGGTTACCTTCCTCACTTCGACCAGCCTCTTGTGGTCCAGTTTCTTACGCTTCGATTGCACGATGCTCTCCCGAAAGCGGTGGTCGAGGGCTGGAAGACCGAATTGAGATGGCAGGAGAACCTTCCGGCCTCGGATCCCCGCGAGGTCAAGCTGCGGCGGCTCGTCTCCAAATATGAGGACGCGGGCTATGGCGCGTGCTGGCTTCGCGACGATCGGATTGCGGCCACTGTAGAAGAGACGCTTCTCGTTTTTGACGGGCAGCGTTATCGACTGAGCGCGTGGTGCGTGATGCCCAACCATATTCATACTTTGATAGAAACCTGGGAGGGCTGGAGCCTGGGTGATGTCGTCCACGCGTGGAAGTCGTTCACGGCCCACGAGGCGAACCGGATTCTTGGACGATCCGGCGACTTCTGGTTCCGGGAGTATTTCGATCGATTCATTCGGGATGACCGGCATTTCTCGAGTGCCGTCAACTACATCGAGAACAATCCGGTCAAGGCGGGATTGGTTGGCCGTCGGGAAGACTGGCGGTGGAGCAGTGCTTTCCGGCGGTAGGAGGCAAGGTAAGAACCGCCGGCGAGGGCGCCGGCGGTCCCAGGGGGCTGCCCCCGGCTCAAGCGTGAGTGGCCTGGGACCGCCGGCGCCTCGCCGGCGGTTTTCAGGACACACCTCCCCCAGCCATGCTGAGAGGTCCTTGGCTACCGGTCCCCCCGACGGCTCAGGCCGCCAGGGCAGGAGGATTGGATACGTCGATGCTCTGCCTGGCAGGCAACTCGGCGCACGCCGGGCAGATCAGGATTTCACGCACGATCTCGAAGCCGACTCCTCCCGGATCGTCAGTCCTCTTCGTCCTGCCGTCTTTTCGGAACGGGTTGACCTTCTCTCGGAACGGATACTTCCGCCTGCGCGTCTCAACGACCTGACGAATTGCGGAAGTGTTTGCGGGAGCAACTCCACCACACACTTGGCATCGGTACACTCGCGACAGCCTGCCGTTTCAGTTCCAGGGGCGGCTGAGTTCCCTGGAGGATTCAGGTTGGATCTTGAGGATAGAGAAGGGGCTCAACAGTGTCAAGGGAAGTTTCCGAGGGAGCGACCAATCTCCTTCAGCCCCTGGAAACCGGTTCCTGGCCCCCAAGGTTTCTGATCCCCTGAAAAGCCACAATCTCCGAAACTCTGCCTCTTTCCGCAGCTTCGCTATTCCAGGCCATCCCAGGGCCTCCCTTGTTTTGGAAGGCCCTGGGAGAATAGCTGCTATTCGAAGTAGCCGTTTACATCCAAGACCATGTCCATGGTTCCGCCGCCTGTTATTACAGCTACGGCCGCCAACGTGCCGTTCCCGTTCCAGGCGAGTGGAATGACAGCGTTGTTCGCGCGGTTGAGCGAGGCAGGGAACGCAATCGACCAAGTCCCCGGCAAGGCGATGTCTCCTGGATAGAGGGTAATGAAACCATCTCCGGGAGCTGCGATCGCGGTGACGTTCAGCGAAACCGCTTTCGCCGTGGCTGGCACTCCGCAGTTTCCAGCGATGCTGATGATCCGAGAAACCTGTGAGGTCAACTGAGGGCCGGTGATCCGTGAGTCGAAGACCCGACAAGGAGGGAGTATCGTATAGAAGTCCCGCCCCTTGTCCTCGAAGGTCGCAGTGACCGACTTCGCCTGATTCATGGTGACGACGCAGCTCCCAGTACCCGTACAGGCGCCGTTCCAACCCGTGAAGCCGGAGAGAACAGATGAGGTCGTAGCGGTCAGCGTCACCGAGGTGTTGTAACTATACGCCTCGTCGCAATCAGTTCCACAGTTGATTCCAGTGGGTGTGCTCGTCACCGTGCCGCTGCCGGATCCGGCCCGGCTTACCGTCAGCGAATAAGTCGCGATCGAAAACGTTGCCGTCACAGCCTGCGCCTGTGTCATCGCCACGGTGCAAGTGCCCGTTCCGCTACACGCTCCACCCCAGCCGCTGAAGACAGAGCCCGTTGAAGGTGTCGCCGTTAGCGTTACCGAAGTGTTGTAGTTATACACCTCATTGCAGTCCGCCCCGCAGTTGATTCCGGCTGGCGTGCTCGTCACCGTGCCGCTGCCAGCTCCGGCCCGGCTTACCGTCAGCGAATAAGTCGCGATCGAAAACGTTGCAGTCACAGCCTGAGCCTGTGTCATCGCCACGGTGCAAGTGCCAGTTCCACTGCAGGCTCCGCTGCAGCCGCTGAAAACGGAGCCCGTTGAAGCTGTCGCCGTTAGCGTTACCGAAGTGTTGTAGTTGTACGCCTCATCGCAGTCGGTTCCACAGTTGATTCCGGCTGGCGAGCTCGTGACCGTGCCGCTGCCCGCTCCTGCCTGGCTTACGGTAAGTGTATAGGTCGCGATCGCAAACGTTGCTGTCACGGTCTGTGCCTGTGTCATCGCCACGGTGCAAGTGCCTGTTCCGCTGCATGCTCCATTCCAGCCGCTGAACACAGAGCCCACAGCCGGCGTCGCTGTCAGCGTCACCGACATGTTGTAGTTGTATGTCTGATTGCAGTCCGCTCCACAGTTGATCCCGGCCGGCGAGCTCGTCACCGTCCCGCTGCCTGCTCCGGCCAGACTCACCGTCAGCGAATTGAGCGAGTCCGCTTGCGGGCTGAAGACATAGGCTGTTTGCTCGCCTATAGCCCCGACGACTACTGTGCCCGCGGAGATCGCCACGCTGGCGCCGAATTGGCCGCTCGTGTTGGAGGCTTTTAGGTAGGCTTGCTGACTCCAGGTTGAGCCGCTACGGGCGAAAACATAGGCAGCCCCCGAGTCTGCGGCCGCGTTGTTGGAGTGGTCGCCATTGACTCCGGTGGCATTGCTGTCCTCGCGATAAGCCCCTGCGACCACTGTACCCGCAAAGATCGCCACGCTGCTGCCGAATTGGTCGCCCGTATCGGTGTTGAAGGCCTTGAGGTAGGCTTGTTGGCTCCAGGTTGAGCCGCTACGGGCGAAAACATAGGCAGCCCCCGAGTTTGCGGCCGCGTTGTTGGCTTGGTCGCCATTGATCCCCGTGGCGTTGCTGTCCTCGAGATTAGCCCCGACGACCACCGTGTCTCCGGAGATCGCGACGCTGCTGCCGAAATTATCGTCCATCCCGGTGTTGGAGGCTTTTAGGTAGGCCTGCTGACTCCAAGTCGTACCGTTGCGGACGAAAACGTAGGCAGCCCCCGAGTTTGCGGCTGCATTATTGGCTTGGTCGCCATTGACCCCCGTGGCGTTGCTGTCTTCGTAATAAGCCCCAACGACCACTGTGTCTCCGGAGATCGCCACGCTGCTGCCGAAATAATCGATCGACTGAGTGTTGGAGGCTTTTAAGTAGGCCTGCTGACTCCAGGTCGTACCG